>CAYTSH010000120.1:5098-6774 GCA_964440395.1 uncultured Microbacteriaceae bacterium
AAATCAACGGCCAACTCACCGACGATTTGCCGCCCGAGTTCAAGCTCGACGCCGCCCTGCTGAAGCGCGGCGAGCAGCGGTTCAATCGTCGCGGGGTCGGGGTGTGCGGGTGCGGTCAGCGAGTCGAGATCGTCTAGCAGGCAATCAATTGTTTCTGCGGCATCGCTTTTTGTGTGGCCGATCAGCCCAACGGGGCCGCGTTTGATCCACCCGGTGGTGTACAACCCTGGCATTGGTTCGAGGTTGGCAGATAACACCCGTCCCGCGGCGTTTGGGATGACGCCCGCGGCCTGATCAAAGGGCACCCCGGGCACTTCACTGCCGTAATACCCGACAGCGCGGTACACCGCCTGCACGGGCACGACAAACTCAACACCAGTGCCGCGAACCTCGCCGGTTTCCTGCACGAGTTCCGTGCGCTCAAATCGGATGGCTTCGACGGTTTCGTCGCCCTCCAGCGCGATAGGCGCGGCGAAAAAGTGCAGGTGCAGTCGCCGTTTCGCCCCGGTTGGCTGCCGGGTGCGCCAGGATTCCAGCACCCGAGCCATCACCTTATGCTGATTGGTCACTCCGGGTCGGTTCGGGTCGAACCAGCCGGGCGCAAAATCTTCCTCATACAGTACGATATCCACGTCCGCCACTTCGCCAAGTTCACGCAGTTCGATGGGGGTGAACTTGATCTGCGCCGGGCCGCGTCGCCCAAAAACGTGCACGTCGGTGGCTTGCGAGGCCCGCAGCCCCGCATAGACGTTCGCGGGAATGTCGGTGCTGAGCAGGTCGTCAGCTTGCTTCGCCAGCACGCGAGCCACGTCGAGGGCGACGTTTCCGTTGCCAAGCACGGCAATTTCTTTCGCATCAAGCGGCCATTCTCGTGGAGCATCCGGATGTCCGTCAAACCAACTGACAAAGTCAGCCGCACCAAAGTTGCCTTGCAGTTCGCTGCCCGCAAGGGCGAGGGTGGTGTCGCGCTGGGCACCCGTCGCGAGAATCACGGCGTGGTAGTGCGCAAACAGCTCCTCAATCTGCACATCTTTGCCCAGGGTCACGTTGCCGAAGAAGCGCATCGTGCCGCTATCAAGCATTTCGTGCAGCGAGTTCACGATCCCTTTGATGCGGGGGTGATCTGGCGCAACACCGTAGCGGATCAGCCCGTAGGGCGCCGGCAGCGCGTCAAACACGTCGATCGATACGTCGGGATGCGCGTTGCTGAGGATGTTTCCCGCGTAGATTCCGGCGGGGCCGGCGCCGACGATTGCCACTCGAAGGGCTTGACTCATGGTGCGTGTTTCCTTATTTCGTGGGGTGCTGTGGTCGCGGCGCGGATCGCGCCGGACGTACCCGCTCAAAATTACCAGGCTTTGCGGGGTGCGCGCGCCCAGTGGCTCGCCTAGCGCTGCTCCAGGGAGGCAGCCTGCTGGGTTGCGGCGACCCAAGCATCCAATTGTTGGATGCCGGCGCCGCTTTCCAGCACCCGGCGCGCGTCGGCGAGCCGCCCGGCAAGCCGCTCCAGCAGGGGCCGCTGCGATTGTTCCGGTTGGGCGTGCAGGTCGAAGGAGACGAGTGCTGCCGCCGCGTTGAGCGCGACAATGTCTGCGACGGGTCCGGGGTTGCCTGCGAGTGTTTCCCGGGCAATGCGTGCGTTGTGCTCGGGTGTGCCGCCGCGACTATCACTGAGC
>CAYTSH010000121.1:0-6615 GCA_964440395.1 uncultured Microbacteriaceae bacterium
GGCTCTTGAGCGGGCATGTTGGCAGGCGAAGCCGTCCGGCCAGCCCGTTAGGGTGCACGAGCTGCCGGAGAAGGGCCGCGGGTATGCGCCGGCGCGGCAGG
This sequence comes from uncultured Microbacteriaceae bacterium, assembly GCA_964440395.1. Classification (GTDB taxonomy): domain Bacteria; phylum Actinomycetota; class Actinomycetes; order Actinomycetales; family Microbacteriaceae; genus CAYTSH01. The sequence goes on from CAYTSH010000121.1 coordinate 102, forward strand.
ATGAGGCGGATCAGTTTCACGCGGTGGGGCGGATTGACCCGTTGAGCGGTGAGCCACTGGGTGACCCTGGTGCCGAAACGTGGACTGACGTGTTTCGCGACGAGATGGTTCGTGTCGCCCGAGGGAACGACCGGGTGATTGGGATTACCGCCGCAATGCTGCGCCCCACGGGGCTCGACGCGTTTGCTGCCGAGTTTCCGGATCGGGTGTATGACGTCGGGATCGCCGAGCAGCATGCCGTGGCGAGCGCTGCTGGTCTGGCCTACGGTGGGCTGCATCCGGTCGTTGCACTGTATGCGACTTTCATGAATCGCGCGTTCGATCAGGTTCTCATGGATGTGGCGCTGCACCGCGCTGGTGTCACCTTTGTGCTTGACCGGGCGGGTGTGACTGGGCCGGATGGTCCCAGCCACCACGGTGTTTGGGATCTTGCAATTTTGCAGGTTGTTCCCGGGATTCGCATTGCAGCGCCGCGTGATGCGGCAACGCTGCGCGAACTGTTGGGGGAGGCTTGCCTGGTTGAAGATGCTCCGACGGTGCTTCGTTTCCCGAAGGGTGCGGCTCCGGCACAAATTGCAGCGCTGCGCAGCACACCCGGGGGTGTCGATGTGCTGTTTGAGAGCGATCGGAAAGATGTGTTGATTGTTGCCGTTGGGGCGATGGCGCAGATGGCTGTTGATATTGCTCGCGCGCTGAGCGCACACAACATCGGCGCAACGGTTGTGGATCCGCGCTGGGTGGTTCCGGTTGCCGGTGACACGATTGAGTTGGCGGCGCAGCACCGGTTGGTGGTGAGCATTGAGGATGGCGTTCGTGTTGGCGGTGTTGGTACGCGCATCCGGCAGGATCTTCGTGGTGCTGGCGTTGACACCGCGGTGACGGAACTCGGCCTGCCTGATTCGTTCCTCGATCACGCGAGTCGTGAAGAAATTTTGGCGGATGCCGGACTCACCGTTGACCAGATTACGAACGATATCGTCGCCCAGGTTGGTGGCAATAAGATTCCTGTGGCTCGTCCGCTAGGTTAGCTGTGCACGCCCCGAATTTGCGGGGTGTGGAACGTTTTTCCGTTTGTTGCTTCGCTCACGCCGGTTCGGTCGAGGTACGGGGTGATGCCACCGAGATGAAATGGCCAGCCCGCTCCCATGATCATGCACAGATCGATGTCTTCCACGCCGTGCACCACGCCTTCGTCGAGCATGCGCTGGATCTCATCCGCCAGCCCGAATTGCACTCGTTCGAGCAGCAGGTTTCCGGTGCGTGCGGTGGTGGGTATGGTGGGTTCTGCTGACCACTGGCTGACACCGCCGGTGCTGATGATTTGTGCCGCCACCGGATCGAGACCCGCTGGGTTGCCTTTTTTATCCCGCGCGAGGAGTGTGCCGTGTTCGGCGATGCGGTGCAGGTTTTCGCTGCGATAGAACCGGGATGGGAACGCGGCGTGGTGCGCGTCGAGTACGTGTGCCCCCACGTTGAGACCCACAAGTTCGAGGAGCACGAACGGGTTCATGGGGAGGCCAAACGAGTCGAGCGCGTGTTCGGCGTCTGCAAATGGTGTCCCCGAGTCGAGCGCAAACATGGCTTCTCCGAGCAGTCTCGCGAGGAGGCGGTTCACCACAAAGCCTGGGGTGTCGGCGGTGATGACCGCCGTTTTTTTCAGTTCTTTTGCAACAGCCATGGCGGTTGCAAGTGCCTTATCGGTGGTTTGGGGCGCTCGTACCACCTCGACGAGTGGCATGACTGCGACCGGGTTGAAGAAGTGGAATCCCACGACGCGCTCTGGGTGCTGCAGGGGAGCCGCGATTTGGGCTACTGACAGTGAGCTGGTGTTGGTTGCGAGGATCGCGGTCGGTGCGATGTGGCGCTCAATTTCGCTGAAGACTGCCTGTTTTACGGAGAGCTCTTCGAACACAGCCTCAATGACCCAGTCGCAGTTGGCAAATTCAGCCATGTCGGTGGTGCCGCTTACCAGGGCAAGCAGACGGGTGCGTTCATCAGCGGTGATGCGCTTTTTGGCCGCGAGGGCATCGATTTGTTCACCAATGTATGCGAGGCCGCGGTCAACTCGTTCCTGATCTAGATCGGTGATGACCACAGGCACGCGAAGTCTGCGCAGGAAAAGCAGTGCGAACTGACTCGCCATAAGTCCGGCACCAATCACCCCTACTTTGGTGACGGGCTCAGCAAGATTAGCTTCCGGCGCACCGGCTGGACGTTTTGCGCGTTTTTGCACGAGGTTAAACGCGTAGATGCTGGCGTGGAATTGGTCTCCGGCGATCAGTTCTGCAAGGGCAGCATCTTCGCGGAGGAACCCTTTCGACACATTGTTGTCCTTGGCTGCTTTCAGGAGATCCAGTGCGACGTAGGGCGCTTTCGCTACGTTGCCAATGCTCGCTTCGAGTTGTTTTCGTGCGACAGAAATGGCAATGTCCCATTTCGCGAGGCGTTCGATTTTGCCTGGCGAGTGCTGTCGTTTTACCTGAATTGCGCCGTTGAGGACCCCATCCGCCCAGGCAAATGAGTCTTCCAGGAAGTTCACCGGGCTAAACATTGCATCAGCCATGCCAAGCTCAAACGCCTGCGGTCCCTTGAGCATACGGTTGTTTTTGAGTGGATTTTCGATGATGACTTTGAGGGCGTTTTCGATCCCGATCAGGTTGGGGAGCAGCGTCGCACCTCCCCAACCGGGGATGAGGCCTAGGAACACTTCGGGGAGCGCGATTGCGGGAATGGATGCGTCGATGGTTCGATAGTCGGCATTGAGCGCAATTTCTGTGCCACCGCCGAGCGCAAGGCCGTTGATGAACGCAAACGTGGGAACACCGGCTCCGTGGAGTTTGGCGAGGACGTAGTGACCGAACTGTGCCATTTTAAGTGCAAAATCAGCGCTGTTTAGGGTGCTGACTTTGCTGAGGTCGGCGCCGGCGGCAAGAATGTAGGGTTTTCCTGTAATCGCGATGCCGTGAATCTCGCCGCGTGCCGCCCGAGCTCGGAGTTCGTCGAGGGTGGCGCCGAGTTGCTGGAGTGTGTTGGGGCCGAGCGTATTCGGCCGAGTGTGATCCCTGCCGTTGTCGAGGGTAATCAGCCCTAGACGTTTTCCGCTGGCAAGCCTGATGTCGCTGACGAGGCTGTGTGTGATGACCTCGTCGGAACTCGCGGCGACCAGATCATCAAATGAGATTGTGTCGTAGGTGTTCATGATGCACGGTTCCTTTTTGTCGCTTTGGCTGAGTAGTTCGGGTTTTCCCAGATCATGGTGCCGCCCTGTCCGAGCCCAATGCACATCGCGGTGAGCCCGTATCGCACGTCTGGTCGTTCGCTGAACTGACGAGCGAGCTGGTTCATGAGGCGAACACCTGAGGAGGCTAAGGGGTGGCCGAGTGCGATTGCACCACCGTATGGGTTCACCCTGGGATCGTCATCATCGATCCGGAAATGGTCCAAGAATGAGAGCACCTGCACGGCGAATGCTTCGTTGAGCTCGAAGAGGCCGATATCGTCGATGGTGAGTCCGGCTTTTGCGAGCGCACGCTCTGTTGAGGGCACCGGTCCAATTCCCATAATTTCCGGGGCCACCCCGGCGTAGGCGAAGCTCACGAGTTTCATCTTCGGTTTCAATCCGTAGGTTCGGACCAGGTGCTCGCTGGCGAGGAGGCATGCGGTTGCGCCATCGTTCAACCCGGATGCGTTGCCTGCGGTTACTCTGCCGTGCGGGCGGAATGGTGTTTTGAGTTCGGCCAGCGCCGCCATGGTGGTGTCTGGCCGGGGGGCTTCATCGACGGTCGCTAAATCCCAGCCGTGCGCGGTGCGGATTGCCACTGGCACCAGGTCAGGTTGGATGAGGTTGTGTTCGTACGCTGCCTGCACTTTCTGCTGGCTGCGCAGCGCGTATCGGTCAGCGCGTTCGCGGGTGAGGTGAGGAAAGCGGTCGTGAATGTTTTCGGCCGTTTTTCCCATGTTCAGTGCGTCCGCCTGCACCAGTCGTTCGGCGAGGAAGCGTGGGTTCGGATCAGCCCCAAAACCCATTGGGTGCCGGCCCATGTGTTCCACCCCGCCAGCGATTGCGAGATCGTATTGTCCCGCCGCGATGCAGGCACCCATCATCGACGCTGCGGTCATCGCGCCGGCGCACATCCGATCGATGGCAAACCCGGGTACGCTCTGCGGCAGTCCGGCGAGGAGTGCAGCGGTGCGGCCAAGGGTGAGCCCCTGGTCACCGACTTGGGTGGCGGCTGCGACGGCAACATCATCAATCCGTTCGCGGGGAACAGTTGGGTTCCGGGAGAGCAGTCCGACGATCGCTTTCACAATCAGATCGTCCGCGCGGGTGTTCCAGAACATGCCTTTCTCCCCGGCGCGCCCAAACGGCGTTCGAACGCCGTCGATAAAAAATACGTCGTGTGCCTTGGCCACGCTGCCTCCTTGCTCAAAGTTTCTGTTCAGAGTCTAGCGCGCTCATCGCCCACTCCCGGTGTGCCGTGCGGGGTCTGGACTGTGCGTCTTGGTGTGATTGGGTTGCCTCGTTTGCTTCGCTGAGCTCGGTTCACTCGCGCAGTGTTGCCGCGAGTGCCGCCGAGGTGAGCTGTGCTTGCCATTCGCGGGCGCCGTGCTTGGTGAGAAAATCGAGCACGCTGGCTTGCGAATGTTCGCTGGGCGGTGCCCAACAGAATGCGCGGAGTGCTTCGCTGGCGAGCAGGTTTTCCGCGGGAATCTTCACCCGTTCGCTAACGTCTGCTACTGCCGCTCGAACGAGTTGCAGTCGCTCGTGCGCTTCGGGCGAGCGAAATTTCCAGGTTCGATGTGGGGGGATGCCGTCCTCGCTCGTGTCGGCTGGTTGCGGTGCTACGGTGCTCGGGTTGAGTTTGGATCGCATCACGGCGTTCCACCAGCGGTCCAGCTCGGTGCGGCTTGCCCGCCCTCTGAACGTTTTCATGCGGGTGAGTTGATCTTTGCTGCGTGGAATGTCTTGCGCGACCGCGATGATTGAGCTGTCGGGCAGTAACCGACCGGCGGCGGTGTCGACTGCCTGCGCTAGGGTGTCGCGGGCTAGCCAGAGTTCTCGAGCGCATGCTTGTGCGCGCTCTCCGGCGAGCCGGCCGTAGCCGCTCATTTTGCGCCACGGATCTTCCCGCGGTGGTTTGGGACGTTTCGCGAGGAGCGCCGCAAACTCCGCGAACGCGAAGGGCAGTTTGCCAGATTCTTTGAGTGCAAAGGTGAGCTCTTCTCGAAGAGCGGGTAGGAGTGTGACGTCTGCCGCAGCATATTCGAGCCAGGATTCTGGCAGTGGCCTCGTCGACCAGTCTGCGGCGGAGTGCGCTTTTTCGAGGTGTACGCCGAGGAATTCTTCTACAACAGCGCCAAGATTCACCCGGGGCATGCCGAGGAGTCGGGCGGAAAGCTCCGTGTCGAACACGTGCTTTGGGTCGAGTCCCAGCTCACGAAGGCAGGGCAGATCTTGCGTGGCTGCGTGAAAAATCCACTCCACCTCGCCGAGTTGTTCTTGCAGCGGCGTGAAATCCTCAATCCCGAGGGGGTCGCACAGAAAGGTGCCTGCATCTTCGCGGTAGCACTGGATGAGATATGCGCGTTGCGAGTAACGGTAGCCGGAGGCGCGCTCAGCGTCAACAGCGAGCGGGCCGCTGCCGGCGGCAAGCGTTGTGACGGCGGTTTCAAACGACTCCTGGCTTGCGATGAGTGTCCAGTCAGCCACGGCTGTTTCGCTTACTCGTGAGCGAGGTGACCCCGGCAACGTTTGGTGGCAGCCCCGCAATGGTGCAGAGAAACTCTCCCCACGCAGTGACGTGCGCCCCGAGGTATTCGTTTGTGGGGCTCCAGGATGCGCGCAGTTCGATGAGTGCGGATGCATCCGGGCGGGTTGCGAGTTCGCCAAACCCGGTGGAAAGCGTTTTGGTGCAGGTGCCGGAGAGGAGGTGATGCGTCGCCTGTCGCGCGGCTAAGGAGTCCGCCAACCAGCTCCAGGTGACTTCCGCGAGACACGGATCCTGCGACATGACCGAATCGAGCGGTGCCTGTGCAAAAATCACGACCCGAAACGGGCTGTGCCATTCGTCAATGGCTTGCGGCTGGTAGAGCAGCACAAATCGCCCGGTTCCGTAGGGGGAATCCTCGTGATCATGCGGCGGTGTGACGTCTGCGGAAAGCGCGAAACTGTGCTGTGCAACCGCACCGGGGTTCGGAATTACGCGCACCACAAGATCGTTTCGGAGCTCCACAGCCGCGATGTCGTCCAATGCGTCACGAAACTCTCGCGGGAGCGGCGTATCAAAAGCGGTCACCACACTAGGGTAAGGATTCGGTGCCCACGGCTGCGGTAGCCACGCCGGACGCACCCAAGCTGTAAGACTCACTCCTTGGGTGCTTGGCTTCGGAGCGCTCGGTGGATTCGACCGAGCATCGCGCTCATGCCGCGCAAGCGCAGTGGCGAAACGGCTTGCGCCAGTCCAATGCTGAACGCATAGTCGGTCGGTACCGCGAGCACCGCTTCCCGGCTGAG
>CAYTSH010000122.1:0-6444 GCA_964440395.1 uncultured Microbacteriaceae bacterium
CGAGGAACTCACCAGATAGGGCCCGTCCAACGAGCCGCGAGGGGTGCCCAAACGCCCCTCGCGGTTACTCCGCCGATTTAACGAGGATGCTGGTGCCGGCTTCAACCCGTTCGCCTGCGGCCGGCGTCGTCCCCACCACTTTCGCCTGATCCCACAGGCTCACCCCGGCGACCTGTTGGGGAACCTGTGTCTGCGGGGTGAATCCGGCTGCGGTGAGTGTCTGCATTGCCTGGCTGATCGACATGCCAACGGTTTTCGGGATTTCAAAAAGTTCTGGACCGAGCGACACGGTGAGTGTCAACGCGTCACCCACACGAGTGGGTTCCTTGACCCCCTCAACGGAGATCACCGCCCCCGCAGCAACCTGCGTGCTGTACACTTCGGTGTTTCCTGCGGGATCAACCACAAGACCCGCCCCGGTCAGCTCGGCAATGGCCTCATCCCGCGGCAGCCCAACCACCGAGGGCAGCGGCCCTGCCGAGGCAACGACCTGCACGGCACTCTGCTCCGCAAGCTGCGCGGGCAGTTCGTTGCCGGCCTCATCAAACGCAGCAATCACCACGTTCGCGGGCACCTCGCTGTCAAAACGCCGCTCGAGCACGCCGGCGAAGACCAAGCCGAGCTGCTGCAGTTGCGCTGCCACGGCATCCACACTGGAACCCACAAGCTGTGGCACCTCAACCATGCGCGGACCGGTCGATTCGCACAGTTGCACCGCCGAGTTCCGCGGCACCCGGGTGCCGGGTGCCGGGTCCGATGACACAATACTGCCGGCGGGCACCGTCAAACTTGTGCACTGCGACACGGTCACCGTGAGCGCCTGATCGGTGAGGCGACCAACCGCATCCGCCGTCTGCATGCCAAGCACATCGCGAAGCTGCACCAGCGAACCCGGTCCGCTGCCAAACCACCACCCCGCACCGCCGCTCAGCAGAATCAGCAGGGTAAAAATGAGGAACAAGGCCCGACCGCGCTTTGTGCGCTGCCTGGACACCTGCACCGCGGTTGTGACAGTCGAACCGCTTTGCGGTGCGGCTGGGCGGGGTGGTGCCAGGTGAGCCATCGGCTGCGCGCCCCCAAAAAACCGGGTGGCGTCCGAATCAGGCTCAGGGTGGCCGAAGCCGAACGGTTCGGCATCGGCAACGGCCAGCGCGGTGGTCTCTTCGAGCGGCGTGGCCAGTAACCGGGTGTGTGCATTGCCCGCGGTGATAACCCCGCCACGGCGGGCTTCGCGAACCTGTTCTAACAATTCCTGGGCATCGGCCGGGCGGGCGGCAGCGTCACGCATCGTCGCCCACTTGACCAAGGCATCCAACTCGGTTGTGGAATGCACCGAGACCAGGCTCGGCGCCGGCACCTCGTCATTGGCATGCTGGTAAGCAATCTGCATCGCCTGCTCGCCGCGGAACGGTTGCACGCCGGTAATCATTTCGTAGAGCACAATGCCGAACGAATACACATCGCTGCGTTCGTCGGCAATGCCCTTGGTGACCAGTTCGGGGGCGAGGTATGCGATGGTGCCAAGCAGTGCCTGGCCCGTTGTGGTATTCGCGCTCGCCGCCCGTGCCAACCCAAAATCGCCCAGTTTGATCCGGCCATCATCTGCCAGCAGAATGTTTTCCGGTTTCATGTCGCGGTGCACAATGCCCTGCTGGTGCGCCGCGGCGAGGCCGCTCAACACTGCCTCGGCGATTTCAAACGTTTGTTCCGGCAGCAGGGCGCCTTTGGTTTTCAGCAGGTCACGCAGCGTAATGCCCGGCAAGTATTCCATAACCAGGTAGGCGACCCCGGCATCCTGCCCCTGATCGAACACGTTCACGACGTGCGGGTGCGCAAGCCGTGCGGATTGACGCGCCTCCTGATCGAAGCGTTTTTTGAACGCCGCATCCTCAGCCAGGTGGCCGTGCATAATTTTGAGAGCCACGTCGCGGTCGAGCCGCGTGTCTTGCGCGAGGTAAACGGTTGCCATGCCACCGCGAGCGATGCGGGATCGCACCTGGTAGCGTTCGTCGAGGACGCGGCCAATGAGCGGATCGTGGTGGGCGGTGTTCACCTTCCAAAGTTTATGGGATCTTGGCTGCCCGTGTGGCGAGGCGTGCCGCGCGGGCCGCTTTGGCGACTAATCTTAGGAGCGTGATTGATTCGTTTGTCCCCACTGAGTATTTGACCGTTCCCGATCTTGCGGAGCGGTTTGGAATTTCGGTGAGCCGGGTTCGCCAGCTCATCGAACAGCGCGAGCTCGGCTCGGTCCGCATTGACGGCATTTTGAAGGTTCCGGCACTGTTTGTGCTGGATGATGCCCCGCTTGGTTCCCTGAAGGGCACCATTGTGGTGCTTGAGGACGCCGGGTTTCGCACGGATGAGGCGGTTGCGTGGTTGTTGACCCCGAATGAGGCGTTCGGCATGAGCCCGGTTGAGGCGTTGCGGGCAGGTCGAAAGGCGGAGGTGCGCCGCGTGGCGCTTGCGCTCGCGTTTTAGGCTGCGGGTTTCGCGGCCGGTTAGGCTGTTCTTCCGGCGAGTTGTGTGCACAGCTCGGTGAGTGCCGTTGTGGCGTCTCGATTGGGCAGGATGCCCGACTCGGCTGCCAGCCCCAGCGAGCGTACCGCTTCGGCTGAGACGTCCGCGATGTGCGTTTCGATGCGCCTCACGGCGGGGGTGCTGCGGATGATGTGTTGCAGTTCGGCGATGCCTTCCACGGTGAGTGCGGGGTTGCCGAAGAGTTCGTCGAAGCGGTGCAGGAGTGTTGTTGCCGTGGGGGTGCCCTGTTGTGCGAGTTCGTGCCGGGTGTGCGCAACGAGCAGGGTGTGTTTGCCTTCCAACAGGTCGCCCCCTGCGGGTTTGCCGGTGACTTCTGGTTCTCCGAATGCCCCGAGGAGGTCGTCGCGCAACTGGTACGCGGTGCCGACTGCGACCCCGAAGTGTGCGAGCGCTTGCTCCGCGGGTGTGGGTTCGTTGCTGTGGGTGTCGTTGCCGCCGAGTGCGGCGCCGATGAGGAGGGGCGCTTCGACGCTGTATTTCGCTGATTTGTAGATGAGCACCCGCAGTGAGCGCTGCTGTTGGATGTCGAAGGTGTGTGAGAGTGGCAGCTGTTCTTCAAGCACGTCGAGGTATTGGCCGCCGCCGACCTGGGTGCGCATGAGGGAGAATTGTGCCCGGGCGCGTTCGCTGCTGCTGCGGGGGAGCTCGGTGAGGGCTTGGGCGAAGAGCATGTCGCTCCAGAATTGCAGCAGGTCGCCGAGGAGGATGGCGCTGGAGCGGCCAAATGCTTCCGCTGAACCGCGCCAGCCGGCTTCGCGGTGCGTGCGTTCGAAGCTGCGGTGTATTGCGGGCATGCCGCGGCGGGTGTCTGAGTTGTCGATGAGGTCGTCGTGCACGAGTGCGGCGGCGTGGAAGAGTTCGAGGGCGCTGGCGAGGCGCACCACGGCGCGGTATTCGCGTTCGTGTGCGTTGGTGGTTACGGCTTGCCATCCCCAGTAGGTGAACCAGGCGCGCAGCCGCTTGCCGCCGTTGAGGAATGGCCGCGCGTGTGTGATGAGTTGGTCGATTTCTTCGCCGAGTGGTGCGAGCTCTTCAGCACGTTTTGTGAGGAATTGGCTGAGTTCTTGCTGAACGTCTTCGGGAAATGTGCTGCTAAAACTCATGGTGTCTAGCCTACCCGGTCGCACACCCCTAAACTATTGATATCTTTGTTTCACGAACCACGGGGGAAGACCATGGCACTCTCTGAGCGGGAAAAGCGACTTCTCGAAGAGATGGAACGCAACTGGTATGACAGCGAGTCTGATCTGCTGTCGCCTCCCGACTCGAAGGCGATTCGGCCGTCGTACCGCTCACTGGTGGTGGGTATTCTGATTGGCCTTGCTGGTTTGGCCGCCCTGCTGGTTGCGGTGATTGTTGCGCAGCCCCTTGTGGGGCTGTTGGGCTTTGTGGTCATGCTTGCCGGTGTGTTGTTTGCGATGACGCCAAGTAAGGGCGCTCGTGAGGGGGATAGGGTTTCGCCGGATTCTGCGGATTCGATGGGGGATGCCGCGGCTGGTTCAGCGCGCAGCGCCCGTTCCAGCCTGACTGAGCGCATGGCTGAGCGTTGGGAGCGGCGTTCGCACGACGAGTAGTTTGATGCGCCTGCTGCCGTGAGGGCGTGGGTGTCTGGTTGCCGGGCTGCCGATGGCTGGCCGGGTTTTGGTTTGGGAGCATAACGCCCCGCCTTGTTCAGATGAACGAGGCGGGGCGTTGTGTTGTTGTTGCGCTGACACGCCTGCAATGCCCTGAGTGGCTCCAACTCCCTCCACCAGGAGATCTTCTGCTTTATCAGGTGTTTTTCTGATCTATTAGCCAAAAGTTGCACTATTTTTCCCCACGAGTGGAGCAAAGTGGAGTATTGTGGAGGAAATCGTTGGTTAGGGCGCGATGACTGGGAGGAGGGAGTTGTGTTTCTTGGCACGTATTCTCCGAAGCTTGACGACAAGTCACGCATCATCTTGCCCGCCAAATTTCGTGACGAGCTTGAGGGCGGCGTGGTTATCACCCGAGGGCAGGAACGCTGCCTGTATGTGTTCAGCGTGAAAGCGTTCGAAAAAATGCACAAGACGCTGCGCAAAGCACCGGTCACCAGCAAACAGGCGCGAGATTTTTTGCGCGTATTTTTGTCGGGCGCGCACGCGGAATCGCCCGACAAACAGCATCGTGTCACGATTCCCGCGCCGCTGCGTGCATACGCCGGACTGGATCGAGAGCTCACGGTGATTGGCGCCGGCGATCGGATTGAGATTTGGGAGAGTGGGGCATGGGACACCTACCTGGCCGAGCAGGAGCAAACGTTCGCCCGCATCGAGGAGGAGGTGATTCCGGGGCTGTTCTAAAAGCTTGCGCCCGGCGCAAGTGCAGCAACGAACACCCCGGAGTGAGACTATGACCGAGCACCAGACTGAATTCCTCACGAATCGCACTGATCCAACAGCTACACCCGCCGATCCTCGAGTGAGCGACCGGCACATCCCCGTTTTGCTCGAGCGATGCATTGCACTGCTCGCGCCGGCGTTGCAAGCGCCGAACGCTGTGGTGGTCGATGCCACCCTCGGCATGGGCGGGCATTCCTTCCACCTGCTTGATCGCTTTCCAAACATCACACTCATCGGTCTCGACCGAGACACCGAGGCGCTCGGTATTGCCAGCCAGCGACTCGCCAGCTTCGGCGACCGGTTTCGCCCCGTGCACACCGTCTACGATTCCATTGGAGAGGCAATCGAGAGCAATGGTGCCAGCCGGGCGCACGGCATCCTGTTTGATTTGGGCGTCTCTTCGCTACAACTCGACGAAGCCGATCGCGGGTTCGCCTATGCGCAGGACGCCCCGCTCGACATGCGCATGAACCAGCGTGAAGGTGTTTCAGCGGCAGAGATTTTGGCAACGTACAGCGAAGGTAATCTCCGCAGGATTTTTGAACGCTACGGCGAAGAATCACTCGCTGGCAGATACGCACGCGCAATTTTGGCTGCCCGTGCGGTGCAGCCAATTGAGCGTTCCGCGCAGTTGGTGCAAATCCTCAGCGATGCGACACCGGCGGCGATCCGTGCACAGCGGCATCCCGCCAAGAAAGTGTTCCAGGCGCTGCGCATTGAAGTGAATCAGGAACTGAGCGTGCTGGAGCGCGCCATCCCCGCCGCAATCGAGCGGCTTGCACTGCACGGTCGCATGGTTGTGATGTCCTATCACTCCCTGGAAGATCGCCTGGTGAAACGCGCCTTCGTCGCCGGCAGCACATCCACAGCGCCAGTTGATTTACCCGTGGAACTTCCGGAGCACCAGCCCAGTCTGAAACTGCTGACGCGTGGCGCGGAGCAGGCCAGTCCTGAAGAACGGGCTGAGAACTCACGTTCACAGTCCGTTCGGCTGCGAGCGGTCGAACGAGTGAGGAGCAACCAATGAACACAACCACAGCCGTGTTGCGCCGAGGTGCCGCAGCGGAGGCAGTTGCGTGGGATCATGAACTTGCGACCCCGTGGATACAACCGCCACCGGAGCCGGAGCAGCGCCCGAACTTACGTCTGGTCAGCAAGCGCACCCGGACGAAGCATTCCAGCATGACCTACGCCCTGGTCACCGTCTCGATGGTTGCCGCAATGCTGGCGGCGCAGCTGCTGTTGAGTATTGCCCAGGCCGATGGTGCCTATCAGCTGACCGCGTTGCGAATGAAAGAGGCTGAGCTCGTCCGGGAAACACGCAACGTGCAACAGAAAGTCGATGTGCTCTCCTCGCCGCAGCACCTGGTGGAGAACGCGAATGCGCTCGGTATGGTGGTAAACGCGCGCCCGGCATATCTGCGGCTGAGTGACGGTGCCATTCTCGGCTCTACCGCGCTCGTCACCGCCTCCCCGGAACAAAACCTCATTCCAAATGCACCCGTCGAGGGGGTGCCGCTGGCCAGCGATAGCCCGCCGGTACCCA
>CAYTSH010000123.1:0-6436 GCA_964440395.1 uncultured Microbacteriaceae bacterium
CGTTGCCCGCCTCGCCGGCGTGCGCACCAAAACGCGTTCGCGAGTGTCTGGGGCGACCTGACTGGTGTCTGCATACACCCGGGAGACGGTTTTGGTGCTGACGCCGGCGAGGCGGGCAACGTCTGCGATTGTTGCACGCGGTTGAATGCTCATTGCTGCTCCTGCGGTGCGGGGCTCTGCGCTCCTGTGCGCTCTGGGGTGGGGTGGGGCGATGCGGCTGCGTTGCTGTGGGGCGATGCGGCTGCGTTGCTGGCGGGTGGCGTTGCCGTGTTGCAGGCGACGCAGCCATTATGACATCGATAGACATTCGTGGACAATTTTAAGTAAATTAACTGACGGTAGCGCGGCTGCCTGCCCCTGAAAATCAATATGTTTCAGTGTTTTAAGTGAAAAGGACATGAAAAGACAGCGTTGGCATATAAGTTGACGTGCCCTGTCGGGTTGCCTATTCTGTGAAGAAGAAACAGCACCCACAGCAACGTTGCTTCACCACCGTCGGTGCGTGGCGCGAGCGGCGGGTGTGCCAATCAAAGGAGAACACAGTGGCAAAACGTTTTATGGGTGCGGCGGCACTCCTCACCGCAACCGCAATGCTGGTCGGCTGTTCAGCGTCAAACAGCGACGAAGCGGGCAGCGACAAGATCGCCGGCGAAATTACGGTGCTCACCAACCGAACCAACATCGTCGACACGCTCATGCAGGATTATGTGAAAGCGTTTGAGCAGAAATACCCCGACGTGAAAGTGAAAATCGAGGGTATTAGCAACTACGAAGACGACGTAACCACCCGAATGAACACCAAAGACTACGGCGACGTGCTGCTCATCCCAAACTCCGTCACCAAAGATAAACTTTCGCTGTTCTTTGAACCCCTCGGGGACCTCGCAGACATGAAAAACACCTACCGTTTCGTGGCAACCCAATCCTACGACGGCAAAACGTACGGTCTCCCCACCGGGGGCAACGCAAACGGCGTGGTCTACAACAAGCGAGTGTGGGAAAAGGCGGGCATAACCGAGTGGCCCACCAGCCCCGAAGAGTTCCTCGCCGACCTCAAAAAGATCAAAGCAACCGGCGCAATCCCGCTGTACACCAACTACAAAGACGGCTGGCCGCTCGCAGCCTACAACGGCAACCAGGGCACGCCAACCGGCGACGCAAAGGCGCTCGAAACCTACGTGCAGAGTGACGCGCCGTGGACGCCGGGCGAAGACTACTACATCATCGACTCGCTGCTGTTCGACGCGGTCAACCAAAAACTCACCGAAGACGACCCGCTCACCACAAACTGGGAAGACTCCAAGGTAGCGCTCGGCAAAGGCCAAATCGGCACCATGGTGCTCGGCTCCTGGGCAATTGTGCAAATGCAGGAAGCGGCTGAAGCCGCCGGAAACTCAGCCGACGACATCGGGTTCATGCCGTTCCCAACCCAAGCGGGTGGCAAGTTCTACTCCACCATCGGTGGCGACTACAACAACGCCATCAGCGTGCACTCCAAGCACAAAGCCGCGGCGCGCGCCTGGATCGACTTCTTCGCCAACGAGTCAGGCTTCGCCGAAGGGCAAGGAATGCTCTCACCCCTCGCAGATGCGCCCTCACCAAGCACCCTCGCCGAGTTTGACACCAAGGGTGTGCAATACCTCGAGCTTGAGCAGCTGCCCGCAGAGCAGGCAACCTGGTTCACCGACATTTCCAACACCGCAGAGATTGACGTGTGGGGCAGCATTTACCGCCAAAAGCTCGTAGACATTGCCCGCGGCGCCGCGAAAGGCACCAAGGACGGCTACTTTGACGAGCTCAACAAGAAATGGGCGGATGCTCGCGCTGAGATCGTGAAATAACCACCCTGCCAGCCGGGTGCGGCCGTACCAAACGCGGCCGCACCCACCACACACCAACACGAGATGACAGGCATCTCCGCACCCTTCCTGACCAAAGGCGTTCAATGAGTAGCACAACCGCACCACAGAGCACACCCGGGGCTGCGCGCCCGAGCCGCTCACGGCATCCCGAATCGAAGCCCACCACCGAGGCCCCCAGGCGCTACCGGCCGCGCGACAGCATGCTCTCCCGGCTCACGCCTTGGCTGTTCCTGGCAGCACCGCTGCTGCTACTGGCAACCTTTAGTTTCATCCCCGTCATCAGCATGTTCTGGTACAGCGTGACCTCCTGGGATGGGCTCGACCCCAACAAAACGTTCGTTGGTTTAGAAAACTATGTTGAGGTGCTGACCCGGCCCGAGTTCCGGGAAGTGTTTCTCGTGAGTCTCTACTACCTGGGTGCCTCGGTGGTGCAAATGGCTCTCGCGCTGTATTTCGCCACCATGCTGTCGTTTCGCACCCGCTTTCGCAACTTCTTCAAAGGCGTGCTGTTCTTTCCCTACCTCATTAACGGCGTGGCAATCGGCTTCGTGTTTCTCTACGTGTTTCAACCGGGCGGAACCCTCGACGGGCTGCTGAACGTGCTGGGGCTCGGCGAGTTCTCCACCCAGTGGTTAGGCAACCCGGAGGTGGTGAACTATTCACTCGCGGGCACCTCAATCTGGCGCTACATGGGGTTAAACTTTGTGCTCTTCCTCGGTGCTATTCAGGCGATTCCCGATGAACTCTACGAGGCGGCGGAATTGGACGGGGCAAACCGTTGGCACCAGTTCCGGTTCATCATCCTGCCCGGCATCCGCCGCATCCTCAGCCTCACCATCATTTTGGCTATCTCCGGCAGCCTGTCGGTATTCGAAGTGCCCTACGTGATGACCGGCGGCGCGAACGGTTCGATGACCTTCGTCATCAAAACGGTGCAAGAAGCCTTCGTGTACCGCAAAGTTGGTTTGGCCTCAGCGATGGCCGTGGTGCTGCTGCTGATTGTGCTCATTGTGACGCTCGTGCAGCGATACCTTCTTCCAGACGAGAAAGCAGAACTCTCATGAAACTTGCCGCAACCGGGGCGAAATACCTGAGCCTCATCGTAGCCGCCATTCTCACCCTGCTCCCACTGAGCGTGGTGTTTTTTGCGAGCTTCAAAACCGCCGAAGAATACGCACAAAGCGGTCCGTTCGATTTGCCGAGCAACTGGTTGAACTTCAGCAACTACATCACGGCGTTTGTGGACGGCAAAATGCTGATGGGGTTCGTGAACACCACCATCATTTTGGTGATCTCGCTGGTGGGCACAATTCTGATCGGCACCATGGCGGCGTATGCCATCGACCGTTTCGAGTTCCGCGGCAAACCGCTCGTCGTTGCCGCGTTCCTCATCGCCACCCTCGTGCCGGGCGTCACCACCCAGGTCGCGACCTTCCAGGTCATCAACGCGCTCGAACTGTTCAACACGCGCGGCGCGGCAATTGTGCTGTTCCTCGGCACCGACATCATCTCCATCTACCTGTTCATTCAGTTCATGGCTTCAATACCAAAATCGCTCGACGAGGCGGCCACGCTCGAAGGGGCGTCGCGTTGGACAATTTACTGGCGCATCATTCTGCCCCTGCTGAAACCGGCAATCGCCACGGTCATCATCATCAAAGGCATCGCAATTTACAACGAGTTCTACATTCCATTCCTCTACATGCCGTCGGGTGATTTGGGCGTCATCTCAACCTCGCTCTTCCGCTTCAAAGGCCCCTACGGTGCGCATTGGGAAATCATCACCGCAGGAACCATCCTGGTGATTATCCCCACGCTGCTGCTGTTCCTCTTTTTGCAACGATTCATCTACAACGGTCTCACCGCGGGAGCAACAAAATAATGAACATATCAGAACCAATCTGTGGAATGACCTGGGGCTGGACGGGAATCGCAGGCACCTGGTCAACCCCGCGCGCCGATGAATCGATGCGCCTCATGAGCGAGCACGGCGTGAACTGGGTCGCCCTTGCCTACGCAACCCAGCAGGCTACCGCCACAAGCACCCTGGTGCCCGTCAAAACGGAGCAAACGGTGAGCGACGACGAGATTCGGCACGCCATTCGGCACGCCAAAACGCTCGGATTGCGCGTGTGCCTGAAACCGGTGGTGAACGTTGCAGACGGCACCTGGCGCGCCTACATCGGCTTCTTTGACTGGGATGTGCCGGGTGAACCAACCTGGGGCGAATGGTTCGCCACCTACCGCCTGTTCATCCTGCACGCCGCGCGCCTGGCCCAAGAAGAGGGCTGCGATATGCTCTGCATCGGTTGCGAAATGGTTCGTGCAGATTCGCAGGAGGCACACTGGCGGGCACTCATTGCAGACGTGCGCGAGGTGTATCACGGCCCCATCACCTACAACTGTGACAAATATCAGGAGGATCACGTGACCTGGTGGGATGCCGTGGACGTGATCAGCTCCAGCGGGTACTATCCGCTGGGTGCCTGGCCGGAGCAACTCGACCGCATCGAAACCGTGGTGCGGGCACAGCAGAAACCGTTTTTCTTCATGGAAGCGGGCTGCCCCAGCAGAAGTGAATCACCGGCGCGGCCAAACGACTGGGCGCTGCCCGGGGAACCTTCTGGCGCGGCGCAACACGCCTACTACGAAGACATGCTCGCCCAATGTCGTTCGCGCCCTTGGGTTGGCGGCCTCATGCTGTGGGATTGGCCGGCGGATCTCTATTCGCCCGAAAGCGCCGAAACAAACGACGACTACTGCCCCTATGCGAAACCAGCCGGTGAACTGTTGCGCCGCGAATACCGTGCCTGGCAGGCGGAATGGCGCCCAGGCGGCGCGCACGAAACGCCCCCGATCACCCCGCCAGGTGCACACTAAACGCGGTCAGGAACCCGGCCGTTGCCCACACCGCGGTAAACCGATGTTCAGCCGTGAACGCCTGCGGAATCATGGTGTTGCACACCATGGCGAAGAGGCCGCCGGCGGCAACCGCCAGCACCAGCGCGGTGAGCGCCTCGGGTGCCGCACTCAGCGTGGCGGCCCCAACCACCGCCGCAACTGTTGAAATCAGCGCAATGCCGCCCCAGAGTCGCCACACGAACCAGGCGCTGCGACCCTGAGCGCGCAGCTGCGCCGTGCTGGAGAGGCTCTCGGGCAGGTTGCCGAGCGCGATTGCAAGCACAATCGGCACGCTGATCCCGCCCGCAGCGCTCAGACCCAGCACAAGCGATTCTGGAATACCGTCGATGAGTGCGCCCACAGCCAGCACCAGCCCGCCGGTTGCTGCCGGTGCGGGGGTTGCCGAGGTGCGCCCGGGGTTTGCAAGCTGCCCGGGTGCTGCGTGGTCTGCCGGCTGCCCGGGGGTTGCGGGTCTTGCCGCCGCCCGGGGGCGCGCACCCTGCGCCCGCTCGAGCGCCCAATCGGCGCCAACATACAGCCCCGCACCAATCAAAAACCCGGATGCCGTGGGCAGCAATCCGCCCGCCCGCTGTGCTTCCCCCACCAGTTCGTAGGCCAGCGTGGAGATGAGCACCCCGGAACCGAACGCCATCACGCCGGCCACCACCGTGCGGGGCACCCGCACGACAAGCGCAATCGCCGCACCAATGAGGAGTGTGCACCCACCAAGGAATCCGCTGAGCGCCGCAGTAACGAGTGTCATGCTTCACCGTACCGCGCCGCACGCCTGAGCTGGCGCTGCGCGAGCGGTGTGGCGGCGCAACAGGATACGCTGGACGGGTGATGGTGACTGCCGAGCCCGCGGGAGGTGCAACCCGCACGCCGCGCGGCGCGTCGGATTGGCGCGTGTGGTGCGCCGTTGCGGTTGGCGGTGCAGCCGGCGCGACGGCGCGCTACGGCCTCGTGCTGTTGTTTGCGGCGTTCACCCCGGGCGCGCCGTGGGCAACCCTCGCCGCCAACCTGCTCGGCACCGCGCTGATCGGCGCGACCGTTGGGGTGCGCCACGTGCACAGCTGGCCGGAGTGGTTGCGTGCCGGCATCACCGCCGGACTGATCGGCACATTCACCACGTTTTCGGCGCTCATTGTGGAAACGCTCACCCTCTGGCGGCAGGGCGCCCCGGCAGCGGCTGGGCTGCTTCTGATGGGGTCACTCGCCGCGGGTGTGGCGGCCTGGGCGTTGGCTAATTGGGTTGCGCGCTCGCTGGGCAGTGGCGGCACGAAGGGGGCGTCGTGTTGATGTTCGCTGTTGCCGCGCTTGGCGCCGCGATGGCGCTGCTTCGCTTCGCCCTCGGTCGGGCGGAGCAACAATGGCGGGATGCCCGGCACGCGCGAGTCGCGGAACTCACCCGGCCACGGCATCCACTTGGTGAGCTGTCGTGGTCGGTGTGTGTGGTGAACGTTGCTGGTTCGGCGTTGGCCGCATTCGCGGTGGTTCACCTATGGAGCGGCACGCTGAGCGCACCCCAGTCCACCCTGCTCGGGGTTGGGGTTGCTGGGGGTCTGAGCACGTTTAGCACCATGATTGCCGATGCGATGCGGTTGTGGCGCTCTGGTAAGCGGGTGAGCGCAGCACTCACTTTTGCGGTGAACTGCGCCGCGGGACTCGCCGCT
>CAYTSH010000124.1:0-6413 GCA_964440395.1 uncultured Microbacteriaceae bacterium
GCGACGTTTGGTGTCCGAAAACCTCACCTCGGTTCAATAGCTCTCTTCTGTCCTCAAACAGCACGACGCCGACCGTATCTCCTTGGTCACCGCCAACCACTCACTCCCACACCAACCGTGGCGGAACACGACGCCGACGAGGCCACGGCTCAGGAGGGTAGCGTGCCTCTCAAACCGTTGGTGACACGGCCAGGCGCTCCTGCATCATGTTATAGAAGCATTCCAGGACGTACTGCAGTGGTCGCTTTGCGCTCGACAGACGCTAATACTGTATGGCAGTTGCCAAGGATTTAGCCGTGGCTGTCCCGCGGTAACGCAGAGCCGCTATGGTGCGGCAGAACAAAGATCGCCGACGCGAAACCCGACCTATGGGTGTCCCTTTCGAATGGTGATAAACATCATCGCGAAGTGATGACACCGGCGACTACTTCGATCCGGCATATTCGAACAAACTCGAACTATCACCGATCGTAACCGGCGAATAAGCCTTATCGAAACCATGACCGTGTCTCAGGGCACCGAACGAAGAGAGGTCAAGCAATGACTCTGCTGGACCAGAAAACCGCCGCTGTGCGGACGGCGTATGGCGACAATGTAATCGAGGTCGCCGGCCTCGTCAAGACTTATGGGGATTTCCGAGCTGTCGACGGCATCGACTTAGCGATCCGACGTGGAGAGGTATTCGGCCTTCTCGGGCCGAACGGTGCTGGCAAAACGACGACCATAGAGATGCTGGTGGGGATTCGCGCCCGGGACTGGATGAACAGGTATGTCGCCCCACCTTGTCAGTAGCTCTTCGAACATCAAAAGAATTGAGAATATCATGAACACTCCTACTCTTTCACTCTCCCGTAAAATCGCCCTGTCGGCTGCCCTCGCCGCTTTCTCGTGGGCGGCTCTGGCCGTGATTCTCTTTCTCGGCACCGATCATCCTGGGATCATCGCAGGGGCTCTAGTCCCTGCAGTGGTGGGGACAGTATTCACCGTCGTCGACGTTGCGATCACGGCCTCAAAGCGGACGAATCCTGGCGGGATTGTCACGGCATTGCTTACACCGGCGATCGCCTTAGCTGCTATGACGCCCCTTTTTGCTGTGCTTGGCGTCGTGGTGTTGGCCTATGCGGCTTCAGCCTTCGCAGCGGAGTTTGTCATCGTGGCTATCATCTTTGCCCGCAGGGACAGGCAATGCAGATGAGAATTCTTACTACACGAGATATCGCTTCCGCTGTGCGGGGCCATGAGAATCGGTTGTTGCGCATCGCTCTTGGGCGGTGGCCTGATAACTCAACTGAGGATAGCCGCGGGAGGTGCGCTCGACAGTTACGCTGGAGGAGCCATTTGCGATAGCTGGGTTCGTGGATAGTGCTGCCCACGATCCGGTTGTGCTCGATTTGGTATCAGGGCGCAAACACCCGCCTGGGAGTGATTCGTTGGGCAACCTGCTGTTTTCACGTGAGAAGAACCGTTCAACTGGCCGACTATATGTGGAGCCGACTGACGCGCTCTTGCACTGGCGCAAGCGGTTGGCGGCGAATGCCGATGGGGCTGCAGTCGCGGTGTTGGCGTGCTGCTTGATCTGAGCCCTCGGTTCAAGGCTTGCCCTACTCGCCGGTATGATACGTTTGTGTTGTCCATGGTGGCATCGCGAATAGTGAGGAGCGCTGTTGGCTTTCGCGGAGGAAGAAAGGGATCACCCCCGTCAACTCAGCGAAGACAGTGCTATCCTCGGTCGCCAATTGCGCAACGCAGTGATGGTGACCTGGGTTGTTCTCGCTGCTGTCCTCTTCATTGGCATATCTGCCGCTTTCCAGAACCTCGACGTCTCAGTGGCTAGGCGGGCTGTTGGCATTACTCTTGGAACGCTGGCAGGCGTCGGCTTCGCGTTAGTCCAATTCTGGCTCATCGAGGGGAAACGGTCACGAGCGGGCGTCGCGTTGACCATCGCTGTCGCTGTATCGGGGATCGTGGTTGAGAACATCAGTCACACTTGGACGCTGGTGGGCGTGGCGATTGCATGTTCTATGCTTGTGGCTCCGCGCCGTTGGGCTGCGCTCGTCGGAGTGGGACTGTGGATACTCACAACCATCAACGGCATCCCTTACAGCGATACGGTTTACACCAAACTCTTCGTCCCGGCGGGCAACCTACTGATCTTTCTGGTGCTCTATACCCTCACGCAGCTAGCACTCGCACTTAAAGCACTACGGGCCTCTCGCGAACAGCTGGCACGACTACAAGTCGACGACGAACGGACCCGCATCTCTCGCGACCTCCACGATATCCTTGGCCGGACGCTGGTCGCAGCGTCGCTGCGGAACCAGACTGCGCTTCAGCTGATCGATCGCGATATTGAGGACACACGTGCCCAGCTGCTGCTTGCTCAAGAAACGCTTGCTTCCGGGCAAGCACAACTACGGAGACTGACCACGGGGCCGATGCTCACCGCGCTGACGACCGAACTGGAATCTGCGCGAACCATGTTCGAGCGGCTCGGTGTCCGCTTTCATGTCGACGCTCAGAAGCTCGGCCCCGCAGCGGAGAGCTTAGCCGGCGCCATCGTGCGCGAGGCAGTAACCAATATGTTGAAACATAGCTCGCCGACGAACTGTGAAATTGTCATCACTGCTTCGCCGCCGACAATCCGAATCGTCAACGATGGGCTACCGGACAAAGCTTTCAACTCCGATGGAACAGGCCTAATTCATATCCGCGACCGGATCGAAAAGGTCGGCGGCCACTTCGACTTCGGGCCGACTGCTAACGGCCACTTCGCCGTTTCTGCTGTCCTTGCAAAAGGAGAAACGTGACCATTCGCATTCTGATCGCAGAGGATGTTGACCTGCTCGTCGAAGCCTTCGAAGCCCTGCTACACACCGAACCCAGTTTCGAAGTGATCGGGAGTGTAAGCCGCGGTGATCTGTTGGTCGATGCAGTGCGGCGCCTCCGACCTGATATCGCCGTCGTGGATGTGGACATGCCTGGTGCCAGTGGGATCGAGGCGACTGCGCAGTTGCGAGCCGACGGTCTTGACTGCAAAGTGCTTCTCCTGACCGCGCTTCCCGGGAGTGGGCATGTCCACCGTGCACTGGCTGCCGGTGCCGGGGGCTACCTTCTCAAGTCCACGACAGCGGCTCGGTTAATCGAGGGCATCAAAGCGGTCGTCGCTGGACATACTGTGATCGACCCTGAAGTGGCAGCTGAAGCTCTACGAACTGGCCCGCAGCCCCTCACTGAGCGGCAAATGGAGATCCTCCGCCTGCTTGACCAAGGGCTGAGCACGGAGGCTGTCGCCGATCAACTCTTCCTCTCGATTGGGACGGTCCGGAACTACCTCTCCAGCGCGATGACCCGCCTAAACGCCAGCAGCCGGATTCAGGCGATCAACATCGCTAAAGAACGCGGCTGGTTCTAGCCCAATACTGTTGAGTTTGCATGATCATGGTTAGTTTGTGGTACTTTGACCAGCCTGTTCGATAGGTGGCGCGAAGTGCTTTCTCGAATAATACTCGTGTCTGAGCGGCTACGGCGTGTGCCGCTGCGGCTGCTATCAGCACGTTGACGTTGCCCAGCTGGTGCGTTTTGAGTTCGATAAACACCCTCTCTGCTTCCTATCGTTCTCAATGTGCGAGCAAGCTCAACTGCTGATACTTCCTCGGAAGCAAGCAGACTCGTAAAGAATCGATTTTCCTCTGGGTTTCCGTTGCCGGTATCCTCGCCGTACTCGAACACGCCTATCGTCACGGGTTCAGATTCCCGCCAGCCCAGACTGCTTGATTGTTCGATCTCACCCAACCACCAGCACACACCCAGCAGGAAGCCGGTCAAGGAAATCGGTCGCAGGCGTCGATTCCCTCCCGAAAGTGAATCCATCGCCACCTCAAGGCAGTCGCGAGCGTCGCAAGCATCGGTGGTCTCTTAGAGGTCGTTAGCTTGAAATCCTCGGTGAACTGTTTTGGCATGTTTCTTTGTTCTCGTTTTCTTTTGGTAAATCCCGAATCGGTGCCTTCTCTTCTTGGTGAAAGGCACTTCTGTGACGGGAAACTTTCTGATTCGCTGAGTGAAGCATGTGCTTTAACCTATTTTTAGGTGTTAATAGACCGTAAATTGCTCTACAGTTCGCTGGAATCTCCGTGGGTGCGAGGTTTCGGCGCTTATGGTTGTTCACAGGCAAGTGTTCATAAAGCCTGTGTGCGCGACGAGCCGGCTCCCTGGGCGGCTGGAAATTACCTGAGAGTGTTGGCTTTTCGTAATCAGCTGCGTAATGGCCGCAACTCCCGCCGGTCTTTAGTTGCTGGTCTGGCGCATGCCCGGGTCTTGTTACGAGATTCCCCGCTGCGCGTTGCGTTTCGCCTGGCCATCACACTGTCTAGTCACGAAAAGGTTCCAATGATATTCACGTTACGCTCACGGCGTCGCGCGAGCGATTCGGCGTCAGCCCGGTCGATCGCTGCCACGTCTGCTGCGATATCGCCTTCAATGGGGGATGCCGCAGTGCCGTCATCGTCCTTCGCTCGCTCCCTGCGGCGCGGCTTTTCCGCCCTTACGGCTATTACGCTCATTTCAGGGGTCGCTGTCTCTGTGCCCGTGGGCTCCGCCCAAGCCCTTGATGATGGTTCGGTTTTGTCGAGCGAGACCTTCGGCGGCGATGTTGTTGCTGACTCGCGCTGGATTAACGTAACCAATGCCTGTTTGACCTCAGCCGAGAGCGCACCCCCCGCGGGTGCGTCTTCCCTCGGGCCGTGCGCGAACCGGATTAATATTCCGGACACCACGCAGAAGCCAGGCTTTTTGCGGTTGACTCCGGAGCTGACGTATCAGCGTGGTGGCGTGCTGTACGATCGGCCGTTTTCGCTTGAACACGGTCTGGAGGTCGTGTTTGAAAGCCGCGGGTACAGTTCTACTTTGAGCCAGAGCGACGGCCTCGCCTTCTTCCTCATGGATGGTTCCTACACCGCATCAACGCTCGGCGGAACCGGTGGGGCGTATGGCTATTCTGCCTACCCGTTGTTGCCTCCGGCAACACCGCAGAAGGGTCTGCCCAAGGCTTACATTGGCGTTGGCATCGGCACGTCCGGGGAGTTTGCGGGACCGCGCACCCAGGACACCAACAGCACCGCCGAGGTGTGTGAAACGCCCGTGCTGAGCCCCGGAATCACCCTGCGTGGCCCCGGTGACGGCATGGATGGCTATTGCCGTTTGAAGCATTACCCGGTTAGCCAGCTTGCATCGACATCTATCGATCAGTTTCAGAAACTGAAGGTGCGTTTGTTCGCTGCTGACGGTGACTACCTGCACCCCGTCGTAACCGTCTCCGCTGACCTTAATGGCGGCGACAACTTCGTAGAACTGTACTCGTACCGCATGCGTACGACCGCGCCCAAAACACTCAAAATGGGCTTCAGCGCTGCAACCGGTTCCACACCTCGCAACCACCTGGTTCGCGTGAACTCAATCAAAACGGTGACTAATGCCGGTGAGATCAATCTCGCCAAGGTAATCGACCACTCCGTGTCGACCGGCACGCCTGCCGAGGTGTTCCGTAAGGGGCAAACCGTTCCGTTCGCGTTCACTGTCACGAACCCAGGGCTGGAACCTTTGACGGATATTGCCGTCCAGGATCCGCTTGTGTCAAGCATTTCCTGCCCCGCGACGACACTGCAAATCGCGGACTCGATGAACTGTATCGGCAGCTACGTCGTCACGAAAGCTGATGTGGCCGCTGGCAGTTTCACGAGCACCGCGACCGTAACTGCGAAACTGCCCAACGGTTCAGCGGTGCAGTCCAGCTCGGCTCTGTTGGTGCCAACTGAAGTTACGCCGATCTTTGCGCCAGACGCCAGTCAGTCTTCGTTCGTGGTTACCCCCGATCAGCCGGTGCTCGCAGACGGTGTAGCCAGTTTTTCTGGCACCGTGTCGCTGAAAGACCGCAACGGTACCCCGCAGGAAGCAAACGTTCCGGTTGACTTTGCGGTACCGGCCGATGTGTCGATGACACCTGGGCCTTGGGTTACCGACGCCAACGGTGACGTTCATGTGACGTTCACGTCCCTGCGCTCTGGCGCATTCCCAGTCACCGCGAAGGTTGCCGGGGCAGAGATTGCTACCCGCGAGCTGGTGTTCCTGGCTGGTGCCCCGGATGTGGGTCCTTCGGGTAAGTCGGTGTTGGTGGTTGGTGATGATCATCGGGCTGCGGATGGGGTGCGGCAGAACACGGTGGTTGCGACTGTGCTGGATAAGCAGGGCAACCCGGTGAAGGACGAGCCGGTGACGTTTATGGCTGGTGCCCCGGTTGTGGTGGTGGATGCTGCTGGTGTGGTGGTGCCTGATGGGGTGCTGCGTACCGGGGCTGATGGCACGGTCACAGCCCGGTTGACGTCAGTGACTGCGGGGCCGGTGTCGGTGTCTGCGTCGGT
>CAYTSH010000125.1:0-6316 GCA_964440395.1 uncultured Microbacteriaceae bacterium
TGCCCCCATCAGCGATGCCAAACCCGCAGCGCTCCTCACCCCCGACGGTAAACTCATCGGCCTGTACCGGGTGCGCGGCGGCGAGGCAGCGGCGCTCATGAACTTCCCGGAGCCACTCGCATGATGCTCTGGTCGACCTGGGCGCTCGTCGCGCTGGCGCTGCTCGTGGCGCTCGTCGCGCTCATCTGGTGGGTGCGCGGACGCACACCGGACGATGTGATCCTCGGCGGTGTCGCCCTGCTCGAATTGGGGCTGCTGGCGCAGGGAGTGTTCGCCATAGTCGCCCCGTTTGGCGGAAATCAACCCCGGGGCGACGGCGTCGAAATTGGCCTCTACCTGGTGACCGCGCTCATTATTCCGGTTGCCGCCGTGTTCTGGGCGCTCGCCGAACGCAGCCGCTGGAGCACGCTCATCCTGGCGATCGCCGCCCTCACCGTTGCCGTGATGACGCTGCGCATGTGGACACTGTGGAGCGTGGGATGAGCCGCCACGCACTTCCCGGCACGGCGCGCACACTCGTCGCCGTTTACGCAGTGCTCGCCACCGCGGCCACTGCCCGTTCCCTCTACCAAATTGTGCGCAAATTTGATGACGCCCCCGTCGCGTACCTGTGCTCCCTATTCGCTGCGATCGTCTACTGCGTCGCAACCGCCGCGCTGGCGCGCAACACCCCGGCTGCCAGAAGGGTCGCCTGGGTGGCGGTGCTGGTGGAGCTTGCCGGGGTCGCCGCGGTGGGCGTGCTGAGCGTGACGGTGCCGGAGCTGTTCGCGGCGCACAGCGTGTGGTCAACGTTTGGCCAGGGTTACCTGTTTTTGCCCGCGGTGCTGCCATTCCTGGGCTTGTGGTGGTTGCGTCGCAGCGCACCGGGGCGGACCGGGGAGCGCGCCACGTCCAATTCTTCGCCGTCACCGGCCCCGCAGCCAACAGAAAAGAGCGTCTCATGATCACCTACACCAGCCTCGAGCAGGTGCCAGCCAACCACCCCGCTTCGGTTGTTGCGGTGGGTAAGTTTGACGGCATCCATGTTGGACATCAGGCGATGCTGCGCCAACTCATTGACCGGTCGCGCGCGCTCGGTTGCCGCGCGGTTGTGCTCACTTTTCCCCGCCACCCACTGCACCTGCTGGATCCGGCGGCCTGTCCGGAGTCGCTCATGAGCACGGAGCAGCGGCTTGAAGCGCTGGCTCAATTGGGGGTGGATGCCGTGGTCATGGTCCCGTTTGATCACACGTTTGCCGCGCTCAGCCCCGAGGCGTTCTGCACCGATGTGTTGCGGGATAGGGTGGCGGTGCGCGAGGTGCTGGTGGGTGAGGATTTCCGGTATGGCAGCGGCGGTGGGGGGAACGTTGAGACCCTCGCGATGAGTGGAACCGCGTTGGGGTTCACGGTTCACGTGGTGGGCGATGTGGTGTTTCCGCAGGCCGGTGAGCAGCTGCGTAAGGTTTCGAGCTCAATGATTCGGGGACTGTTGGAGGTGGGCGATGTGGCTGCCGCCGCTCGGGCGCTTGGGCAGGAGCATCGGGTCCGCGGTGAGGTGGTGCACGGTGCGAAGCGTGGGCGTGAGCTCGGCTTTCCGACGGCGAACCTGCCTGAAGTGCCTGCTGGTTTTGTGCCGGCTGATGGTGTGTATGCGGCCTGGCTGCACTGGGGTGAGCGGCGGTTTCCCGCCGCGGTTTCGATTGGAACTAATCCCACGTTTCACGATGTGACTCGCCGGCAGATTGAGGCGCACGTGATTGATCACACGCTGGATTTGTATGGTCAGGTGGTGGAGGTGGCGTTTGTGGAGCGGCTGCGCGGCATGGTGGCGTACACCACGCTCCCGGCGCTGATCGAGCAGATGCACGCCGATGTGCAACGCTGCCGGGTGGTGCTCGGCGCAGCCGGTGAGGATGCTCCCGCTGCGGTGTTGGGCGATGCCTGATGGCCGGGGTGACGCCTCGGCGATCGGTCGGTTCGCTGGGCGGTGGTGGGCGCAGCACGGTGGCGACGGTTGTTGTGTTGACGAGTGTGCTGCTCATGGCGCTCAATATGCGCAGTGGGGTGGCTACACTTTCACCAATTGTGGCGTTTGTGAGTGAAGACATTGGGCTCACCGCGGGGCTCTTCGCCATTATTGGCATGCTGCCACCGGCATGTTTCGCCGCGAGTGCACTGACTACCCCCATACTTGTGCGCCGGTTAAGCCTTGAGCGGGTGACGTTGCTTTCGGTGGGCTTGCAGCTGCTGGGGTTGGTGTTGCGCACGACGGCTGTGCATCCGCTGATGCTTCTCGCCGCCTCCGTGGTGCTGTTTTGGGGCGTTGGGTTTGGGAATGTGGTGCTGCCTCCGCTGGTGCGCAAGTATGCCCCGAAGCGCATAGCTTTGTTCACGACGCTGTACCTTACGCTCATGTCGGTTGGCACGTTTGTGCCTACGTTGTTGGCGGTGCCGGTGTCGCTTGCTGCCGGCTGGCGGGCTTCCCTTGGACTGTGGGCGGTTTTGGGGGTGCTGGTTTGCGTGTCCTGGTTGTGCGCGTTTGTGCTGATTCGACGGCAGTCTGCTTCCACTGAGCCCGCGCCGGTGACCGCCGCGTTGTCGCTTGATGAAATGCTGCGCACGCAGCCGAACCTGGAGATGGTGCGCGGTTCGTTGTGGCGGTCGCCGGTTGCGCTTGCCGTCACCCTGGTGTTTAGCCTGTCCGGTATGAACGCGTATGTCATGTTCACGTGGTTGCCCGCGCTGCTGCGGGACACGGCAGGGGTCAGCGTGGCGCAGGCAGGTAACCTGTTGGCGTTGTTTGGGCTGATGGGGTTGCCTGCGGCGTTGTTGGTGCCGTATGTTGCAACGCGTTTGGGTTCGGTGAGCCGCATTATTTACACTGCGATCGGTTTTGGGTTTGTGGGGTACGGCGGCTTGCTGCTGTTTCCAACGACGGCCACGTGGCTGTGGGTGTTTTGTGCGGGGCTGGTGCCGTTGCTGTTTCCGGTGGCGATGTTGCTGGTGAATCGGCGGACCCGTTCGCAGGGCGCTGCGGTTGCGTTGAGTGGGTTTGTGCAGTGGGTGGGGTATTCAGTTTCGGCGCTTGGCCCGTTGCTGGTGGGGTGGTTGCATCAGGTGACGGGCACGTGGACTGCGGCGTTGGTTTTTTTGCTGGCGCTGCTGTGCGTGGGGCTGTGGGCTGCGCATGTGCTTCGGGTGCCGCGCGCGGTGGAAGAGGATTGGGTGCGGGCAGCCCGGCGGGTGCACGGGGGCTCGTCCGGTTCCGCTGTGGACGCTTGACGGGTGGCGGTGGCATTGCCGCGAGGGCACCGGGGCGAGCGCTGATCAACCTGACGATCGGCGTAAAGCCTGCTGGGAGCATCCTGAATTGGGGCGGTTGACGGCGGTGCCGTTGCTACTCTCAATCGAAAGATAACGAATTCCTGAACGCTTGCACGTGACCCAGCGCAGCGCGAACCCAGCGAACAATCAACCTGAGTTTTTCCTGAAAGTTTTCGCGTTGGTAACGGTTTGCTGTAAGAAACGGCGCAAGAACTGGATCAGTTACTACAGGCTCGGATTTCCGCGCCCAGAAACGTCCACTCGAAACGTTCAGAATCGTTTCGCAGAGCACCGTACAAAGGATCACACGAACATGAGTTCACGCGTTCACCCGCGCACCGGCACGTCGCGATCAACAACTGGGGATGCCCAACCAGCGTCTGCCGCGCACCGCAGCGGATTCCTGGGTCGCCTCGCGACCGGCGTGGTTGCCGCCATCGCCGCAACCCTCCTCATCGCATCCCCCGCGGCCGCGGCTGATCATGTTGAGCAGGTGGTCATCGGTGATGCCCCCGCGGCAACCACCCCGGAGTTTAGGGCGGTTGTGGCGCGTGGGTCCTACATGGAACTCACGCCGCCGGCGGGGATGGAAATTTCGCGACCGCTCAGCTCCTATACGTGCTTCCGGGACCTTGCGCTGAGCGTGCCACTCACCACCGGGCAGTACACGACCGGCAGCGTCTATTGCGGACAGCGAGGCGTGGCATCGCCAAACCGTTTTGGTGATGGTATTTACTCGTTCCCGCTGCGCTACGTCAGCCCACCCATCGCGGGGGCAACCTACACCGGTGGCACGGGTGCCGTGAAACGTGATGACAACAGTGTGGTCGTTGACTTCACTTATTCCGTCGCCGCGATCCAACGCCTGGTTCCTGCGCAAACCTACTCCGCTCCCGTTGGGCAGGTGGGTTCCTACGCGGTGCCGTTTGGAAACGCAAACGGATCCTACCTGTCGTTGAAAGCTCCCAGCCGGAGCGAAATCCAGGTTCCGAACGGTGTGCCAAACTGCTACACGGATGCAGCGTTGAGTGTGCCAGCACAGGCTGGCACGTGGTATTCGCAGGAAATTCGCTGCGGTAGCATCCCCGGGGCGAACAACTTAACGTTCGCGACCGTCACCGTGCCCACCCGGATTGTGAGTGGCGGTCCGAACCTCTCCGCGAACGATGGTGTGGTTCAGCTCATCGCCGCGGACGGCACGGTGAACGCTACTGGTGCGTTGCAAAACACAGTTCCGCTCCCGGTTTTGACGAACCCTGCCGGGGTGACGCTTGATATTGGTCAGACCGGGCAGTTCGACGGTACATTCGAGGGCATTTACGCAGCCCGCGTGCGGCTCACCCCACCGGTTGGGGGCGCACTGCAAGCACCCACTCAGCTCGGTTCGTGCTTCACCGATGCTGCACTTACCCAAGCAACGACCGCGAACACGTGGTATTCGACCCCCATTTTCTGCGGCAGCACAGACACGGTCACGCCGTTCAACAACTGGACCGTGCCAGTAACGGCACAGTCGGGTATCAACGGTGCCAGCACGCAGGGAACTGCCGAACTTCTGAACGCGGACGGCAGCCTCATCGCAGCAGTTTCCCTCCCGCTGACGATTCAGAAAACCATCACCGCCGCTGCCTCATCGTTCACCGTGAGCACGGATGCGGTTGTGGCGAACGAAACCGATGCCATTACGGGTACCGTTACGGTTCGCTATGCCAGCCAAGATGAGGTTCCCCCGGCCACGCCGGTCACGTTTGAGCTTCCCAGCGCGGTGCGCATCGTGGAAAGCGGTCCGTACCTCACCGACGCGTCTGGCGAGGTGCAGGTGCACTTTGTTTCGGCAACCTCCGGAACCTTCACGGTGGGCGCGCTGCTGGGCGCTGAGCGCATTGCCACGCGCGATCTTGTGTTCGTGAGCGACGTGCCAGACCTTTCGACGAACTCGAGTGTTGCAGTGCTGAAAAACGATCAGATTGCGAATGGGACGGCTGCGGACGAGATTCGGGTGACCATCCTTGATTCGAAGGGCAACCCGGTGGTGAACCGTGAAGTGGCGGTGAACGAAACCGCGGGCAACGGTGATATTGTCTTCAACCCAACCGTGGTGACTGACGCGCAGGGCAAGGCGTTGATTACCGCCACTTCGCTGCGGGCGGGAACCTACCAGATTGATGTTCGGGTCGATGGGGTGCAGGTAAACGGTGCCCCGGTGCAGCTCCGCTTTGTTCCCGGTGCCCCCGACCTTGCTGGTATGTCTTCACTTTCGGTCACTCAATCACATGCTGCAGCCGATAATCGTTCTGAAAATAGTGTGACAGCCATTATTGTGGATGCCTCAGGCAACCCAATTCCGAATCTTCCGGTTTCCTTCACCGTCTCACCGTCGGTGAACCTGCTCCCAGCGGATGGTACGGTGCGTACCGCTGCTGATGGTTCGGCGACTCTCCGGTTGACGTCGTCGAGTGCGGGTTCGTTCCGTGTGGATGCGAGTGTTGCTGGCACCCCGGTTCGGGGTTCTGGTTTGAGTGTGGTGTTTGAGCCGGTGCAGCCGGCTCCGGTCGTGGCGCCGTCTCGGGGTGTCGTGGTTGCTGGTTCAGCGTTGTCTGAACGTGACGTGGTGGTGTTCGCATCGGACGGGGTGACCGAGCTTGGTCGCGGCCGGGTGAACACGAGTGGTGTGTTCTCGGTGCCGTTTGAACCAGCGTTGGGACATGACACACTGGTGCTGGTCGTGACGGTGGACGCGTTTGGGAACGTGTCCCCTGCGGGTTCAGTACGGGTGGATGCGGTTGCACCGGACGCACCGCTGGTTGATGACACGCGTGGCGTTGAGGTCACGGGGTGGGCTGAAGCTGGCTCCCGCGTGGTGGTGCGTGCGCAAGACCCGAACGTGGTGCTGTGTGAGACGCTTGCGTCGACGACAGTGTTGAATGCGGATGGGTTGGGTGCGTTTACGTGCTCACCGCTGGTGCCGCGTCCGGCGACCGGGTCGTATGTGTCGGTCACGGCGATGGATGCG
>CAYTSH010000126.1:0-6210 GCA_964440395.1 uncultured Microbacteriaceae bacterium
TCACCGGCAGGTACGTGCCGGACGATCCGTTGTGAATAGGGGGACGCGGCACCAGTGCAGCGCCGCAGTTGTAGTATCGCATCGCTCGGCGATTGGATCGAACCCGCCGCGCCCTTGCCGCGCAAAAAGTCCCATATTCTGGTGTTTTGTTGGGTGGTGAACCTGGTGAATCTGCAGCACCCCGGGCGTGTCGCGGCGTGGTTGTGTGTGGTGCAGCATCCGTTGCGCACCCGGTCGAAGATCCAGGCCTGAGCAAGAGAAATTGACATCTTGGCGTCCCGCGGCAGCCCGCACTAACATTAGAACTGATTGTGTCTTGGCGCAGAAGCGCCGAGTGAACGGTGCCGACGCAGCGCGGCATCCCGAACCAGTTATGGAGTTTCGAATATGGGTGAAGGCAACGAAGAGAAGCTGACAAAGGCGAAACGCCGAGAAGAAGCTCGGGAGCAGGCGAGAAAGCTTCGCCAGCAACAGCAGAAAAAAGAGAAGCGCAACAAGGTGCTGCTGCGGGGCGGCATTTCGCTCGCCATCGTGGCGATCGGTGTGGTGGTAACCCTGCTGATTGTGGATGCCGTGGGTCCAGCCGGTCCCGGGCCCAAAAACATGGCCAGCGACGGTATCGTCATCGGCAAGAATCTTGAAGCGGTCCGCAACGACGGCATCCCAGAGGGTGGCAAGCCGGTTGCGAGTAAACCTGATCGCGAAAACGGCCCAATCGATATCGTGCTGTACGCGGATTACATGTGCCCGGGCTGCGCCGGCTTTGAGCGTCAAAACGGTGAACTCATTCAGCAATACGTGGGGAACGGCGAGGCGACGCTCGAAATTCACCCGATCTCCATTCTTGACCGGGTCTCACTTGGCACCAAATATTCCACCCGGGCCGCAAGCGCGGTTTCCTGCGTTGCGGAACAGCAGCCGGACAAGTTTTTCGCAGCCCACGATTACCTGCTCAGCAGCGGCGTGCAACCCGAAGAAAATACGAAAGGGCTCAGCAACAAAGATCTGCTGAAAAACCTGATTTCGGCGGGTGTAGAGAACACGCCAGAGCTTGAAAAGTGCGTGATGGACGTC
This sequence comes from uncultured Microbacteriaceae bacterium, assembly GCA_964440395.1. Lineage (GTDB taxonomy): Bacteria > Actinomycetota > Actinomycetes > Actinomycetales > Microbacteriaceae > CAYTSH01. Next base: position 1,075 of record CAYTSH010000126.1, read on the forward strand.
AAGTTCGCCTCGTTTATTCGGGAAGCCACCGATCGCGCTGCGGTTGGCCCGCTGCCAAACACCGACTGGCAGTCCGTCAAAACCACCCCGACCGTGCTCGTGAATGGCGAATTCTTTGATGCATCCAAAACTACCTTCAACGACCTGATCCTCAAATATTTCAAAGAGGTGCCGGTCGATGAGGGCACCGGTGATGTTGCGGCCACGCCAGCGCCAAGCCCGGAAGCGACAGCAAGCCAGGAACCCTCGCCCGCACCGGAGGAGACGCCAGCCCAGTAACGCAAGCCAAGCGGACAGGCCAACCGGCACCTCGAATTGCACAACCCTCCACGCGGTGCGCTATAGTTATGTTGGTCTGCCGACTTGGCGCAATTGGTAGCGCAACGCTCTTGTAAAGCGTAGGTTACGGGTTCGAGTCCCGTAGTCGGCTCCACGCAACGGTGTAATCGCCCCGCCCGCGCCCGGGCGGGGCGATTACACACTGCACGCCTTCCCGGCAGTTTGGAGATCACATGGAAGTGAATGTTCCCAGCGACGCAAGCTCGCTTCGCCAGCTCGGTCTCGGCACCGCGCAATTCGGCAACCTGTTTCAGGTGCTCAGCGACGACGAGGTGGCGGAACTGTTTGAAACCGCTTGGGCGGCAGGTGTGCGCCTGTTCGACACCGCGCCGCACTACGGCCTTGGCCTCGCAGAGAGTCGCCTGGGCGAATTGTTGGCCACGAAACCCCGGCACGAATATCGGGTGTCCACAAAAGTGGGTCGGTTGCTCGAGCCGAACCCGAACTATCTGCCGGGTGAGCTCGACCCCGAGGGGTTTCAGGTGGAGGCCCGGGTTCGCAGGCGGTGGGATTTTAGTAGGGACGGCATCCGCGCATCGATTGATGCCAGCCTGGAGCGTCTCGGGCTGGATCGCGTCGACATTCTCTACGCGCACGACCCCGACAACCACATGCCTGAGGTGCTGGAAACCGGGATGCCCGCGCTGCTTGAGCTGCGGGATGAGGGCATAGTTTCGGCGGTTGGTGCCGGCATGAACGACGCGGATTTGCTTGCGGATATTGTTGAGCGGCACGACGTGGACATGATGATGCTCGCCGGAAGATACACGCTGCTTGAACAGCCCGCGTTGGATCGTTTGCTGCCACTCGCGGAGCAGCGCGGTGTGCAGATCGTTGCGGCCGGGGTATACAACTCCGGTATTTTGGCGACGACACAGCCCAATCGGTCCAGCAATTACAACTATTCACCAGCACCGCAGCCGCTCATCGAACGCGCGGAGCGCATCGCAGCGCACTGCGCGCGCCACGGCGTGGATCTGCCCACCGCGGCGGTTGCGTTTCCGCTGCGGCACCCGGCGGTGAGCGCCGTGGTGCTTGGCGCGAGTAGCGCGCACCAGGTGGCGCAGAACGTGCAGCGGTTTACGCGGAACATTCCAGAGGCGTTCTGGCAGGAACTTGCCGCCGCCGGGGTGATTCCTGCGGACCCGGGCGCGGCGAGTTCGCGCTGAGTGCGCGGCGCCAAGGCTCGGTTTGCAGTAGCGGGCAGCGGCGCGGGCAGCTACGCGCCCCAGCGTGCCAGGCGCGGGGCGACCGTTTCGGCGAACCGTTCGTATTCCGCGGCTGTGTTGTAGGCGTGGCTGCTGATGCGGAGGTACCCGACGCCCCGGAACGAGGTGAAGGCTAGTTCTGTTTGAAACTCCGAAATTGCTTTGGCGCGCAGGGTGTTTGCTTCGTCAACGGTTGCGCCGAGCCCGTTGGGGAGCGCGATGAGGCGCATGTTCAGGCAGGGCATGCCGGGCGTGACCCAGGCGTTGTAGTTTCCCGCTTCGCTGAATGCGTTGCTGATGATCGTTTGGCCGTAGTCGGCGAGTTGGCGAACATAGGTGTGCATGGCATCCCACCCCCATTGTTCTTCAATAAATTGGATGCTGTGTGCCGCTGCGAGCGGCGCCGTCTGATCCAGCGTGCCCTGGTGATCGAATCGTTCCGGGTAGGGCATCGGCGTTCCCCAGGAATCAATCACGGGGTAGATGCGCTGCGCGTGCGGTCCGCGGGCAACCAGCACGGCACTGCCGCGGGGTGCGCAGGTGAACTTGTGTAGGTTACCCACCCAAAAGTCGCAGTCAACCCCTTCGAGCGGGCTGGTGAGCAGGCCGGGGGCGTGTGCGCCATCCACAAGAATCGGGATGCCGCGCTTGCGTGCTGCGGCGCAGAGCGGACCGACCGGGAGGTGTCGTGCGCTGCCCGAGGTGATCTGATCGACAACGATCAGTTCGGTGCGCTCGTCTACGGCGGCAAGGATTGCGCTGAGGCTTTGCGTTGCATCGGCGTCGATGGGTACCTGCGCGGTGCGCACGGTGGCGCCGTGGCGTTCAGCCATACGTGCCGCCCCCATGACGACCGCGCCGTAGCCGTGGTCGGTGACCACCACGTTGCTGCCCGGGGTGAGCTGCAAGCTGTGGAACACGCTCGTGGCACCTGCGGTGGCGTTGGGCACGAGTGCCACGTCGGTGGCGTTCAGGCCGAGGCTGGAGGCAAGGGTGCTGCGGGCGGACTGCAGGCGTTCGGGGAGGGTTGAGAACCAGGTGACGGGGTTCGCTTCCATCTCTGCTTTTAGCGCGGCCTGCGCGCGCAACGCTACCTGAGGGACCGCACCGAAGCTGCCGTGGTTGAGGTGACTGACCGCGGGATCGAGCGCCCAACCCTGCGCCGCCGGCTCCCCGCTTCGCAACTGCAGCGGTGTTGGCGCTGCGCCCGGGTTCGCTGCTGCGGTGAACTGGCTGGGTTGAGACATGATGGGACCTTTGGCGTTGGGCGGTTGCGCGCGGTTCTGAAGGCACGGCACGAGCGCATCCGCCCGTGATCCGTTATCATATCGGTAGGGTCAGCGAAACGAAACGTTCACCGCGTGTGTGACGAAACGTTACCTCTGAATCCGCTTTATCGGTTTGCAGGGCGCAAGCCACCAGAACATGGAGGAACACCGTGAACGTACCAATTCGTAAAGCTGTGCTTGGAGCCGTTGCAGGCCTCAGCACGATTGCGCTCGTCAGCGCATGTGCATCTGCACCGGAGGAACCTGCAGGCGAGGCTTCTGCGAAGAAAGATTTCCTGCCCTGCATGGTGTCTGACTCAGGCGGGTTCGACGACAACTCGTTCAACCAGATCAGCTTTGAAGGTTTCAAAGAGGCTGCCAAAGAACTCGGCGTTGAGACCAAGCAGGCCGAGTCAAACACCGAGACCGACTTTGCGAACAACATTTCGAGCATGGTTGACGCGAACTGCAACCTGGTGATCGGTGTGGGGTTCCTCATGGCGGATGCGATGGCTGAGGCCGCTGCCGCGAACAGCGACGTGAACTTCGCCATCGTAGACGTGGCCGATGTTGAGGCAACAAACGAAAAATCGATCATCTTCGATACCGTGGGTGCCGCGTTCCTGGCCGGCTACGCCGCCGCAGACACCAGCAAGACCGGCGTTGTGGCAACGTTCGGCGGCATGAAGATTCCTTCTGTGAGTATCTTCATGGACGGTTTCGCTGAGGGTGTCGAATACTACAACCAGCAAAAAAGCGCGAGCGTGAAGGTGCTCGGTTGGGATGTGGCGAAGCAGGACGGTCAGTTCACCGGCGGTTTTGAAGCAAACGAGACGGCAAAGTCGCTCGCGCAGGGTCTGATTGACCAGAATGCAGACGTGATTATGCCCGTTGGTGGCCCGATCTTCCAGAGCGCAGCCGCAGCGATCACCGACTCCAAAAAAGACATCGCCCTGATCGGGGTGGACGCCGATCTCTACAACAGCGCCCCACAGTTTAAGAGCATGTACCTCACCTCCGTGCTGAAAGGCATCGGTGTGGGTGTGAAGCAGGTGGTGCTCGACGCGGGTAACGACAAATTCAGCAACGAACCCTACATTGGCACACTCGAAAATGACGGTGTTGGCATCGCCCCCTTCCACGACTGGGAGTCGAAAGTGAAGCCCACCCTTCAGGACGAGCTTGACACCATCAAAGCCGGACTCATCGACGGGTCGATCAAGGCAACCTCGGTATCGTCGCCGAAGGTTTCCTAACAACGCAACAACGGTGGGGGAGCCGAACGATCGGCTCCCCCTTTCGTTGCTTATACCCGGATAAGCCGGGCAGCACCCGCCTGACCCAACGGGCGGCACCCGCCTCACGCGACGGGCGGTACAACACGATCGCGACCCCCTGACTCTCTACCCGATAGGTTGGCAGCCATGAAGCTCGAACTCCGAGGCATTACGCAGCGTTTTGGTCAGCTGGTGGCCAACAACCACATCGACCTGGTGGTGCAACCGGGCGAGATTCATGCGCTGCTTGGTGAAAACGGTGCCGGCAAATCAACGCTCATGAACGTACTCTACGGCCTCTACCAGGCCGATGAGGGCGAGATTTTGTTGGACGACCAGGTGCAGCACTTCAGCGGCCCCGGCGACGCGATGGCCAAAGGCATCGGGATGGTGCACCAACACTTCATGCTGATTCCCGTGTTTACCGTCGCCGAGAACGTCGCACTCGGGCACGAAACCACCGGGCGGGGCGGCAAACTGAAACTCGATGAGGCTCGCGCGCTCGTGCGCCGCATCTCCGAACGGTTCGGCTTCGATATTGACCCCGACGCCCGCATCGAGGATCTGCCGGTGGGCGTGCAGCAGCGCGTCGAAATCGTCAAGGCACTCTCGCAAAATGCCAGTGTGCTCGTCTTCGATGAGCCCACAGCCGTGCTCACCCCGCAAGAAACCGACGAACTCATGGAAGTGATGGTGCAGCTCAAAGCGGAAGGCACCGCCATCGTGTTCATCACCCACAAACTGCGCGAAGTTCGGCAAATCGCCGATAAAATCACCGTCATTCGCCGGGGTGCGGTCGTCGGCGAAGCCTCGCCAACCGCAACAAATGAAGAACTCGCCGCGCTCATGGTCGGTCGCGCCGTTGCGCTAACCGTGCAAAAAGAGCCCGCAACTCCCGGCGACGCCGCACTCATCTTTGACCGCGTCAGCATCGCAGACGCGGAAGGACACCAGCATGTGCGCGACGTGTCGTTCAGCGTTCACGCCGGTGAAGTGCTCGCCATCGCCGGCGTGCAAGGCAACGGGCAAACCGAACTTGCCGAG
>CAYTSH010000127.1:0-6200 GCA_964440395.1 uncultured Microbacteriaceae bacterium
CGGGCTGCGAATTGCCGGGCCGGATTGCGTGTTGAGCGGGCCTGGGGCGGTGGATGCGACGACGGTTGAGCGGCGTCTGCGGGTGGAGGTTCACAGTAAATCGTGACCGAACGGTGCGGCGTGCGCTGTTAGATTGGGCTGTGAGCCGAACCAGTCCGGACTGAGCCGAGCCGAATCGGGCTCGCCGAGCCGAACCGGGCGGAGCCGAGCCGAACCGGGCTCAGTGTGTGATGTTTGGCGCCGGCACCTGTGTGACGGGTTCTTGAAAGGGGATGTGTATGTTGGCAGGCGGGGATATTTTTTTCGCTTCACTAGCCGCGCTGGTGGTGTTGCTGTGGATTGCGTGTTGCGCCGTGGTGATTCCTTCGAAGTTTGCAATTGTTGAGAAGGCGGTGTTGTTGTTGCTGGCTTGTGTGCCGGTGGTTGGTTCGCTTGCGGCGTTGCTGCTCGTTTGGGTGCATTCGCGTCGCTGAGTTTTGGAGCCTGGTGTGTGGGGTTGGCGAGTTAGAGTGCCAACCCCACACGCGTGTGTGCTGCGAAGCGCTCGGCGCCCGGTCAGAGTGATTCGCGCCGCACGAGTGTGGTGGGCAGGAGGGCGCGGTGTGGTGTGGTGCTGCCCTCATCGAGTATCGTTTCGAGTGTTTGCACCATGAGCGCCCCGAGTTCTTCGAGTGGTTGCCGCACGGTGGTGAGCGCGGGGTGGAGTGCGGTTGCGACGACGCTGTCGTCGAATGACACGATGGCCACATCTTCGGGCACGTTTCGCCCGGTTTCTCGCAGTATTTGGAGTGCGCCGGCGCTCATCAGGTCTGACATGATGAACAGCCCGTCAATGTGTGGGTGGGTTGCGAGGAGGTGTTGGGTTGCTTCGGCACCGCCGGGGGTGAGGAATGTTGAGTGCACGATTTCCACTGGGTGGATGCCGGCGCGGCCCAGTTCCCCCACAAAACCCCGCAGTCGGTCTTGGGTTACGCCCATACTTGCCGGGCCGGCGATGATGCCGATGCTTCGCCGGTTGGCCGCGATCATGGCTGCGGCAGCACTGCGGCCGCCCGCCTCGTTGTCTGCATCAACGTAGCTGAGGGCGAGCGTGTCGCTGAGCGTGGGGCGACCCATGTAGACGGTGGGTGTGCCGAAGGTGTGCAGGAGTTCTGGCAGGTCGGCGTTGTGGGTTTCGAGGATCACCATGAGCCCGTCTACTCTGCTTTGTTTCAGGTAGCTGAGGAATTTGTCGTCACTGTTTCTGTTTTCGCGCAGCAGCATCACGAGTTGCCGTTCGGAGTGCGCGATTTGGCGGATCACGCCGCGCAGGGCTGAGGTGAAGAATGTTCCGCTGAGGTCGTCCATGTCGGTTTCGGGAACAATGAGCGCAATGGAGTTGCTTCGTCCACGCGCAAGCGCCTGTGCCGCGGGATTTGGGGTGAACCCGAGTTGGGCTGCGGCGGCGAGCACTGCTGCCGTGTTGTCGGGGTGCACGGTTGCGACTCCATTGAGTGCCCGGGATGCTGTGGTTCTGGAAACGCCGGCGGCACGGGCAACGTCATCAATGGTAACCATGCTTTCTATTGTTGCACCAGAAGCTCAGGCCGCCGCTACCCCGCAGTTCGCAAAGGGCAAGCAGAAGTGGCAGGGCGTTACCGGCCTCGTACTTTCGGTGGTTGGCTCGATTGTGGCCACAGTTGTGCTGATTGTGGTTGTTGTGGGTGCCTTGAGTGAGAGCGGCGAGCTTGCTGCGCTGACGGCTGCGACCGCTGAAGCGAGTGAGGAAGCTGAGGCGAGCCCGTCGGATTCTGCAACGACGATGAGCACCGAGAAAACCACTGCGCCTGATACTGCGGAGCAGGGCATGACACGGCAAAACCCGTTGCCTGTGGGCAGCACGATTTCTACTGACGATTGGATATTCACCCTGAATAGTGTGAACCTGAGTGCGACCGATCTTGTCATGAACGAAAATGAGTTCAACGATCCCGCACCTGAGGGAATGACTTACATTCTGCTGAACGTGTCGCTCACCTACGTGGGTACTGACCCGAATGGGGGCATGCCGCTGCCGTATGTTGAGTATGTGACTGTTGATGGAAAAACAATTTCGGCGTTTGAAGCGCTTGTGGTTGCCCCAGAGCAACTGTCACCACTTCCCCTTTACGATGGTGCCACCGCCACCGGCAATATTGCCGTGCTGGCACCGATTGATACTGTGGGTGAGGGTGTGCTGAAAATTTCACCTGAACCGGTAGTCGACTACGCGTTCTTCGCGGTTAAGTAGGTTCGTCGCCCCCGTTGCAGCTGAGATGGGTGGCTGCGCGTGCTGCCGGGTTCACCGATCCACGTCTTACACGTGTGTGAGGGTGAGCCCGGCGGCCACAAGCAAAAAGAGGGCACCGAATGTTCTGTCGCGTGCGCGTAGCCCACGCCTGGTGGTGGCGGCCTGCGTGAATCGTTGCGCTGTCGCGGCGAAGAAGCCCCACATGACCGCCACATCGATTATGATCACCGTGGCGATGAGTGTGCTGTACTGCGGCAGTAGCCGAACGCCGAGCACGGCCAAATAGCCCGCACCAACGAATCGAATGGTGTTGAGTAGTCCCGGGGTTGTGGCGACGAGTACACCGATCCCGGTGGCAACGATTGCCACATGCACGAGCAACGCGAGCTGCTGCCCGAGTATTCCCCAGATGCTTCGCCGCCAGCCGACGGTGAGCGCGTTGGTCATGGTGTTTACCGCGCCAGCACCGGGCGTGAAACTGATCACCAGCGATGCGCCAACGAGTGACCACCAAACCGCAACATTCACCGGTTTAGCCTAGCGCAGCATCCATTGATTGTGGATGCCGTGCCAGGCAACCAGCCGAGCCTCAGCGCTTTGCCGCGCGGCGCGTGAGCGTCACCCCGGCGAGGGCTGTGAGCGCTGCGAGGGCTGTGAGCCACGCGGCGAGGTGTTGCGTTGTGCCGGTTGTTGCCAGTGCGGTTGCCGCGGCGGCTTGTGGAAGCGTTGCGGGTGCCGGTGGGATCTGGTGGGTGTGGGCGAGAGGCTTGTTTGGGGTTGCCGGGTATGCAGGGTCTGACGGGCCAGTTGGGTCTGCCGGGTCGGTTGGGTCTGCCGGGTCTGCCGGGTCTGCCGGGTCTGCCGGGTCTGCCGGGTCTGCCGGGTCTACCGGGTCAACCGGGTCTACCGGGTCTACCGGGTCTACCGGGTCTACCGGATCAACCGGGTCAACCGGGTCTACCGGGTCTACCGGGTCTACCGGGTCGGTCGGGTCAACCGGGTCTGACGGGTCTACCGGATCTTTGTCCGGAACGGTGAATGGCATGCTATCGCTGCCCCAGAAAGCTTCGCTGTAGCGCTGTGTCTGGGTCGCGGTGATGAGGTAAGTCCCACTCGGCAGGGAGGTTGGCACCACTGCATGCCAGGTGCCGTCCTGTTCTACGGTGACTTCATAGGATGAGGGGGAGTTTTCCCAGCCAACAATGGCGGCGATGGCGTCTGGTTCGCCGGTGCCGTAGACGTGCAGCAGCATGGAGCCGTGGCTGAGTACTTCAACACGGGTTGAGGTAATCTTCAGCGGGGTGAACGCTGGGGTGGTGACGGTCGCGTTGAGTTTCGCGCTATAGTCGAGTCCCCAGCCCGCGCCGGTGTTTTGGAAGTTGGTCCAGGACATGTAGCCATCGTTGGCCGCAGTGAACACCACGGAGTCATCGCTCAGACCCGTTTGCATAATGTTGCTACCGGATACGTTGATTGGCGCGCCGTTCAGGCCAATGACCGGGTTGAGGAATGGTACCCCGACCACAAAGTTGGTTGGCAGCGGCACCCGTTGCTCGGTGAGATCCACTGTGCCGAGTTGGGACATGATGGGTGCGAGCGGCCTGAGATCGATCACCGCGCTCGAGGAACCATACACATTCACCAATTTCGGCATGGTTGCGAGGGGTGCAAGATCGCTGACGTTGCTGTTTGAAAAATCGATCATCGCCAGGTTTGGTAGCCCGCTCAGCCCGCTCAGGTCAGCAAGTGGGGTGCGGCTTAGCCACGCGACACTAAGGCTGGTCGCGTCGGCAAGGGCGCTCACATCGGTCAGTTTTGAGTTACATACGGCAACTTCACGGAGCTGCGGTTTGTGTTCGAGGCCGGCCAGGCTGGTGATTGGGTTGGCGCACGCGAACACTACTTCTAGTTGGTTGAGGCTGGCGAGGGGGCGCAGGTCGCTGATTTTGTTTGCGTCCACGTCGAGCCGCTGCAGGTTGGTGAATTGCTCGATACCGTCCAGGCTGCTGATCCCCTTCCAGTTGCAGGAGATGGCGGTGATCGTGTCCGCTTCCTCCTGGGTTATTGGGGTGTTTGCGGGCAGTCCGCGGGCTGCATTGACGCACGCACTCAGGTTGCTGTCGCTGAGTTGCACTTCGGCGGCCTGGGCGGGCGCAGCAGCAAGTGTGCTGGTGAGCATGGTGAGCAGAACGAGGGGGCAAAACGCAGTGGGCGCATAGTCGCTTTCTTCGTGGAGGGTTCGGTGTGCCTGTGGGTTTGCCGGGCGGTGACCCGACGGTGTTTAATCGATATAAATATTGAACCACGCAGCAAGGCGTGTTCGCCGAACATGCGGCAGGTATTGCGCTTTTGCTCAGTTGTTTTTCAGGTTAGCTGCCTATTCGCACTCTGGGTCGCCGTGCGGCGATCAGGCCAAGCCCAAGCAGTGCTGCCGCCTGCACCGGCCACCAGCACCGGCTACTTCGCGGTAGCTCGCACCTGCAACCGCCCCGCCTACCGCGAAGTGTCGGTGTCGGTGTTTGTTGCCGTGCCGGCACCGAGCCCCATGAATCGGTCCAGGTGTTCGGTGAGGCGGGCGATGACTCGCTGTTTGATTTCGCTATACGTGTTGCCGGGTGCGGCGGCACGCGATAGCCGCGACATTTTGGGCAGTATCCGTGTGATGGAGGTGCCGTGGCTGCGAATGGCGCCTTCACGGAATGCTTCAGCCATGAAGGCTTCGGTTGCTTGTGGGTTGAGGCGTTCGGCTTGGATGATGTCTGCGAGTTCGCGTTGCTGGCTTTCGGCAATGTAGGCGTCCCAGCTGGTGGTGACCGAGGCATCCACCGTTATGGAGTCAATGAACGCCTCAATGAGGTCTTGTTTGTTTCGCAGCGATGGGCTTGAGCTGATGGCGCGGTTGATGGCGATGTGTTGCTCCACGTCGTCGCCGTTGCCGTGTTGGTTGCGGGCATTTTGCACGAGCATGAGAATGTAATCTACGTTGATTTCTGTTTGTTTCATCAACTCGATTTCAAAGATCACGTCGTCGTGAATGTTTTCTTTTTCTGCGCGGGTTCGTTCGGCGCGTTCGTGCCACAGGTCAAGGTATTGGGATTGGTAGTCTTGCATGTCGCGCGGGTTGAGCACGTCTTGGGTTTCGAATTCGTCGAACGATGTGAGAATGTTGCGCAGGCGCAGAATGGCACCGAAGAGTGTGATGAATTCGCGTTGCGCCGTTTCGCCGGTGATTGGTGTGTCGAGTGGGTAGTCGCGCAGTAGTTCGTTGACGTTGGTGAGGTATTCTTCGAAGTATTCGTTGTAGGGTCGCAGGAGTACGATTCCGCCGGCTGCACTGTTGCCGAAGAGCGCGATGGCGTCGTCTGTGGCCTTTGAGAGGTCGCGGAACGCAACAATGTTGCCGTAGGTTTTGACGGAATTGAGGATGCGGTTGGTGCGTGAGTACGCTTGGATGAGCCCGTGGGAGCGCAGGTTTTTGTCAACCCAGAGCGTGTTGACCGTGGTGGAATCGAACCCGGTGAGGAACATGTTTACGACGATCACGAGGTCTATTTCGCGATTTTTCAGTTTTTTCGAAATGTCTTTGTAGTAGCTTTGGAACCCGTCGGTGCTGGTGTCCCAGCTGGTGCCGAACATGTCGTTGTATTCTTGGATGGCTTCTTCGAGGAAACTGCGCGAGTCGGTGTCGAGCCCGAGGGTGTCAAACTCTTCATCGTCAAGTGTGTCGTCGTCGCTGGCTTCGTTTGCGCCGTAGGAGTAGATGATGCCAACTTTGAGTTGTTTCTCTTGCGGCAAGTGTTGTTGCAGTTGTTGAAACTTGGTGTAATATCTGCGGGCTGCTTCGATTGATGCGGTGGCGAAAATGGAGTTGAAGCCACGCAGTCGCTGTTCATTCAGCGTGTAAACTTCGTTTCGTTTGGTTTTTTGGTCG
>CAYTSH010000128.1:0-6199 GCA_964440395.1 uncultured Microbacteriaceae bacterium
ATTGTGGTCGGCATCCTGATCATTGGCCTCGTGGTCTTCGTCGAACAGTCCCAGCGCCGCATTCCGGTGCAGTACGCCAAACGAGTCGTCGGCCGCAGAACCTACGGCGGCACGAACACGTACATCCCGATCAAAGTGAACATGGCCGGCGTTGTTCCCGTTATCTTCGCCTCGTCGCTCCTGTACCTGCCGGCGCTCATCGCGCAGTTCAACCAGCCCAAAGCCGGGGAAGAGCCCGCGGCCTGGGTCACGTGGATCTCCAAGTACCTCACCCAGGGTGACCAGCCGCTCTACATGCTGCTCTACTTTGTGCTCATCATCGGCTTTACCTTCTTCTACGTGGCAATCACGTTCAACCCGGAGGAAGTCGCTGACAACATGAAGAAATACGGCGGCTTCATTCCCGGCATTCGTGCTGGACGCCCAACCGCCGAATACCTTGACTACGTGCTGACGCGAATTACGTTCCCCGGCTCGCTCTACCTCGGTCTCATCGCGCTGCTCCCACTCATCGCGCTGGCCACTGTGCAGGCAAACCAGAACTTCCCGTTTGGTGGAGCATCCATTCTGATTATCGTTGGCGTTGGTCTTGAAACGGTGAAACAGATCGATGCCCAACTCCAACAGCGACACTATGAGGGACTGCTGAAATAATGACACTGAAACGACTTCTGATCGTCGGCCCCCCGGGGGCAGGCAAAGGAACACAAGCCGTTATCCTCGCAGAGCGTCTCGCAATCCCAGCAATCTCAACCGGCGACATCTTCCGGCAAAACATCAAGGAAGAAACCCCACTTGGACTGCAGGTCAAGCAAATCGTTGACAGCGGATCCTACGTGCCAGACGAGCTCACCAACCAAATCGTGGCGGATCGCCTCAGCTGGGATGACGCCGCAGCGGGGTTCCTGCTCGACGGGTACCCGCGCACCACAGAGCAGGTGTCTGAACTCGACCGCCTGCTCACCGAACGCTCAGCGCGACTCGATGCGGTTGTGCTGCTCGAAGCAGACACCGACGTTGTCGTGGCGCGACTGCTCAAACGTGCCAGTGAGCAAGGGCGTGCAGACGATACCGAGTCCGTCATCCGGCACCGTCAAAACGTCTACCATGAGCAGACCGCACCGATCATAGCCAGCTACGATCAGCGCAACCTGGTTGTGCGCGTAGACGGAATCGGCACCGTTGAAGAAGTTGCCGACCGCATCAGCGCGGCGATTGCAGCCAAAACGGTGGCCGCTTAGCCCACACTGCAGCCCGGCGAAAGCCGGGCTTTGCAGTTCTCTCCCGGAGGAAACGAGTGTTTGGTAAATCTGTCTACAAGAGTGCCGCGCAACTGCGCAGCATGGTTCGACCAGGCGAAATTACCGCCGCATCGCTCGCAGCCGCGCGGGCACGCATCGCGGCCGGCGTGTCCACGCTCGAACTCGACGCCGCGGCGCACGATGCGATCGTTGCAGCCGGCGCGGCATCAAACTTTCAGTTAGTTCCCGGCTACCGGCACACGGTGTGCACCTCGGTCAACGACGCGGTTGTGCACGGCGTACCCGGCGACTACCTCATCCAACCAGGCGACATTGTCTCCGTGGACAGCGGCGCAATCCTCAACGGTTGGAACGGCGATGCCGCATTTACCGCCGTCGTGCCAGACCCGACGCGACCGGAGCTCGTGGCGGAACGTGAGGAACTGTCGAGGGTGACCGAAGCATCCCTGTGGCATGGAATTGCGGCACTCGCGCGCGCGCGCTACCTCAACGAGGTTGGTGCCGCGGTGGAACGCTACGTCACTTCCTGTGGCGACTACGGCATCCTTACCGACTATGTTGGTCATGGAATCGGCAAAAGCATGCACGAAGACCCGCAGGTGTACAACTTCGCCGTGCGTGAGCGAGGCATACCCGTGAAGCCCGGCCTGGTTATCGCCATTGAACCCATGATCGTCCGAGGCAGCATAGACACCCACGTGGACGATGACGACTGGACGGTGCGCACCGATGACGGGCTAGACGGTGCCCACTGGGAACACAGCGTTGCCGTTCATCAGCACGGCATCTGGGTGCTCACCGCGAGCGACGGTGGAGCCGCAGACCTCGCGCCCTTCGGTATTGTCCCAACCCCGATTGCCTAAGCCCCAAAGGAGTAGCTCGATGCGCATCAACAAACCCACCCGCGTCCAAACCGCACTGCGTGCAGCGTGTGCGGCCAGCCTTGCCATCAGCGCAGCCGTATGGCTCAGCGGCTGCAGCGCCGAACCCGCAGAATCCGCGAGCACGGCGGCAACCCCCGACAGCCCCGCCACGAGCGCGGCGAGCGCCCCAGCGACCCCTGCTACCGCTGCCCCCGCGACGGATCTCGACACCAGCGGCTTCGCCGAATATGGCGGGCTCATCGCCAGCTCGGGAGAGAATCAGCTCGACATCTGGGTGGACTACCAGTGCAGCCACTGCCGCGACTTTGAGCGGGTGAACGGCGAGCGAGTTGCGCAGCTCGCGGAAGAAAACACCACTGTGCGCATCCACCCCCTCTACTTTCTCGACCGGGGCAAAGCCCACGGCCCGTCGCTCACCGCCGCAAACGCGCTCGCCTGCGTCGCCAGTAAAGATACGAACCAGGTGCTGCCCTTCTGGACAAAACTGCTGGAACGCTCCACGCTCAGCACCGACTGGATTGTCGATGCCGCAGCAACGTTTGGGGTAACCGACATTGAGGCCTGTGTCGACAGCGAGCAGTACCAACCGTGGCTCGAGGCGGCGATGACTGCCGCATTTGACGGTAACGATCTCGACAAGATCAGCACAGAGCTGGAGGGCATCGAAGGCACACCGACAATTGTGCTGAACGGTGCCGTCTACACGGGCGACCTCACCGATGACAGCCTGTTCAACGCGTTTGTCACCAAACACTTGAAAGCTGAGTGACGCGCCAACCCGGCTGGAACGTTAGGCGTCCATGGTGGCGGTGAGGGCATCCACAAATCCATCGAAGCTGCTTGCAGCGGCAACAATCGCCCGGGTGTCCTCCACCGAACTAAACACGCTCACCAACTGATCAAACAACCCCTGAAAGTCCGCGCGCTCACCCGCGGAAAACGCGACAAAAGCGACCACCTGCACCCGCTGCTCACCCCACGGGATGCCGGCCGGGTTGACCCCGATGGCGATGGCGGTGCGCTGCGCGCTGAGCTCCATGGCGTGCGGCATGGCAATCAGGTCGCCGAACGCGGTCGACGAGAGCGCCTCGCGTGCGAGCGCGGCGGCAATGTAAGAATCATCGAGAATGCCCGCATCGCGCATGCCTGCACCGAGTTGCCGAATGCAGTCCTCGGCGTTTCGGGCGGAAATGTTGGCCACGAAGCAGCTGGGGGAAAGATAGCGCAGCAACTGCGATTTCAGTGCGCTGCGTCGCTTGCCGCGCTGCACGCGGCGCACCCGGTTGCGAATCAGTTCCGCATCGTCTTCGGTGAGAAACGGCTGAATGTGCAGCACGTCGTCCCGGCTGTCGGGGGCGGGAATGGTTGAGAGGATCAGTTCAGCGTCCAGCGCAGCCCAGTCAACATCGGTGCGGGTGACGACGCTGGTGATTTCGAGCACGTCGTTCAGTTCCTGCTCCAACCGGTTGCGCAGAAACTGGTGCATACCATAAAAATCTGGGCACACAAACGCGCACCGTAGCCGGCCTGAGCGCGGCGATTGCGCCTCCAGAAACGCCCCGATGTGCAACGCCAGGAACGCAATTTCGTGTTCGTCGAGCCTCGAATCGAACGCGGTGTTGAGCCCGCTGGCCACGAACACGGCAATGTCGTATACCAGCGGAAAATGTGCTTTCAGCGACTTGGTCATGGGGTTGTGGGCGGTGAACTGTTGACTCTCCCGCCCGAGGGCGTGTTCGACGTGCTCGCAGAGTCGCGCGCGCAGGTCGTCGTCGTTCAGGGCGACTCCATAGTGGGTGGATGCCTCGGCCAGGATCCCGCTGAGCGTCGCGCTCAGCCGGTCCTCCAACCCCGACAGTGCAGTCGGGTGGTGTTCGCCGCGCAACGCAACCTGGGTGCGCAGGAGCGTGGCGAAGTGTTCGATTTCTTGCTGCGGCACGTCGGGCAGCTGCGGGGTGAGCACCTGCGCGGCGAGCGCGGCGAGCGGGTGATCGGCGGCGAAGGGCAGCGTGATTTCTTGGGTGACGGGGTTGCGACTGCCGGCTGATGCCGGGTGGGCGGCTCGGGCCGCGGCGAGGTCGGGGAGGATGTGCCCGTGCGTCACCCGGTGCAACGCTATCGCCAACGCCAGCAGGGCGCTGCCGAGGCCAAATTCGTTGATTGCGTACTGGGCGGCTTCGAGCCGTTGAATGAGGAACGTTTTGATGGGGCCGAGTGGCGGGGAGCCGAATGACTGTTCGATGGCGTGCAGGTTCAGCACGGGTTCGGGGTGGCTGCGCATGTACAGCCGGGTGAGCAGCCTGCGTTTGTGGCGTTCTGAGCCGATGAGGCTCAGGTTGGGGCCGATCCGGCCAATGCTCACTTCGCTGTCGGCGAGCAGCGTCCGGATGCGGCGCAGGTCGCTTTCCAGCGTCGATTCGCTCACAAAGAGTTGGCCGGCGAGGGTGTGGATGCTGAGCGGCGCGTGCGCCGCGAGCAATTGGTGGATGACGTGCAACTGTCGTTCTTCAGGCCCGGAAGGGTGCGGGGTTTCGATTTGGCTGGGGCGACTGCGGGCATCCCGAGCGTAATTGAGACCCGCGGGGGTGAGGCGATAACCGTGTGGCCCCGTGACGATGACTTCGTGCGGCGCGTATTCTGCTTTCGCGTTTGCCACGTAGGTGCGGATTGAGCGGGTGGTGACGCCGAAGCGGGTGGCGAGTTCAACGGCAGAAACCCATGTGTGCACGCTCGCGAGGGCGGCGAGGAGTTGTTCAGAACGACGGCTTGCCATTGGCTCAGTCTAAAGCGTGTGGCTGAGTGTGTGGCGGAATTGACGTGATTTTCCGCCTGGGCGGAAAACAATGTGTTGGACGGCTGTGCCGCGGGTGCGTCAGAGTATATTGTGGCGCATTTTTGCACCCGACTATCCGTTCCCAAACCCACAAGGTGGTGAAGCTGTGCACACTATTTTGCTCGTCTGCGGGGCGGGTGTGTCGAGTACATTTCTCGCGCAGCGGCTCACGCAGGCGCTGGCACGACGTGAGCTGGGCTGCACGGTGACGCCGAGTAGCTTGCACGCACTGACCGCCGGCGTGATCGTCCCGACCGCTGGCACCGTGCTGCTGCTCGGGCCGCACCTGGCGGTGCAACGCGCCGAGCTTGGCAACCTTTTTCGCCACTGCCGGGTGGCGGTGCTCACGGAGCACACCTTGCGCACGCTGGACGGCGACGCGGCGTTGGACGCGGCGTTGTTGGCGGCACGCGACGGTTCAGGCGACCAATTTCCCGAACACACAACAGAAGGAACATACTCTCATGGCTGAACAAACAGTAGTTATCCGTTCGCAGCAGGGGTTGCATGCGCGCCCCGCTTCCCTCTTTACGCAGGCAGTTGTTGCCAGCGGGCACGAGGTGACCATCGCGAAGCCTGGCGGTGCGCCGGTGAATGCCGCGAGCATTCTGGGTGTGATTGCACTTGGGCTGGGGCACGGCGACGAGGTGACGCTCGTCGTGCAGGGTGAGCGTGCCGAGGCTGTGCTTGCGGAGCTCGCCGCACTGCTCGAAACCGACCACGACGCGGTGGCGTCGTGACGATGGGCGACACGCAGCGCATTCGCGGCGTTGGTATTGGCCGCCAGATCGCTCTCGGCCCGTTGCTGCGCATGGCTGAGCCGCTGCCCGCACCAGCCGACGTACCCAGCGCGCGTTCGCAGGCTGAGGAGATTGCCCGCGCAGATGAGGCGCTTGCCGCCGTTGCCCGGCTGCTCAGTGAACGCGGCGCGCTTGCCGGCGGTTCTGCGAAGGATGTGCTTGACGCGCAGGCGCTCATGGCGCAGGATCCGAGCGTGACGGCTTCGGTTCACGACCTGCTGGCGAACGGTAAAACCGCTGAGAGCGCAGTGTTTCAAGCGTTTTCAGGCTTTAAGGATATGTTGTTGAGCCTGGGCGGTTACATGGCTGAACGCGCAGTCGATTTGGACGATGTTGCCGCCCGCGTGCTGGCTCACCTGCGCGGTGTGCCCGCCCCGGGGGGGCCCGCGTCGGACACCCCGTTTGGGTTGGTGGCTCGCG
>CAYTSH010000129.1:0-6103 GCA_964440395.1 uncultured Microbacteriaceae bacterium
ACCTTGACGGCGGATACCTCACCTGGCTACGCGGTACCCGCGCGATCGCTGCCGAAAGCACAACAACTCGCTAACCGAATCGTTATCTGATTCACCGAAAGGCACGAACGAGTTTCAGGTGGAGAAAGAAGGAAACACGTGACGAAAACCCCGACCAATGAGGCGACGGCCGCGCTCGCCGCGCCCACAAGTGCGCAAGAACCGACCAACTCGCCCCAGTACCACGCAGACACGCAACGCCAGGTGGTGAATCGACTGAAGCGGGCCCATGGCCAACTCGCCGGCGTTATTGCCGCTGTGGAACGGGGGGAGTCGTGCCGCGATGTGATTACGCAACTTTCGGCGGCTTCCACGGCGATAGACCGTGCGGGATTCCTCATGATCTCGGCTGCAATGCGGGAATGCATGGCAAACCCGGCTGTGACGTTTCCAGACGAGCCAGCACCCGGGTCGACCCCCGCGCATTCGACTGGACTCACCCTTGACGAGCTCGAGCGCCTCTTCTTACGACTAGCGTAGAAGGCGCACGGGTGGTTGAGTTGGAGGGAAAACAGCACATGGGTGTTCGCCTGGTAATTGTTGGCGCTGGCGGATTTGGGCGGGATGTGCTCGAATGGGCACGGCTCTCACCCCGGTTTCTGGCACGGAGCGGTGTCACCTCATTTGCGTTCCTTGACGACGGCCAAACCGGTTCGGTTTCTGGTGTTCCGGTGATCGGCACCGTTGCGAGTTACCAACCGTTGCCGTCAGATCAACTGCTGTGCGCCATTGCCGACCCGCAGATTCGCAGGCGTCTGGTGACGCAGCTGCGGGGCAAGGGGGCGGCATTCACCCAGTTTGTTTCGGATGCTGCACTGGTTGCCTCCAGCGCGCAGCTCGCTGCTGGCGTCATTGTGTGCCCGCAGGCCGTAGTGAGTGTCGATACGGCACTCGGTGAGCAGGTGCATGTGAACGTGGGTTCCCTCGTCGGCCATGACACGACGATCGGCGCCTGGTCAACGGTGAGCCCGGGCTGCAGCATTTCGGGCAATGTTCGACTTGGTCGCGGCGTGTTCCTCGGAACGGCGGTCAGCATCGCACCGATGCTGGAAATTGTAGATGACGTCGTTTTGGGCATGGGAAGCGTCGTCGTTCGCCCGGTGCTCAGGGCAGGCACCGCCTTCGGGAACCCAGCAAAACTGGTTCGACTTCACCCCGGCTCCGAGCAAATCGAAGCACCCGAGCAGCTCTATGTCCCCGAGCAACTCTAAGCGCCCGAGCAACTCTAAGCGCCCCGGGCCGAGTTAACACCACGGGCCGTACTAGCCCCCCGAGCCAGCACCGCCACGTGCAGCGCGCTCATCGTCTCCCCGTCGTCGAGGCTGACGCCGAGCAGCGATTCGATGTGGGCGATTCGTTGATAAAACACTGAACGTGACAGCCTGCTGTGCTTCGCCGCCCGGGTGCGGTTTGTTGGGTGCCGCACAAATGCGCCCAGCACGTGCAGCAGGTCGCCGCCGTGTTCCTGATCGTATTGGATGAGCGGCCCCAGCATGCGCTCGGCGTGTTCAAGCAGCCGCGGATCGTCCGCCAACGAGGTGACCAGGCGAACCAGCGGCCGTTCGGTTGCGTGCATGACGGTGTCAGTTTCGAATCCAGAACGGGTGGATGCCCAACCCACGAGCGCCTCCGCCTCGGCCAGGCTTTCCAACAGTTCCGCGGCGGTGTGTGCGGGGCTGCCGAATGCGGCACCCTCGCCGAATGTTCCGGGGGCTGCCGGCTCGCGCGGAATTGAGCGCACAATGCGATCGATAACGCGGGGGCCGACTTCGCCGAGTTCGCGGGGGAGCGAGAGTGCCACCACGAGCAGCTGCGGGCGTTGCGGGTGTGCCCCCGCGATGACCTGGGCGTTTGCAGCGGTGGCGGCCCGCCGCAGTGCGGCGAGTGTGGCGGGAGTTGCCGGGCGTGCGAGAATGCCGCCGAACAGCATCCGTTCTCGAACCGCCAGACCTGCGGCTTCAAGGTGCGCGCTGAGCGCTGCAACACTGGGGAATGTGCCCTCGAGGAGGGTGGCGATGAGGCTGCGCTGGTGCCTGGTTGTCCAGGTTTTGGGGTGGTGTTCGCCGTGCGCCCCGAGCGCGAGGCTCAGCGCGGCCTGTTCCAGGACGGTCACCCGGCCTGCCGGGTGTTCCGGGCCGGGCAACGCCACGAGCGTGCCTAAACGGGTGCCGCGGGCGTGCACCGGGACCCGCTCCCAGCGTTCGTGGTGATTGTCTCGCAGTGTGTGCCGCGAACGCCGCTCCCAGTCGTGAAGGGTGTTTGCGCTGTCCGCGCCGGGCCCGCCGAGCGCCACCACCCGGTGGGCAATATCTTCAAGCACAACCGGGCAGCCGAGCGTGTCGCCAAGTTGTGCAACCACGTATGCTGCCGGGCTGCCGCGCAGGCTGAGCTCGGTGAACAGTGCGTGCGTGTGTGCTCGCGCCTGCGCCGCGCTCGTGTGCCAGTCGAGGATTCTGCCGTGCACCGCCTGCGTGATGGTGACGAACTTCACTTCGGTGCTGAGGGTGATGAGCGGCAGCCCGGCGTGCGTGCAGGCTTCGATGAGTGCAGCGGGGGCGCTGGTGTGGTGGCGAACCGTTTCGAGGAGGATGCCGCGCACGTCCGCGGCGATGAGGCTCGCCACGAATGTGCGCAGGGCGTCGGGTTCGTGTGGCCAGCTGCTGCCGGTGCTGAGGAGGAGCTCGCCGCCGTTGAGGAGGGCGGCGACGTGGGGACTATCGCTGCAATGCACCCAGTGGATGCCGTTGCTGAGTGCGTCTTCGCCGGCCAGCACCGCGGGGTCGCCTGCCCGCACTTCGGGGATGGCGAGCACGTCACGGATGCTCAGCACCGCCGACCGTGGGGGCGTCGGACGTTTTGTCTGAAATTCTTCTTGCTCACGACGGTTTGCCATCGACACGCGCTCCTTTGCTCTGCAATCATAGAGTGTAGACGTGGCAGGGCTGTCGCACAAAGTGTTTGATGCGGCGGCAGGTGTGGGCGAACCCGTACCGCACCGCACGTTGTTCACCACCGCAGGCACAGGAGCAGCACATGAGTCGTATTCGCCACTACATCAACGGCGCCGAGACCGGCGAAGCCGGCCGCACACTTCCCGTATACAACCCCGCCACGGGCGAGCAGCAACACGAAGTGCTGGCCGCCACCCCCGCCGAGGTTGACCAGGCGATTGCCGCCGCGGAGCGTGCACTGCCCGGCTGGCGGTCGACCAGCCTCACCAAACGTGCCGATGTGTTCTTCAAGCTTCGACACCTGCTCACCGAACGCCGCGATGAGCTCGCCGCAATTGTCACAAGCGAACACGGCAAAGTGCTCAGTGACGCTGCTGGCGAAATTGCGCGCGGGTTGGAGAACGTCGAGTTCGCCTCGGGGCTCATTCACCACCTGAAAGGTGACCACTCTGAGCAGGTCTCCACAGGAATCGATATTCATTCCGTCAAACAACCCGTCGGCGTGGTGGCCGCCATCACCCCCTTCAACTTTCCCGTCATGGTGCCCCTATGGATGGTTGCCAGCGCAATCGCCTGCGGCAACACGGTGGTCCTGAAACCCTCCGAAAAAGACCCAAGCGCCGCCGTGTTCCTCGCGAAACTCTTCACCGAGGCCGGTCTGCCCGACGGTGTGCTCAACGTGGTGCACGGCGATAAAGTTGCGGTAGACGCCCTCCTCGACAGCCCGGTCGTGCGCGCCGTGAGCTTCGTCGGTTCCACCCCCATCGCGCGATCCATCTACGCCCGGGCAAGCGAACAAGGCAAGCGTGTGCAAGCCCTCGGCGGTGCCAAAAACCACATGGTGGTCATGCCAGACGCCGACATTGCGGGTGCCGCCGATGCCGCAATCTCCGCCGCATACGGTTCAGCCGGGGAACGCTGCATGGCCGTCAGCGTGCTCGTAGCGGTCGGTGAGGTTGCCGACAAACTGGTGTCAAGCATCCAACAAAAATTGACCCAACTGGTCATCGGCGACGGCACCAACCCCGCATCGGAAATGGGGCCGCTCATCACCCGCGAAGCGCGCGAA
The DNA here is from genome assembly GCA_964440395.1 of uncultured Microbacteriaceae bacterium. GTDB lineage: Bacteria > Actinomycetota > Actinomycetes > Actinomycetales > Microbacteriaceae > CAYTSH01. The sequence continues at coordinate 4,060 of CAYTSH010000129.1, forward strand.
CGAGTGGCGTCATACGTTGCCAACGCCGCCGCCGAAGGAGCCACCGTGGTGGTTGACGGCCGGGCGCACCAATTTACGGAGGGCGGATTTTTTATTGGGGTGAGTCTCATCGATCACGTCACCCCAAACATGGCAGTGTACCGCGACGAAATATTCGGCCCAGTACTCTCCGTGGTGCGGGTCGCCACCTACGACGAAGCCGTCGCACTCATCAACGCCAACGAGTTCGGCAACGGTGTGGCACTATTCACCCGCGACGGTGCCACCGCGCGCCGCTTCGAATTCGACGTTGAGGTGGGCATGGTCGGCATCAACGTGCCCATTCCGGTTCCCATCGGGGCATACTCGTTCGGCGGTTGGAAAGCGTCACTCTTCGGCGACTCCCACATTTACGGCCCCGAATCCATCCATTTCTACACCCGCAGCAAAGTGACCACCACCCGCTGGCCCGGAACCGAAGCATCCAAAATTGATCTCGGTTTCCCAGCAAACAACGGCTAACGCGGCACAACAGGAGACGCACCCATGAACCACAACACCGGCTTTCACGACCGTCACGGCAACGCGCACCCATTCGGCGACGAACCCTACGAACGGCAGGTGCGCAGCGACGACCGCGCGCACGTGTTCCATTCCTGGTCAGCCCAGGCGCACATTGACCCACTGCCCGTGGTGGCCGGTGCGGGCGCCACATTTTGGGATGCCCGCGGCAACGCCTACCTGGATTTCAGCTCCCAGCTCGTCAACCTGAACCTTGGCCACCAGCATCCCGATCTGGTCACGGCAATCCAACAGCAGGCGGGGCGGCTCGCCACCATCCAGCCGGCCATGGCCAATGACGTGCGCGGCGAACTTGCCCGCCGAATCGCCGAAGTTGCCCCGGGCGATTTGAACAAAGTGTTTTTCACCAACGGCGGTGCCGAGGCGAACGAGAACGCGGTGCGCATCGCCCGCCAAGTTACGGGGCGACACAAAGTGCTTTCAATGTACCGCTCCTACCACGGTGCCACCGCAACCGCGATTTCGTTAACGGGCGACCCGCGGCGGTGGGCGAACGAACCCAGCGCCCACTCGGTGGTGCATTTTTTCGGCCCCTACGCGTACCGCTCAGCGTTCCACGCCACGAGCGAGGCAGACGAATGCGCGCGGGCGTTGGAACACCTGGAGCAGGTGATCGTGCTGGAAGGTGCCGCGACCATCGCAGCAGTGGTGATCGAAACGGTGGTGGGCACGAACGGTGTGCTTATGCCCCCCGCCGGGTACCTGCCCGGTGTGCGCGAACTCTGCGACAAATACGGCATCGTGTACATTGCCGACGAGGTGATGGTGGGGTTTGGTCGGATTGGTGAATGGTTTGGTGTTGACGCGTTCGGGGTCACCCCTGACCTGATTACGTTCGCCAAGGGAGTGAACTCCGGGTATGTGCCGCTCGGGGGTGTGGTGATTTCCGACCGGCTTGCGGCGCACTTTGATGATCGAGTATTCCCCGGGGGGCTCACCTATTCTGGCCACCCGTTGGCTTGCGCCGCCGGTGTGGCCACCTTCGATGTGTTCAACAGGGATGCCGTCCTTGCGCACGTTCGCGACCTCGGCGAGCGGGTGGTGCGGCCCGTACTCTCGTCGTGGTTAGAGTCACACCCTTCGGTGGGGGAGATTCGCGGGCGGGGTCTCTTCTGGGCGATCGAACTCGTGCGCGATAAAGCCACGCGTGAACCACTCGTACCGTTCAACGCCGCAGGCGCCGACGCCGCCCCGATGGCCGCCGTTGCCGCCGCCTGCAAAGCGGAAGGCGTGTGGCCGTTTGTGCACTTCAACCGGTTGCACATTGCGCCGCCGCTCGTCATCAGCGAAGCCGAACTGCGTCGAGGCCTCTCGGTGATTGACCGGGCGCTTGCCGTGGCCGATCGCGGGTAGGTTGAATCGCGCGGGGTGCGCCGCTGCGCGGGGTGCGCCGCTGCGCTGGCGCGGGGTGCGCCGCTGCGCTGCGCAGTGCTTCGCTGTGCTTCGCTGTGCTTCGCTGTGCTTCGCTGTGCTTCGCTGTGCT
>CAYTSH010000130.1:0-6103 GCA_964440395.1 uncultured Microbacteriaceae bacterium
TGAGCAGGCTTGGGCTGAGCATCCAGAGCAGCGCAATGGTGCCACGCACGGCGGGTCGTTCGCTCGCGTACGATGCCCACCACCAGGCACCGATCGCGGCGGTTGGCAGCGCGGCGAGCACAACCAGCACCAGCATGCCTGACGTGTGCCAGGGCATGAGGCTGCCGAGTAGTGCGAGTATGGCGTGCATCGGGTCGGCGGGTCCGAGGAGGGTTCCGTCTGTGCCGTGGAAGCCGAATGTGGCGCGGGACCAGAGCGCACCGGGGTCGGCGTTGAGTGGCAACCAGCCGGCACCAACGATTGCGTCTGTGCCGATGAGCCGCACAAACAGCGCGGCGCTCAGCACCAGGCTGAGGGTGAGCACGCCGAGGCCGCCGGTGCTCACAAAGCGCGGATCGTGCCGCTTTTTGCCCTGTCTGGCCCGAATTGCTTCGACATCTATCATGCGCTGCGTGCGCACCGTTTTGTAGTCAACGCGAAGCGGGCGGATCGCGTCCCAACCGAGCCTGCGATGCCGGCGCAGTTGCGAGCGTGCCCGCCACACCGGCCGGGCGCGCACAAGGATGGTGAGGGCTGCGAGTAATTCTCCGGGAATGTTGGCGGGCATACCGCGAATGACCGCCCACAGGGATCGAATGCAGGCGAGCGGCAACAGGCTCAACCAGTGCAGTGGCAGCAGCAGCGCGAACGAGTACACCATTCGGCGGTGCAGCTGCGCGGTGCGGGCTTGCCGCACGTTGCGACTGTACACGAACCGTTTGCGGCTGGTGGTTGGCCCAGCGACCCCGTCACCGGCGAACCGCACCCGCGATTCGGGTGCCACCACAACCCGATACCCGGCTAGCCGCGCTCGAATACAAAAGTCAAGGCCGTCATCGTGGGTGGTGAGCGCCGGGTCAAACCCGCCGAGTAGTTCCCACACGCTGCGCTGCACGAGCATTCCGACGGGTCCAACGGCGAGCGTGTCTTGCTGGGTGTCGCGCTGTTGTTGGTCGAGTTCTTCGGCGCTGAGTTGCCAGCGCGCCCCGAGTGCGGTGACGGTTTGCCCGATTTCGCGAATGTTTTCTGGCCGCTGCCAGCTCATGAGTTTGGGGCCGGCCACCGCAACGGATGGGGCGCGCTGCACGGTGGCGAGGATGTCTTGCAGCGCGGTCGGTTCTGGTTCGCTGTCGTGGGTGAGGAACCAGAGCCATTCGTGTTGGTTCAATTGGGGGTGGATGCCGTGGCCCGACCCGCTGGATGTTGCGTCTGCGGCGGCGCGGCCCGCGGCATCCCCGTGGTTGCTGGCAGTGCTGAGGGCGAGCTGTATCGCCTGCCCGAAGGGTATGGCCTGTTTGGTTTCGATGATGTGATCGGCTTGGGCGGTTGCGAGCAGTTGCGCGGTTTCGTCACGGGATCCGTTGTTGACGATGATGATGCGTTCTGGGCGACGTAGCTGAGCGTTGAGGCCGGCGAGGGTGTGCTTGAGCCTCGCGGCACCATCTGTCGCGACGACGATTGCGGTTACACTGCTTTGCACCATACAGAGCTTATGTGGGTTGCGCGGCGGGTGCCAGTTGACGCGCCGCGCAACCGCACGAAGAGGGCGACTTCGCCCCGGTTATGCACGTTTGCGGAGTTTGCGCCGTTCGCGTTCCGAAAGACCACCCCAAATGCCGAATCGTTCATCGTTTTGCAGCGCGTATTCCAGGCAACTCAGCCGGACTTCGCAGGTGCCGCAAATTTTTTTGGCGTCTCGGGTGGAGCCGCCTTTTTCAGGAAAAAACGCTTCTGGGTCGGTTTGCGCACAGAGCGCGTCTGCTTGCCACCCGAGCTCGCTCCCGTCAACGGGACGCCCCCCCGGAACGCCGAGCCGGAGTGGATCCTCGAACCAGTTTTCTGGCACTCGAGGCACGTATTGGTGTGACGAACTCAACGTTCACCCCCTTTCATCTGGTTGACTGTAGTGCAGCTGCATTCCAATGCAATTACAACGATGTAATTATCTCAACCAGAGCACACGATTGTAAACCCTCAAGTAACAATTAGGGCGTTACGACACTCCGAAAACATCGCCATGAATCTGCCCAGCCGAAGCATTCAGTGCACGAAAAACCCGCCCCGAACAGGTTAAATACAAATAAAACGGCTTGGACGGGCACCAAAACATCATGCACAAATCATGTGCTTCGCACGGCTGGTTCATTGCAAGCGGGAGAGCGGACACACCCCCGCCCCCCCCACACCCCGGCCCCCCCCCCCCCCCCCCCCACCCGCGCACCCCCGCCCGCGCCTACCCGCCCCCACCCGCACAGCCCCGCCCGCGGGCGCCCGAAGACGATTACACTCGAACCTATGAGCGAAGCGAACACACGAACCGCGGTCACTGCGATCACGACCGGCAGCCTGCTCACACTCCTCGGTGCCAACGCGGTACGCAACCTCATCGGCTGGCCCGGATACCTCACCGTCTGCGCCCTCCTGCTCGCCCTCAGCGTCGGCATGATGCTCAGGCAGCGCCCCGAGCAATTCCGCTGGTATCGCATCCCAAAATCGCTCGTCCTTTTCCTGGCCCTGGCCGCACTCTCGCCGCTGTGGAGCGCCTACCCCGCAATGGCCGGGCTCGGCGCGCTCGCACAACTCGCCACGAGCGCCCTCGCCGTGTGCCTCGCGTTCGTCACCACCTGGCCGGAACTGATTCGCTCGTGCGGCCTCTCCCTGCGAATCCTCCTCGGCGGTTCCCTCCTCTTCGAACTCTTCGTGAGCCTGGTGGTTCGCGAACGCGTCTTGCCGCTCTGGCTGGAGCGCCCGGAAGGAGCGGTCTCCCCACTGCTGTGGTGGTGCAGAAACCAGCTGCTCACCGGCGGCCCAATCCAGGGACTGCTCGGCAGCAGCGTCCTGCTCGGCTTCCTCGCCCTGCTCGGCGGCATCGTGTTCAGTGTCCAACTTGCCGGTCGCAGCATTCGCCCCGCAACGGGCTGGTTCTGGCTGGGCATTGCCGCACTCGTGCTCGTCTTGACTCGGCCGGCTACGGTCATCATCGCAACCGCAGCGGTGGCGCTCGCCGCCGCATTCGCCCTGTGGGCTCGGCGGTTAGATCCCGCCAAGCGCAAACCGTTGTACCTCACTGCCGCCGTCCTCGCCGCACTCGCCGTGCCGCTCATTACCGTGTTCCGGGAAGCGCTGCTGGCGCTCCTCGGCAAAAGCAGCACCCTCACCGGTCGCACCGATATTTGGGATGCCGTGATCGGCTTGGCACAGCAGCACCCGACCCTGGGGTGGGGCTGGGTGAGTTACTGGCCCACCTGGGTTGCCCCGTTTGCCGGGCTGATTGAAAAAAACGGTCTGCCGGTGCCGCACGCGCACAACGCCTGGCTGGACGTGTGGCTGCAACTGGGCTGGATCGGCGTGGTTTGTTTCGCCTTGTTGGTCGGGCTCACCCTGTGGCGATCCTGGTTTCGGGCAATCGACCGCCCGCAGCGCTTCCCGCACGAGCGCCTCCCCTACGCAGCTTCAACACTCCTCCCACTGCTTCTGTTGGTGGCGCTGATCGTGCAGTCACTCAGCGAAAGCCGCATCCTCAGCGAAGGCGGCTGGCTGCTGCTCACGCTCATGGCGGTAAAAACGAAAGCCGACTACGAAGTACCCTCCACCTCGGGCGATGCGCCACTGCTTGCCTGGCGGAACGTTCCGCTGCGATAACCCATGGCTGCCGCAACCTCACCCCCAGAGCCGGGAGCTGTCTGGCAGGCGGCTCTCTCCGCGGTGCGATTTAGTCGAACCGCGGAATACGTCTCGCTCCTCAACGGCACCGCCTGGCTTCTCCTCGTCGGCGAATACATCCTCCGCATCCTCCTCGGCGAGGCTGGCTACGCCACCGCACTCGGCTGCCTCACGGTGCTCGCCCTGGTCTGCGCAATCACCCAGCGGCACACCGTGCACTGGTGGGATCGGGTGCCGCTCAGCCTCGTGCTGTTCGTCAGCTGGTCACTGCTCAGCATCGGCTGGGCAAGCAAAGGCGAAGCGAGCATCAATGGCCTCATCTACTTGACCGCGGTGACGGTCCTCGCGCTCACGCTCGGCGTGTTCCGTGACCTCATCCAAATCATCCGGGCGCTGGGGTTCGCGCTGCGCTTTTGGCTTGGCGTTTCGCTGGCACTCGAAGTGCTCTCCGGCGTGCTGATCGACCAGCCCATTCGCGTCCTGGGCATCAGCGGCAACCTTGGCACCGGCGGTCCGATTCAGGGCATATTCGGCACCCGAAACGACCTGGCCGTGTTCGCCGCAGTCGCCATCATCACCTTCACAATCGAATGGCGGGCGCACACCATCAGCAGGCAACTCATGCTGATCTCGTGCGGCCTCGCGGCGCTCCTCCTCACCTTCTCCGGCTCAGCCATCCAGCTCGGCACCGCGCTCGTCACGGCGCTGCTTGCCGCGATGGTGCTCGGCATCCGCCAAAAACCCCTCGCCGAACGGCGACGTTGGCAGGTCATAGCCGCGAGCGCCGGCCTGATCCTCGCGGCATTCGCGTGGCTGCTGCGGAACCGCATCGTGGCGTGGTTGGGGGCAACCACGGAGTTGGAGACCCGGCTGGAACTGTGGCAGTCGGCGAAACGCATGAGCGGCATCCACCCATTGATTGGCTGGGGCTGGGTGGGCGAATGGCCTCGGGCGACGCTGCCATTCCTCAACATCAATCACGCCCTCGGCACCAGGCACCACTCGGCGCTGAGCGCGTTTGTTGACGTTGGGCTGCAACTCGGGCTGATCGGGCTCGTGTTGCTGTGCGTGCTCCTCGGGCTTGCCACGGTGCGCTCATTCCTCCTCGCCACGGAACGCCGCAGCGTGGTGCTGCTGTGGCCGCTGCTCGTGCTCGCACAACTCCTTGTGTCGGCGTTCGCCGAAAGTTTCATCCTCAGCGGCGCGGGGTGGGCCCTCATCGTTGTCATCGCCTGCAGCGGCGCACACCAGCTCTCCTGGCGCACCCGGTTGCGGCCGGTTGCGGAAGCCGGCAGCAACGAGCCGGCAGATCGCGGCGCATAACTCCCCGCGCAACGCTGCTCGGCGCGGTCAGGCGCCGCCCAAGCCGCACCCGAATAACGTTGCAAACAGTCAGCGATCAGGTTGCAGCAGGTCGCGCACCGCATCCTTGGTGCCATAATCGTAGGCCGTGTACCTGCCGGTGGCGAGCTCGCGCAGAATCGGCAACACCCGGGCCACGCGCAAACCGGGGAGCGTGTACCGCAGGGTTTCGTGTTCCAACTTTGCCGCAGCCGCCGCGCGCCGTTGCGCTGAAACCCCCTCCAGTTGCGTCAGCCGCGGCGCGAGCGTGCGGGCACGATCGAAGAGGCGCTGGTTGCGCTCCCGGCGCGGCAGCACCAGCTTTCGCAGTTTCACCGCAACGCTCTGCCGGCGCACCCCAATGACGTTGTTGCCGTGTTGACGGTACTCGATCAGCACCCGGTCAATCAGGGCGAGCCGGCCGCGGGCGGCGGCAATAATCGCCAACCATTCGTCATGCACCCAGGCGGTGGGAATCGGCGCGGCCAGCGCAATCAACTCGCGCCGAAAAGCCACGGTTGCCCCCGTCACCGTGTTGCGCCGCAGCAACACCTCAAACGCGCGGTCCGCCAAAATCGCGCTGCGCTCAGCTGCGCTCAGCTCCAACGCCTCAAACAGTGTGCAATTGAGTGGATGCCCCTGCGCATCAACCAGCGCCGCGTCACTGAACGCGAGCAAGGGTTGTTCCCGCGGTTCCGGCGGCGGGGGCACCGCGCCGGGGGCGGAGTCGGGTGCGGTGCCGGGGGCGGAGTCGGGGTAGAGCGCGGCGACCAGTGTGGCGATTTTGTCGGGCAACCAGCGGTCGTCCTGATCGCACAGTGCAACAATCTCGCCGGTGGTCGCGGCGATGGCGCGCGCAAAGTTCGCGGTAACCCCAAGCGCTGCCGCATTGCGCAACACTTTAAGCTGCACGAAGCGTTCCGGGTGCAGGCTGTTGAACTCGTGCACGTGCGCCTCCACCAGGGCAACCGTGTTGTCGGTGGACGCATCATCAGAAAGCACAATCTCGCACACCGGGTAGGTTTGCTCAAGCACGCTGCGCAGCTGAATATCAAGGTAC
>CAYTSH010000131.1:0-6085 GCA_964440395.1 uncultured Microbacteriaceae bacterium
GCCGGCTCGGGTTCGGGCTCGGGTACGGGCTGGGATTCCGGCGCATCAGCGAATTCCGGGGCCGGTTCGGGCAGGGGTTCGGGCTCGGGTTCAGGCTCGGGTGCGAGCTCGGGTGCGAGCTCGGGTGCCGGGGCTTCCGTGAATTCCGGGGCCGGCTCGAATTCTGGGGTCGGCTCAGGTTCAGGCTCGGGTTCGGGCTGGGATTCCGGGGCATCCGCGAATTCCGGGGCCGGCTCAGGCTCTGGTTCTGGTTCTGGTTCTGGTGCGGATTCCGCGGCCGCTTCGGGTGCCGGGGCCGACTTGGTCGCCGGAGTCGGCTCGGGCCAGGGGGCCGGCTCCGGTGCGGGCCCGGAGTCCGGTTCGGGTGCGGGTTCCGGTGCCATCTCGGGTTCCGGTGCGAATTGCGCGGCCGGCTCGGGTTCCGGGACCGCTTCGGGCTCGGGCGCAAGTTCAGGCACGGCAGGCACAGCGGGGGCCAGCGAGTCGGCGGGCGCAGCATCCACACCAGCAACAAACCGCACCCGCACACCAAGAACACCCTGAATAGCGGTACGGAGCTGATCGCTGACCGTTCCCGGCCCACCACCGGAGCCGCGGAAGAGTGTGGCGTCAGCCTGGCTTTGGAACGTCAATACGAGGATGTCACCCTCGCGAATCTCCCGAACGGTCGCTGTGTAGGCCGCCATCCAGGCGCGTCGATCAAGCCCCATCAGCACATCGAGCACTTGCTGCCACGAATCCTTCACCTGTTGGAGCGTTAGGCTGCCGGCGGCGGGCACTCCCACGACCGGCTGCGTCGGTGCCGTCGCGGGTGGCGCGGCAGCCGATGTGGCCGAAGCGCCGGGCAAAGGAGTTGCGGGCAAAGAAGTTGCGGGCAAAGAGGTTGCGGTAGCGGATGCCGCGGGCGCGCCGGGCAAAGAAGTTGCGGGCGAATGGGCTGCGGCAACGGATGCCGCGGGCGCGGCGGGCGAATGGGCTGCGGCAACGGATGCCGCGGGCGCGGCGGGCGAATGGGCTGCGGCAGCGGATGCCGCGGGCGCGGCCGCCGCTGCGGCAGCGGATGCCGCGGGCGAGGCGGATGCCGCAGCGGCGCCAGCACCGCCACCCACAGCACCGCCGCCAACAGCACCGCCACCAACAGCCCCGCTGACCATGCCGCGTTCCAGCCTCTCCAACCGCACAAGCGCACCGCGCTCGGCATCGGTCAGGCTCGGCACGAGAACGCGTGCAACCATAAACTCTAGGTGCAGTCGCGGTGACGTTGCGCCCGTCATGCCGTTCAATGTCTGGTTCACCACGTCGGCGGCGCGGGATAAAGCGGCGGCACCAAACACATTCGCCAGGTCGAACATGCGCCCCAGCTCGTCAAGCGGCACCCCGCGCAGCACGGCCTGAGCCGCCTCAGCCCCACACGCGGCGACGACAATCAAATCACGAATGCGTTCCAGCAGGTCTTCCACAAAACGCCGAGGATCCTGCCCGGTTTGCACCACCCGATCGATCGCCGTAAACGCTGCCGCACCGTCAGCGACGCTGAGAGCGGCAAGCACCTCATCGAGCAGCGCCGTGTGCGTGTATCCGAGCAACCCGACCGCACCCGCATATGCAATGGTGTTTCCTTCCGAACCGCCAATCAGCTGATCGAGCAGCGAAAGCGTGTCTCGGGCTGATCCACCACCGGCACGCACCGCGAGTGGGAGCACCCCGGCCTCAGCCACAATGCCCTCGCTGTCGCACAGCTGCTGCACATAATCAAGCAACTCACCGGGCGGAATGAGGCGAAACGGATAGTGATGCGTGCGTGAGCGGATAGTCCCAATGACTTTCTCCGGCTCCGTTGTGGCAAAAATAAACTTGACGTGCTCCGGCGGCTCCTCAACGATCTTCAACAGCGCGTTGAACCCGCCCGAGGTGACCATGTGCGCCTCATCAATAATGAAAATCTTGTACCGATCGCGGGCTGGCGCAAAAATTGCTCGCTCCCGCAGCTCCCGCGCGTCCTCAACACCGCCGTGGCTTGCTGCGTCAATCTCAACCACATCCAACGAGCCGCCACCGTTACGGCTCAACTCAACGCAGCTTGGGCACACCCCACACGGGGTGTCCGTCGGCCCCTCGGCACAGTTCAGGCAGCGCGCCAAAATCCGGGCGGAGGTCGTCTTCCCGCACCCACGCGGTCCGCTGAACAGGTACGCATGGTTGACCCGATTCGTGCGCAGCGCAGTCATCAGCGGCGCAGTCACCTGAGACTGCCCGATCATCTCGGAGAAACTCTCTGGCCGGTAACGGCGATACAGTGCGGTAGCCACCCCCTGATTCTACCGCCCGCAACCGACAAACCAGCCAGCAGACGCACCGCCCGCAACCGACAAACCAGCCAGCAGACGCACCGCCCGCAACCTAGCGCACGAGTCGCACCGCAGCCAGCGACTGGGTCGCAATCGCGCGTTCTTCATCTGTGGGCACCACCAGCACCGTGATCGCCGCACCGGCACGGCTGACCACCCGGGGACCGGCATCCGCCCGAGAAGCGTTCAGTTCCGGATCCAACTCCACCCCAAGCCACTCCATGCCGGCGAGCACCCGGGCACGAATCGTCTCCGAGTTCTCCCCCACCCCCGCGGTAAACACGAGCGTGTCCGCCCCACCCAGCTGCACCAGGTACGAACCCAGGTAATGCCGAATCCGGTGCACATACACATCAATGGCCAGTTCAGCGCCCGCATCGCCCGCCGCTGCCGCCGCCTCCAGGTCACGCATGTCGCTACTGCCACCGAGACCAAGGAGGCCTGAGGACTTGTTGAGCAGGGCATCCAACTCATCGACGTCCAGCTCGCCGCTGCGCAGCAGGGTCAGTAACGCCGAAGGGTCAATATCGCCGGACCGGGTGCCCATCACTAGGCCCTGCAACGGGGTCATCCCCATGCTGGTCGCCACCGAACGCCCCGCCGCCACGGCACACATTGACGCGCCATTCCCGAGATGCAGCACCACCTGGCGCAGCTCCGCCACCGGGCGACCAAGATGCTCGGCGGCTACCCGTGAAACGTACTCGTGCGAGGTGCCGTGAAACCCGAAGGTGCGGATGGCATGCCGGCGAGCGAGCGTCTGATCGATTGCCACGGTATACGCGGCAGGCGGGATACTCTGATGAAACGCGGTATCAAACACGGCCACCTGCGGCACACCGGCAAACACCCGCATCGCCGCCCGAATACCGTCCACGTTCGCCGGGTTGTGCAACGGCGCCAGCACCGAAAGCGCGCTGATACGTTCCAGCACGGCGTCATCCACAACGGTTGGCGCAAAAAACTCGGCACCGCCGTGCACCACGCGGTGCCCCACCGCACGCAGATTGTCGGGTTCAATTGCCATGCCGGATGCCGCAAACGCTTCCAGCATCACCGCAAAGCCAGCCTGGTGGTCGGCAATGCGCAGCTCGGTTCGGGTGCGCACCTCCTCCCCCGCAACTCGCCGGGTGTGCAGCAGGGCACCGATCGGTTCGCCAATGCGTTCAATGAGCCCGGCGGCGAGGCTGGTGAGCGGCTGGGACGCGCCCCCGGCATCCACCGAAAATAATTGATACTTCAGCGACGACGAGCCGCTGTTCAACACCAGCACCAGGCTCATGCGCTTGCCCCATTCGACGAACCGTTCAACGAAACAATCGGCAGCACCCCGGTCAACGGAGCCTCCTCGTCACTCGCCGCCTGAATGGCGGTGATTGCGACGGTGTTCACAATATCCTCCACCAGTGCGCCCCGCGACAAATCGTTGACCGGTTTGCGTAACCCCTGCAACACCGGCCCCACCGCAACGGCACCCGCAGAGCGCTGCACCGCCTTGTAAGTGTTATTGCCCGTGTTCAGGTCGGGAAAAATGAACACCGTGGCGCGCCCGGCAACCTGCGAACCCGGCATTTTTGACGCCCCCACGGCGACGTCCGCCGCCGCATCGTACTGAATGGGTCCCTCAACCAACAATTCGGGATGCCGCTCCCGCACCAACCGGGTCGCCTCACGCACCTTCTCCACACCTGCGCCGCTGCCCGAAGCGCCAGTCGAATACGACAGCATCGCCACGCGGGGTTCAATGCCGAAACGTTGCGCCGTTTGCGCGGAAGACACCGCAATGTCGGCGAGCTGTGCGGCGGTCGGATCCGGGTTCACCGCACAGTCGCCATACACCAGCACACGGTCCGCGAGCGCCATGAGGAACACGCTCGACACAATCGAAACACCGGGCTGCGTCTTGATGATCTCAAAACTTGGCCGGATCGTGTGCGCGGTGGTGTGCGCGGCACCAGAAACCATGCCGTCGGCGTACCCCAGGTGCACCATCATGGTGCCAAAGTAGGAGACATCCACCAACACATCCAGCGCACGCTCAGTTGTCATGCCTTTGTGCGCTCGAAGCGCTGCGTAGGTGGCAGCGAACTCCGGCAACCAGGGCGAGCAGGCCGGGTCGACAACCGCCGCAGCCGCAAGATCAAGCCCCAACGCGGCGCCCCTGCGACGAATGGTTGCCTCGTCACCGAGCAACGTCAACCGCACAACGCCGCGTTTCAACAGGGTGCTGGCGGCGCGCAGCACCCGATCGTCGCCGCCCTCAGGCAGCACAATGTGTTTGTTCGCCCGCTTCGCCCGCTCAATAATGCTGTAGGCAAACATGGTGGGCGTGAGCACGCTCGGCGCGTTCACCTTCATCGCCGCAACCAGCTGATCCCCCGAAACATACTCCTCAAACAGGGCGAGTGCGTTGTCGAATTTCCGCGGCGAATCCGCCGCCAACCGACCCCGAACACCCGTAATTCGCATGGTGGTGTCAAACGTGCCGAGCTTGGTTTCAATCACCGGCAGCGAAGACTGCAACCCGTCAAGCAGGCTCTGCACGCTCTCCGGCAGGGCAAAGCCGCCGTTCAAAATCACGGCGGAAACGGTGGGAAACGTGTTCGAAACGTTCGCCATCAGCACCGCCAACAGCACCTCAGAACGATCACCCGGGATGACTATCACCGCACCCTCAACCAGTCTTGGCAGCACGTTCTCCATCGACATGCCCGCAACCACAACGCTCAGCGCCTCCCGGCTCAGCATGTCCCCATCGCCGCGCAACAACCTGCCATCCACAGCCGCCATAATGCTGCGAACGCTCGGGGCAACCAAATACGTGTCCTCCGGAATCGCCCAGACGGGCACGCCGGGAAGTGCGGACGACGACTGCGGTTGCACGGCATCCTCAGCGGCCTGGCGAACCTCATCGAGCCGGTCCGCGTCGGCCCGATTCACAATCACCGCAAGCAGCGTGGCGTGGCTGTTGCGCAACTCCGCCACCGCCAAATCGGTAAACGTGGCCACCTCAGCCGGGGTGCGCGGATCTGACTGCCCCAACAGTTCATTGCGCCCCTGACTCCTGCGGCCACCAACCACCAGCAACACTGGTGAACGCAAACTGGCCGCAATGGTTGCGTTAAACGAAAGCTCCGTCGGGCTGCCCACATCGGTGTAATCGGAACCAATAATGACCACCGCATCGCTCCGCGCCTCAACCGCTTTATACCGCGCAACGATCGTCGCCAACGCCTCATCCGGGTGTGCGTGCACCTGGTCATACGTGGTGCCCACACAGTCCTCCGTGCTGATGCCCGCGGTGGCGTGCCGGTTCAACATGTCAAGAACGTAATCACTCTCGCTCGTGGAACGGGCGATCGGCCGAAACACGGCAACCCGCGGGGTCGATCGAATGAGCGTCGAGAGCACACCCAACGCAACCGTTGATTTTCCAGTGTGCCCCTCCGCAGAGGTAATGTAAATACTCCGTGCCACAGCCCAAGCCTACCCTGGCTTGCCTGAACGCCGCAGAAAAAAGACCCCCCACGCACCCGCCAGAGCCCGGTTACCCTTGCTTCGTTTCCGTCCTGGGGGAGTTGGCCTGGATGACGCCACGTGAGGAGCCGAATTCAAGTGTACCGGAAAGAACCGCGGCCCGGCTACCAGCCGGCAGCCAGCAGCCCGCACCCCGCGCTCCGAATGGTTCGGCAGCACCCCGCACCGCCCACCCAAAATGGGTACAGCAGCACCCCGTC
>CAYTSH010000132.1:0-6080 GCA_964440395.1 uncultured Microbacteriaceae bacterium
CGCCCGGGTGCTCTTCACAAAGTTCAACCAGTCCTGGCTGGGCCCGGCGTCTGGATTCTTCGAGGTAAAAACCTCAACAACGTCACCGTTCTTCAGCTCTGTTTCCAGCGGCACGAGCCGGGCGTTGACCTTAGCACCCATGGTGCGGTGACCAATCTCGGTGTGCACCGCGTAGGCAAAATCAACGGTGGTTGCACCGGCTGGCAGACCAATCACCCGCCCCTTCGGGGTGAACACATACACTTCTTTGGCACCGATCTCGAACCGCAGCGCGTCAAGAAACTCACTCGGGTCTTCTGTTTCAGCCTGCCAATCCGAAATGTGCTGCAGCCACGCCATGTTTGCCGAGGAGGTTGAGGGCGCCTCCGCTGCATTTGGTGACTGCTTGTACTTCCAGTGTGCGGCAACACCATATTCTGCCTGTTTGTGCATTTGAAACGTGCGGATCTGAATTTCCACTGCGCGCCCGTTCGGGCCAATCACCGTGGTGTGCAGCGACTGGTACATATTAAACTTTGGCGTTGCGATGTAGTCTTTGAACCTGCCCGGGATGGGCGTCCAGCGGGAATGCACCGCGCCGAGTACGCCGTAACAGTCACGTACCGTCGGCACCAACACGCGAATACCCACCAGGTCGTAAATGTCATCAAACTCGCGACCGCGCACGATCATCTTCTGATAAATGGAATAGAACTGTTTTGGACGGCCCGCCACCTCACCCCGGATTTTAGCGGCGCGTAAATCCTCACTGATCGCGTCACAGACCGTGTTCACCATCTCTTCGCGCTTCGGATTGCGCTGCTGTACGAGATGCTCAATCTCTGCGTACAATTTCGGATGCAGGACCGCAAACGAGAGATCTTCCAGATCATTTTTGATTGACTGGATGCCGAGGCGATGTGCCAGCGGGGCGTAAATTTCGATCGTCTCCCGCGCTTTACGCTCGGCGGATGCTGACGGAACAAAGCCCCACGTTCGGGCGTTGTGCAGGCGATCGGCCAGCTTAATCACCAGCACTCGAATGTCTCTCGACATTGCAACGATCATTTTACGCACGGTTTCAGCTTGGGCGCTGTCACCGTACTTCACCTTGTCAAGTTTCGTCACCCCGTCAACCAGCATCGCAATTTCTTGCCCAAAATCTGCACTCAACGCTTCGAGTGAGTAGTCGGTATCCTCGACGGTGTCGTGCAGCAGTGCCGCTGCAATGGTTGTGGGGCCGAGCCCCAGGTCGGCGAGAATTTGCGCGACTGCGACCGGATGGGTGATATAAGGTTCACCGCTGCGGCGCAACTGGCCACTGTGCGCCTGCTCCGCAACGGTGTAAGCCCGCTCAATGAGCCCCATGTCGCCTTTGGGATGCGAAGCGCGCACCGTTTTCACGAGCCGGTCTACTGCGCCGGGAGGAGAGCCCTTCGAGAACAAACGAGGAACCAGCCTAAGCAGATTAGTGCTTGTGGACTGGTTTGATGTTTCGTTCATGAATGAGCCTCCTCAGTCGACGCTATCACCAATGCGCAGTGTCTGCCACGCTTCGGGCAGATCATGCCATGATTATGCACGGTGCCCTGAGCACAACGCGTGAGCTCAGGGCACCGGAGCACTAGACGCCGAGTTTCTCGCGGTGAAGCCGAACGTGTTCGTTATGTTCCTGCACGGCCGGCTCACGCTCGCGAAGGTGCGCATACAGTGGGGCTGCGATGAAAATGGTGGAGAGCGTGCCGATGAAAATACCGATGAAGAGCGCAAGCGAGATGTCGCGCAGCGTTCCGGCGCCGAGCACGAAGGCACCGATGAACAGAATCGAGGCTACCGGCAACAGCGCCACAATGGACGTGTTGATGGAACGAACCAGGGTTTGGTTCACGGCCAAGTTAACACTCTCGCCGAAGGTTCGAGCCTCGTTGAGCTCTCCCGGCGAGGTATTCTCACGAATCTTGTCAAACACCACCACGGTGTCATACAGGGAGTAGCCGAGGATGGTGAGGAAGCCGATGACCGCGGCAGGGGTAATTTCCAACCCGGTAATGCCATAGACCCCGGCGGTAAGAATGAGGTCGTGGAAGAGCGCGATAAGCGCGGCCGCGGACATTTTCCAGGTGCGGAAGTACAGCGCCATGACGATGAATGCGAACGCAATAAACACACCAAGTGCGATGAGCGCCTGCCGGGTGATGTCTTTGCCCCACGAGGCACCAATGAAGGAATAGGTAATTGCTGCCTGATCGACCTCGTATGCGGTCGCGAGGGCTGCTCGAACGTCTACGGTCTGCTCGTCAGTCAACTGATCGGTTTGCACCCGAATGTTCTGCGAGCCCACCACGCTCACCTTTGGGGTTTGCTCGGGAATCACCGACTGCACCGCTTCGGTGGCTGGCTTCAGCTCCGGCTTCTCCGTGCCGGTTGCCACGATGAACTCGCTGCCACCGCGAAACTCAATCCCAAAGGTGTATCCCCCGCGCAGCGCGGGAACAACCAGTGAAATCAACAGCAACACGCCGGCAATGGTGTACCAGAGTTTACGGTTGCCAACAATGTTGTACGACCGCTTGCCCGTGTAAAGGTCATTACCAAACTCAGAGAATGTACCCATGGCTTTAAGAATCCTTCTTCGAAGTGCTGTTGGTGTCTGCCGCCGACGAGCCCTGACCGGAGCTGAGCTGCTGCGCTTTACGCTCAGCAATCGTTTGGCGTTTCTGCGCCTCGCGAGACGCGCCGGCACGGCGCTTGTCAGTCACTGAGGGTGCCTTGAACTGTGCACGCCCCCGGTAGACGGCACCAAGCTGACGTGGATCGAGGCCACTCAACGGGTGCCCGTTGGCATAGAACGGGGTCTTCGCCAGCAACACCAAAAGTGGATGGGTGAACAGGGCAACAACCACAACGTCAATGAGCGTTGTGAGGCCGAGCGTCAAAGCGAAGCCACGCACGTTCCCCACGGCAAGCGTGAACAGAATGGCTGCGGCAAGGAAGTTAACCCCGTCAGACGCCAACACGGTTCGGAACGCACGTTTCCAGCCGGCCTGCACAGCAGAATCAATGCCGCGACCGTCACGAAGCTCATCACGAATCCGCTCGAAGTAAACAATGAACGAGTCCGCGGTGATACCAATTGCGACAATCAAACCAGCAACGCCTGCAAGGGAGAGGCGGTAGCCTTCCGTCCACGACAAGAACGTAATCAGCAAATATGCGATCACGGCGGCGATGGCCAGCGAAGCTACCGTCACAAAGCCCAACATGCGATACTGCAGCAGTGAGTAGAGCACCACCAGAATCAGACCAATCAGACCCGCCAACAAACCGCTCTGCAACTGATCCGTGCCAAGCGTGGCAGAAATGGTATCGATGCTCTGCACCTTAAA
This sequence comes from uncultured Microbacteriaceae bacterium, assembly GCA_964440395.1. Classification (GTDB taxonomy): domain Bacteria; phylum Actinomycetota; class Actinomycetes; order Actinomycetales; family Microbacteriaceae; genus CAYTSH01. The sequence goes on from CAYTSH010000132.1 coordinate 3,366, forward strand.
GCCGATCGGCAATGCACCAAACTTCAGCTGATCGGCAAGAACCTTTGCGGATTTCTCATCAAAACTGCCAGAAATAAGCGGTCGGCCATCGACAATCTGTCCCTGCATGGTGGGTGCTGAGAGCACAAGGTCATCCAGCACAAACGCAAACTGGTTCAGCGGGGGGGTTGCGCCGAACAGTCGTTTGCTCGCCTCGGCAAATGCCTCGGTGCCCTCCGCATTCAGGGTTATTTGCACACCCCAGCCACCCGTGCTCACACCGTTGTTCTGTTCCAGCTGAGCCACGGCATCCTTAATGTTGGAGCCGGGAATTTCGACGGGGCCAAGAATGTATTTGTAGAAGCCATTGATGTCACACGTGACCATCGGCTCATCCGCGGGTCGCACCTCAGTCGGCGGGTTATTGCAGTCATACTGCTCAAACTCATACTGCAGCGCGGGGGTGATCCACGCAACGTCGCCGGGCCCCGTCGGCGTGCTGGTCGGGGTTGACGAAAGCGGCTGACCGTTCTCGTCCAGCGGAGTGCCCACCGGCTTCGGCGAAGGTGACGGCGTCGCCCCCGTGGCATCCGGCTGCCCACCAATCGACTCGGTCGACGAAACGGTGGTGTACAACACGGGGCGGAACTGGAGCTGTGACGACGACTGAATGCGCTTCAACGTCTCTTTGTCGGGCTCACCCGGAAGGGAAACCACAATGTTCTGATTCCCCTGCGTCGTAATCTCAGCCTCTGAAACGCCGCTCGCATCGACACGCTGGCGAATGATCGAAACCGCTTGATTGAGCTGCTCCGTCGAGACGGTCTGCCCCTCCTCAAGGGTTGGGGTCAACACAATCTGCGTGCCACCCTCAAGATCGAGCGCGAGTTTCGGTTGCCACTCGGCACCATTTTTGAACACGCCAAAGGCGTTCATTGCTACAAGACCAATAATCAGAACGAGGAGCCAGGCAAGTGAACGCCAAGCTTGTTTTACCGGAGCGGAAGTCGCCACGAATTACTGCTTTCTCAGGGAGCACGCGAAGCGGTGCATAACGGGCCAGGGATCTCAGATTAAACTACTACGGCTGCTGCGGCACGCCTAGGGGTTGCTTGGCGTGTCACGGTCCGTATCAGGCTGCTCCGCCTCGTCGGGCTCGGCTTTCGGAACAACGCTTACGACAGCCTGACGATGCACCGTCATGTGCGCGCCGGGGCTGATTTCGAGCACAATTCGCTGATCATCGTCGTGAACCTCGGCGACCGTGCCGAAGATTCCCCCCTGCAGCAACACCTCGACCCCTGGAACAACGGAGTTTCGCATTTCCACAGCGGCACGCTGCCGTTTGCGACCGTTGCGAAACATCACCACGAGAAGGAGAACCATCACCGCAGGAAGCAACAGTTGTCCTGGGTTTTCTAACAGCGCGTTCACACGTACCTTCCATGCCAAACAGGTTGTTTGGCTACACGATAAAAACAATCAACACATCATTATATGGGTTTTGGTGGCTCCATGCTGCAATGTTCCCACGCGGCATCGGTCGCTACCCTCCCCCGTGGTGTGCGGGAAATGAGCCCGGCACGAACCAGGAACGGTTCGACCACCGCTTGCAGCGTCTCGGCGTCCTCACCAACCGAAACGGCAAGCGTCGAAAGGCCCACCGGGCCGCCGCCGAAGCGTTCGAGCAGACCCCGCAAGACCGCACGATCCAACCGATCGAGACCAAGGGCATCCACGTCATAGAGTTCAAGCGCAGCATCCACCGCCAGCCGGTCTGAGCCCGCGTTGTGCACGAGCAAATAATCCCGCACGCGGCGCAACAATCTGTTCGCAATCCGCGGTGTGCCACGCGAACGACTCGCAATCGTGCTGATAGCGTCCGGACTCAGCCGAACGCCGAGCATCCCGGCGGCTCGATGAAGCACCTGCTCCAACTCGGCAACGTCGTAGTATTCCAAATGCGCCGTAAAACCGAAACGGTCGCGCAGCGGGTTTGGCAACAAACCAGCCCGGGTGGTTGCGCCGACCAGTGTAAACGGCGCGAGCTCTAGCGGAATCGAAGTGGCGCCTGCCCCCTTGCCGACCATGATGTCAATGCGAAAATCTTCCATGGCGAGGTAGAGCATTTCCTCCGCAGAACGAGCCATGCGATGAATTTCGTCAACAAACAGCACCTCGCCGGGAGTGAGCGACGAGAGCAAAGCGGCCAAATCACCGGCATGCTGGATTGCGGGTCCGCTCGTCATGCGCAACGGCTTTCCAACCTCTTCGGCAACAATCATGGAAAGCGTGGTTTTGCCAAGCCCCGGCGGGCCTGCCAGCAGAATGTGATCCGGGGTGCGATCCTGCATTCCCGCCGCTTTCAACAACAGCTCCAGTTGCCCACGAACTTTTCGCTGCCCAACAAACTCACTCAACCGTTTCGGCCGCAGCGCGCCCTCAAAGGCAAGCTCCGAATCGTCACGTGCCAGTTCCGCCGGGTGCGGAAACACATCAGTTGTCTCGTTTTCCCGCGATTCAGCCACGTGCACGCACCCCCGAACGATCCGCGCCACCGAGCTCAACCAACGCCTGTCGCAACAGGGTCTGATCGGACGGAGCTGCAGCTCCACGCTGCTGCGCGGCGTGCAGGATGCCCTCGAGCACGGCGCGCACGTCACGCTCCGACCATCCCAAATTCAGCAAAGCACTGTGCACGGTAAGTGGAACAGTGAACTGTGGCGATGCGGGCGC
>CAYTSH010000133.1:0-5911 GCA_964440395.1 uncultured Microbacteriaceae bacterium
GATCACCGAGGAGCTCTACCCGACGGAAGTTGTCAGAAAAGAATCCTTCGAGCCCGGGCTGCTCTACACCGTCCCAGACCAGGTATCGTTCGCCTACCAAATCATCACCTACCCGGACCGGGTGGCGGGCGTGATTGGCCTCACCATGAACGAATACCTCAGCGAAAATGGCACCCTCGGCGAGTACCTCTTCAACTCGCTCAAGCAGCAACCGGTCAGCCAGGGACGCTACCTGGTGTCGTTCGGGAGCGCCGCCGTCGTGACACCGCAGACAGACACGAACCCGCTCTCCTTCGATTCGGTGGATGCCGCACGCGCCTTCACCGCGGCCCCCGAGTTCGCCCTCCTGCAACGCAGCATCACCTCGCTGAAGATCACGCAATAGCCCGGTAGCATAGAAGCATGGCTGATTCCTCATTTGATGTTGTAAGTAAGGTCGACAAAATGGAGGCAGATAATGCCCTCAACCAGACCAAAAAAGAAATTGAGCAACGCTACGATTTCAAAGGTGTAGGCGCCTCGATCGAGTGGAGCGGCGAGAAAATGCTCCTCAAAGCTGACACCGCTGAACGCGTCACGGCGGTGCTTGATGTGCTGCAATCGAAAGTCATTAAACGCGGAATCTCACTGAAAAGCCTCGAAGCTGGCGACCCCTACCCCAGTGGTAAAGAGCACCGCATCGAGGTGAGTCTCAAACAGGGCATCGACAGTGAAAATGCGAAAAAACTTGGCAAACTCATCCGTGACGAAGCACCTAAAGGCGTGAAAAGCCAAATCCAGGGTGACGAACTGCGGGTTTCCTCCAAAAGCCGCGACGACCTCCAAGCGACCATGGCGCTGTTGCGCTCGGCAGACGTGGAACTCGATCTGCAGTTCGTGAACTTCCGCTAACACCGCGGCAAAGCTGGTTAAAGCGGGTTCCGGCGCCCGGTGCCCGGCGACCCGTCCAGGCTGCACCTCGAAAGCTGGGCGCGTGGGCGTTTCGTTGAGAACCAGACGCCTGCGCCCCGGGCATCTTCGCGTGTAGTTACCCGCCTACCCGCCCGAGCGCGTGTTTGAGCGTTGCGCGCAGACGGTGCGCCTCAACCCGCCAATAGGTGTGCATTGCGCCGTTGACGAGCACGACGGGAATTTCTTCCGCAAATGTTTCAAACAATTCGGGATGCTGCAGGATCGATTGTTCCTCAACCACAATTCGATCCGTGGTGAACTCCGCGATTACCGCGTGCACAACGTCACGGGCGTCATCGCACAGGTGACAGCCTGGCTTGCCGATGAGGGTTACGGTGATTGCGGCATGCTGTGCGGTCATACCACCATGGTATCTGGCCGCGCATTCGCGCTCACCCATCCGCGCATTTGCGCTCACCCTGCGTGGGTGAGCAGAATCGCACGCAAACCCGGCCCAATCCGTGCATTCGCGCTCACCCTGCGTGGGTGAGCAGAATCGCACGCAAACCCAACCCAATCCGCGCATTTGCGCTCACCCTGCGTGGGTGAGCAGAAACGCACGCAAACCCGACCCGATCCGCGCATTCGCGCTCACCCTGCGTGGGTGAGCAGAATCGCACGCAAACCCGACCCGATCCGCGCGTTCGCGCTCACCCTGCGTGGGTGAGCAAAATCGCACGCAAACCCGACCCGATCCGCGCGTTCGCGCTCACCCATCGGTAAACGCGCAGCAAAAAGCGCCGGAGCCTCACTTGGCACCGGCGCTTCACGCGTTGGTACTACTTTTTATTGCGACGCTGGTGACGGGTCTTCCGAAGCAACTTACGGTGCTTCTTCTTAGCCATACGCTTGCGGCGCTTCTTGATTACAGAACCCACAAAAAACCTCACACGATCTTCGGAACCAGCCACGAAGAAATGGCTGACAGAATCAATATACTAGCGGACTACCCGCAACATCGCGAAACCGAACGCGACCAACCCGTCAGCGCAAGCGAAACCGAACGCGACCGCCCGGTTAGCGCAGGCGGAACCGGGCGACAAGCTCGCGCACGGTGTGCTGCGCGTCGGCGGCGACCCGCCCGATTGATTCCACCGCAGATTCCACGCCTTCGCTGAGCACGGGGCCGGCGGTTGTGTCGGGCACGTCATGGAACTCGATCATCACGTCACCGTCAAAGTCGGCGCTGAGGAATGGCACGACGAAGTCTTCAACGATTTCGAGCGGTTCATATCGTAACGAGTACAGCCGGTGCTGGCCATCTTCACGCACTTCGACGAGTTCCGCTTCCCGAAGCACTTTGAGATGCTTCGACACGGTGGGTTGGCTGAGTTCCAATTCGTTGACGATTTGCGACACGCTTATTTCCCGCCCGGCTCGGTATCGTTCCAGCAGTACCAGCAAAATATCGCGACGGGTCGCATCGGCAATCACGTTGAAAATATCAGCCATACCTACAGGGTACTTGCCTTGAGTGTGTAGCATGGCACACAGGACAGATCCGTTCCACATTTTCCTCACACGGTTGGGAGGCAGCGGCACCTCGTGACACGAATGTTTTCGCCCGGAAGCGGGGCACAGGTCGGGTACCGACGCGCACCAAAACCGCCGCAACGCTTTTCAGAACGGTTGAGGTTTTTCCTTGACCACACCGCGGAGCATCATCCGGCGAGATTCACGATCGGCATCTTCACGAGCCTCATTGCGCTGCTCACGTCGATACTGCTGCTCCCGGCTGCCACGGCGGCGGGCAACAGCACAAGTTTCGCTGACGCACTGTTCACCGCGGTTTCGGCGATTTGCGTCACGGGTCTCACCACGGTTGACATGGGCAGCCACTGGTCAGCGTTTGGGAACACGGCAATTATGATCGGTTTGCAGGTGGGTGGTGTTGGCGTCCTCACGGCTGCGAGCCTGCTTGGGTTGCTCGTTTCGCGTCGCCTGGGGCTCACCCAGCGATTGTTGGCGGCGGGTGACACGAACCCGCTGCGCACCCATCACGGCCCGGTGGCTGAACGGCAGGCGGTGCGACTGGGGGATATCAAGGGGCTGCTGCGTGCGGTGTTGCTCACGGTGGTCATTATCGAACTGAGCCTGCTGTTGTTGATTTATCCGAGGATTTTATTGGAGGGCACCGCCCCGATCACTGCGCTGTGGCACAGTTTTTATTTTGCCGCATCGGCTTTCACAAACACGGGGTTTGTACCCACCACGGAAGGCATGGCACCGTTCAGCACGGACACTTACATGCTCACGGTGTTGGGGGTTGGCGTGTTTTTGGGCAGTCTCGGTTTCCCGGTGATGTATGCCGTGTACCGGTACCGGCATCTCCATCGTTGGCGCCGGCCCAGCCGCCTGCCGTTGCACACCAAGCTGACGCTGCTCACCACGCTGCTGTTGCTGCTCATCGGGGCGCTACTCATTGGGTTGTTTGAGTGGGGGAACCCGGGAACGTTGGGGTCGATGGGTGCCGGCCACCGCATCCAATCATCGATGTTTCTTTCCACCATGAGCCGCTCGGGCGGCTTGGCCAATGTGGATGTTTCGGCAATGCACGAACACACGCTGCTGCTGATTGACATGCTCATGTTTGTGGGTGGCGGTTCCGCCTCAACCGCGGGTGGCATCAAAGTGACCACCCTGGCGGTGTTGTTTCTCGCCGCGTTCGCGGAGGCGCGCGGCTTTCAGGACGTGAACGCGTTCGGTCGCCGCATTCCGCAGGAGGTGCTGCGCCTCGCGGTGAGTGTGGTGCTGTGGGCGGCGACCTGTGTTGCTTTCACGACGCTCATCCTGTTGCAACTCACTGAGGCACCGTTTGCGTTTGTGCTGTTCGACGTCATTTCGGCGTTTGGCACGTGCGGTCTGAGCACGGGGGTGGCTGAGTCGCTGCCCGATTCGGGCAAAATTGTGCTGGCCGCTACCATGTGGGCGGGTCGCATCGGTACGGTCACGCTTGCCGCCGCGCTGGCAACAAAAACACGCACCGCCCTGGTTCGCAACCCTGAAGAAAGGCCTATCGTTGGTTGACACTATTCGGCACGATTCCCCTGTGCTTATCATTGGCCTTGGCCGTTTTGGCGAGGCGATCGCAGAGCAGCTTGACTTGCTGGATCGTGAGGTTTTGGCTATCGACACGAACCCGGTGTTGGTGCAGCAGTGGGCTGATCGGGTGACTCACACGGTGCAGGGTGATGCGCGTTCGTTGGAGACGCTGCAGCAGATTGGCGCGGCTGATTTTGATATTGCGGTTGTGGCGGTTGGCGCTTCGATTGAGTCGAGCGTGCTGGTGGCGGCAAACCTGGTCGATTTGGGGGTGCCGAACATTTGGGCGAAGGCCATGTCACTTTCGCACGGCACCATTTTGCAGCGCATTGGGGTGCATCATGTGATTTACCCTGAGCGTGAGGCTGGCGAGCGGGTGGCGCACCTGGTTTCCGGGAAGATGCTTGATTTCATTGCGTTTGATGATGATTTGGTGTTGGTGAAAATGTTTCCGCCGGTTTCAATTCAGGGGATGCCGTCAGCAGTCGACCGGTTGCGCACCAAATACCGGGTCACCCTGGTCGGGGTGAAATCGCCGGGTGAGCCGTTTCACACCGCCGACGCCAACACGGTGTTGCGGGACGGCGATGTGATGATAGTTTCGGGAACGGGCAGTGATATTGAGCGGTTCGCAACCGTGGTGAGTTAGGAGCGGGAGCCGGGGCTGGGCGGGGCGCCTGGCGCGTTACTCGGCGAGCTCCTTGGCTCGACGCAGGGCCGCGTTGAGCGCGTCTGTGAACAGGTCGGGCGGAGTATCACGCTCGAACACGCCAATTGCCTGCTCGGTAGTGCCCCCGGGGCTGGTCACACGGCGCCGCAGCACTGCGGGGTGTTCGCCGGTGTGCCGTAGCAGTTCTGCCGCGCCGGCAACGGTTTCCTGCACCAGCACATCGGCCTGCGCTGCGGTGAACCCCAGGTTCCGAGCCGCCTCGGTGAGCTGCTCCACAAACCAAAACAGGTAGGCCGGACCCGAACCCGAAACCGTGCTCAGCGCGTCTATTTGCGTTTCGTCCACCCGCACCACCTGCCCCACCGTGCCGAACAGGTCGCATACCACCTGCACTGCCGCTTCCGGGCAGGAGGGCAGGGCGGCAACACCGGTCACGGCCCGCCCGATGATTGCGGGCGTGTTTGGCATGGTGCGCACGACGGAGACTGAGGGGGGTAGGGCATCCACAAATCGGGCGATCGGCACACCGGCGGCAACACTCACCACCACGGCACCGGGGCGCAGAGCGGGCGCAATCTCGCGCAGCAGCGCGGGAACCGCCCACGGTTTCACCGCAACCAGCACAACGTCGGCGGCGCGCGCTGCAACCAGGTTGGCGTCTGGGTGTTCCTCAAGCGATAGCGCCTGCACGCCGGGGCGACGAGCAGCAGCGGCGCTCGCCGCGCTGCTGGTGGTGACGGTGAGTTCGCCGCGAATGTGCACGTGGGGGTTGAGGAGCCCCGCGAGAATGGCTCCGCCCATGGAGCCGAGACCGAGAATCGCGATTGCCGGCAGCGCGGTGCCGCGGGTGTCGCCAGCGTTGTGGCTGGCGTCGAGTGCGGTGCTGGGTGCCGAGTCGGGCGCGGCGCTGGGAGCGACGCCGGGCGCGGTGCTGGGCGCCGAGTCGGGCGCGGTGCTGGGTGCGGTGCCGGACGCGGTGCTGGGTGCCGCGCTGGGTGCGGTCTGATCGGTGAACCCGTTGGATGTCATACCCCCAGCATAGAATGTCTACAGAGCCTTGGGCGTGCACCCGAGAAGCACCGCAATCCCGCATTGCGCAACCGCGCGCGCCGCACAACCGCACCTCGGGAGCCCCAGCCCCAGCATCACCACCCCCAGCACCAGCACCACCCCCCCCCCCCCCAGCACCAACCCCAGCACCAACCCCACCAGCACCAGCCCCACCCCACCCCACCCCAGCACCAGGAG
>CAYTSH010000134.1:0-1367 GCA_964440395.1 uncultured Microbacteriaceae bacterium
TCCCCCCGCCCCGGGGCCGGCCGACCCCGTGCCAGGCCCGGGGTCGGCCCGGCGAGCGTGCCCCGTGCCCCGCGTGTGTCCACTCCGCACCCGCATCCGCGCCCGGTGTGCGCCCGACCCGCGTCCCGCATTCGCCCGGTCCGCACTCGCGTCCGCGCCCGGCCCACCCCGCCCGCCTGGCTTTCGCCCGGCCCACCCCGCGCCCGGCTCGCCCCCCGGCCCGGCCCGATCGCGCCTTGGGGTATGCCCTGTTTGGTTCCTGCATCATGTCCGGGGCGCACACCCCAACTCGTGCGCCCCGGACGCTCCGACCAAGTGTCACTAGTTGCGGCCCGTGCCCGGCTCGTGTTTCGCCTGCCTGGCTCGTGTTTCGCCTGCCTGGCTCGTGTTTCGCCCACCTGGCTCGTGTTTCGCCCACCTGGCTCGTGTGTCGTTTGCTGTTGCCCGCGTTCGCGTCCCGATTGATGTTGCCCACGCTTCGCTCGCTTTCGCTGGGGCTGGGCTGCAGCATCCCCCCATTGAAACGTTTTCGCTGTGCGTGTTATGTGTTCGGCGTTGCGGGTGACGGTGTCGATTGTGGCTGGTTCTGGTCGGGTGTTGTGCGTTCGCTCTTCACCTTGGGGGCTTGATCTGGCCTCTGACCGGGAACATCGGCACCTGAACCAGATTCGAGCGGGGCTTGGTAGCGGCCGCGGGGCGAGAATTCGTCGCGCTGAGCGTCCTGATGGTTGAGGTTGCGGTCGAACGATTCCTCGCGCCCATCGAATGCCGACAAGTGGTGCCGTGTTTCTTCGCGCTCATGTGCCACAGCGGCCCCGATTCCGCCGCCGCAAAGGAGCCCGGTTGCCAGAATCCCAAGACCAGCCCCAATCGCGACCAACGGCCTGAGTTGCCAGATGCGTTTTGTTGCAGTTGCGGGTGCTGCCGCTTCAGAGATTGTGTTCGCTGGTGCTGGTGCTGGTGCTGTTTGTGCGGCATGCGGGGCTGGTGCTGGTGGTGTGGCTTGCGGGGCTGTGACTGGCGTTCTTGCTGTGCTGTCAATTGTTTCAGTGACTGCTGATGGTGTGCCCGGATTCTCGACTGACGCGGGGGTGGGTTCGGTAGGTGACTCGTTGTTAGGCGACTCGTTGTTGCTCATGATTTCACTCCTAAATGAAATACGGATGTGGACTGTGATTTCCAGCTTAAGTAACGAACCTTTGGAACAATATGTATTGTTTATGTTTTTCCTTAGGGGTTGATTGCTTGCATTTGTGCTCACCCCGGACCGTGGGAAGTGCGGTGCGTGCGGAGAATGCCGTGGCGAGCGTGGATGGTGCATCCGTTCGGCAGAATATGTTCCTCGGTGTTGAGGATGGGCGCACTTT
>CAYTSH010000134.1:1467-5891 GCA_964440395.1 uncultured Microbacteriaceae bacterium
CCGTGACCGCGTGGGTGAGCGCAAATGCATGATTTTGGGGGTCAGCACGTGCATTTGTGCTCACCCCAGACCGGGGGAAGCGCGGTGTATGCGTTGAATGCCGTGGCGAGCATGGATGGTGCATCCGTTCGGCAGAATATGTTCCTCGGTGTTGAGGAAGGGCGCACTTTCTGCCGAATGGGTGGCTACGAGGATCGGAGGAAACGCAGTGAGCGAGGAAACGCGGCGAGCGAGGCGAGCGAGGCGAGCCCGGCGAGCGAGGCGAGCCCGGCGAATGCCGCGGCGACCCTGTCCGCGAACCGTTCACCCCGCGGGGGCGCGGCGCTAGTAGGCTGGGGCGCTGGGTAGGGCGAAGAACGTTTCCAACGGCATCCCGGATGGAATGGTTTCAGCAAGCTCAACCCCAACAAACCGCAGGTGCCAGGGTTCGAACATGAACCCGGTTACGCTGTCCTGCCCGTCGGGGTAGCGAATCACGAACCCAAATCTGGCCGCGTTTTGGGCAAGCCACGCCCCGGTTGCGGTGTCGGCGAAGCACGTGTCGAGGGTGCAGGTGCCGTCGCCGGTCAGGTCCACCGCCCAGCCGGTTTGGTGTTCCGAGTGTCCCGGCCGCGCAGAGTAGGTGTCGGCAAGTGTTTGGCCGTCGCGGGCAACGTATGCGCTGTACAGCTGCTGTTGGGTCGCGAAGGAACGGTACCCGCTCACAACACTGAGGGGCAGCCCGTTGTTTGTGGCGTCCGCGGCGAGCGCGCTGAGCGCTGTTGCCGCCTGGGCGCGCAGTTGGTGGTGTGCCGGGTTGGGCACGCCGGCGGGTTCGGTGAGGTCGGCTGGTTCGAATGTTTGGGGGAGTGGGCGTTGCTTGTTGGTGATGACCCACAGTGATTCGGGTTGGTCTAGTGGGTGGGTGTTGGGTGGCATCAATTGGGTGGATGCTGTGCCTGCCCCTTCCGCAGGCGTCACCCCCGCCGGGCTGGTCACGCTGGGTTCTGCGGGGGTGGTGGTGTTCGGGATGGTGGTGTTCGGGGTGGTGCTGGCGGGGTTGCTGGCGCTGGTGCTCGCGGTTGGGTTTTTGGTGTTGTCGGCGGTCACACCGGCGGGTGCGCACGCGGCGAGCAACAGGATGAGGGCGCTGAGGAGTGCCGTTCGGCTGTTCGTTGCCGATCTGGTTCCGGGTTTCTTGGTGGCGCACCTCATGGGGGACGAGGTGTTCGGGGTGTGCTGCACAGCATTCATGCTACCGGTGTTGCGATGCGGGGCGAGGTGCGCGACGGGGTGAAGCGAGGTGGTGCGGGGTGGTGCGGGGTGCGCGAAGGGCCGGGGCGGGGTGCACGACGGACCGGGGCGGGGTGCGCGACGGGGCGGGGTGCGCGACGGGGCGGGGGTGAACCGGCAGCAACCACTCTGCCGATGCACCCCCGCCCCGCGAACCCCGCAAGAACCAGCCCGCGCCTAGAGCGCGCCCCCGTCGTGCACGGCGACGACGGTCGCGGTGCCCGAAAGCACCTCTGCCTCCGTGGTGTCGCCGGTGCGCCGCACGAGAATCTCGGCAACACCCGCCGCGGCGCCGGCCCCGCCGTCGGCGGTCACGCGAACCGGAACCGACACGTGCGTTTCGGCACCCTCTTCGAGGCGGTACGCGCGCAAGGTTATCGCGTCGCTCCAGGCATACTCGGGGGTGGCATCCACCGCGCCAATGGGGAGCACTGCGCCGGGGCGCACAAACACGGCGGCCTCCTGATACCCGAAGGTGCGGGTGTGCCAGCGCCCGCCAACGAGTTCCGCACCCGTCTGGAGGTGCGTCCACACCCCCTCGGGGAGGTAGAACGACACGCTGCCATCCGCGGTGAGTACCGGTGCTACGAGCAGGTCGCTGCCGAGCATGTACTGCCGATCCAGGCTGTGCGTATTCGGGTCATCCGGGAACTCCACCACCATGGGGCGCATCACGGGTACACCCGAAGTGTGCGCCTCCTCGCCCGCCGCGGCCAAGTATGGCATGAGCCGCATCTTCAACCGGGTGAACGTGCGCAGCACGTCGCTTGATTCCTCATCAACCGACCACGGCACCCGCACCGACGTGGAACCGTGGAGCCGCGAATGCGACGACAACAATCCAAACGCCACCCAACGTTTAAACAGGTCAGGATCCGGTTTCCCCTCAAAACCACCAATGTCGTGACTCCAGTAGCCAAACCCGCAGCTCGCCAAACTCAGCCCGCCACGCAGCGACTCAGCCATCGCAGAGAACGTCGACTCGCAGTCACCACCCCAGTGCACTGGGAGGCGTTGGCCGCCAGCCGTAGCGGAACGCGCAAACACCACCGCATCGCCGACACCGCGGCGGCGTTCCAACACGTCAAACACGGTTTCGTTATACAACTGGCTGTAATAGTTGTGCATCCGTTCGGGATCGCCACCGTCATGCCACACCACATCGGTGGGGATGCGCTCGCCGAAATCAGTTTTGAACGTGTCCACACCCTGATCTAGCAGGGTCTCGAGTTTGCCGGCAAACCAAGCCCGGGCATCCGGGTTGGTGAAATCGACCAGCGCCATGCCAGCCTGCCAACGATCCCACTGCCACACCGAACCGTCTGCGCGGCGCACCAGGAAACCCAACCGGCGACCCTCCTCAAACAGGTGGGAGCGCTGCGCGATGTACGGGTTGATCCACACCGAAACGCGCAGGCCGCGCTGCCGCAACCGGGCGAGCATGCCGTCCGGGTCGGGGAACACGGCCGGGTCCCACACAAAATCACACCAGTGGAACTGGCGCATCCAGAAGCAGTCAAAGTGGAACACGGACAGGGGCAGGTCGCGCTCCGCCATGCCATCAATGAACCCCGCCACGGTGGTTTCGTCATAGTTTGTGGTGAATGAGGTTGACAGCCACAGCCCATACGACCAGTCGGGCACGCGCGCGGGGCGCCCCGTGAGGGCCGTATATTTGTTGAGAATTTCTTTCGGGGTCGGGCCGTAAATCACAAAATACTCCAGCGTTTCACCCGAAACACTGAACTGGGTGCGTGACGCAATCTCCGAACCAACCTCAAACGAAACCCGACCCGGGTCGTTCACAAACACGCCATACCCGTGGTTGGTGAGGTAAAACGGCACGTTCTTGTAAGCCTGTTCGGTGGCCGTCCCGCCGTCCTCATTCCAAATGTCCACGCTTTGACCGTTCTTCACAAACGGGCCAAACCGTTCGCCCAACCCATACACCAGGGTGCCCGGCTCCAGGGTGAGCTGCTCCCGCATCCACGACTGCCCGTCAACGCCAGCCACGTGTGCCGCGCTGCGCCACCCCGAGGCGGTGAGTAGTCGCCCCTCGCCGCGAAACTCCAACGACCAGGCGTCGCCCAACCCGATGTGTGCGCTCAACCCACCAGCGGTCACCACCGCGGTGTCATCCCCCCGGGTAAACTCGGGACCGGACCACCCGGTTGCCTGGCTGGGGGATTCGCCGGCTACGGCATCCACACCGTTCAATTGAAAACGTGGATGCCCCCCCACACCCCCAGCATGATGTGTCAGTCGCACCCCAATCACGTCGGCGGCGGGGCTGGTCACATCCACGGTGAGCAGGGGCGCGTCGAGCGTGTCGCCGCGGTGGCGAATCACGCGGGTGGGGGCGAACACGCGCAACCCGCCGCCGGCGAGCGGCTCGGTGCCGTCCACAGCTGCCGCCGAATGCACCTGGATGCCCGGCCGGGTGAGCCAATACCCGTCACTAAACTTCATGAAAAATCCTCTCGGGGTGTGCTGTGGAACGATACGAAAACTCGGCGATGCGGGCGGTGCCGTCGATGGCGCGAACGCCTACCAGGCGCCCGACGAACCCGCCTGCACGCTAACCCTTAATGGCACCGAAAATGACGCCCTTGGTGAAGTGGCGCTGCACAAACGGGTAGACGAGCAGGATGGGGATTACCGCCAACACGGTGATCGCCATTTTCACGGGAAGGCCGGTAACCGCACCCGTGGCCACATCAACCTGCCCTGTGCCACTTCCAGGCAACGCTACACCCTGCAGCACGTAGGAGCGCAGCACGAGCTGCAACGGCCACATGGTGTTGTCGTTCAGGTACAGCATTGCGTTGAAGAAGGCGTTGAAGTAGCCGACGCCGTAGAACAACGCCACCACGGCGATGACTGCGGTGGAGACGGGGATCACGATTTTGCGCAAAATCTTCCACTCGGATGCGCCATCGATGCGGGCCGCCTCAATGATTGACGGTTCAACCCCCATGAAGAATGAGCGCAAAATGAGCAGGTTGAATGCCGAAACCGCCCCGGGCAGGATGAGCGCCCAGTAGGTGTTGATGAGCCCCAGGTTGCTCACCAGCAGGTAGGTGGGGATCATGCCCGCGCCGAAAAACATGGTGATGAGGACGATGAACAGCAGAAAGCGGTGCCCAAGCGAG
>CAYTSH010000135.1:0-5860 GCA_964440395.1 uncultured Microbacteriaceae bacterium
GAACGTGACACTCGCAAGTCGTGAGGTGTTCGGCGAGGCTTCGCTGAGCGCCGAAGCAAAAGGTCTCGCCCTGCTGGACCGGATTGGGCTAGCCTCAAAAGCGCACGAGTATCCCGATCGGCTCTCGGGTGGTCAACAGCAACGCGTGGCGATCGCGCGCGCGATCGCCACCGACCCCGCGCTGCTCCTGCTCGACGAAATCACGAGCGCGCTCGACCCACAACTCGTGGGTGAGGTGCTTGATCTCGTCAACGAACTCAAAACAACCGGGAGTACCATTTTGATGGCCACGCATGAAATGTCGTTCGCCAGGCAGGTGGCCGACCTGGTGGTGTTCCTCGAACACGGCAGTGTGGTCGAAGTTGGCCCGCCCGAGCAGGTGTTTGGCAACCCGCAGCAGGAATCAACGAAAGCATTCCTGTCCCGGCTGCGCTTCAACTAGCTGCGAGTCTGCTGCTTACGGGGTGCGCAGCTTACGCGGGTGCGCAGGGGTTGCGCGGGTTGCGCGGCTTACGCGGGTGCGCACGGGAGGCGCGGGTGCGCACCATACGCGCTCAGTGCGGGAGGGAACCCTCAGCGGGCGTTACCTGGCGGTCCTGCCGCCAAACGCGCGAGCGTCCTGCTGCCCGTCACTGGTTGTGCGCAGCTCTTTCGGCAGCGAAAACACCAGGTCTTCTTCAGCGGTCACAACCGCCTGTACCGTGCCATAACCGGCATCGGCAAGATCGTCAAGGAGTTCCTGCACCAGCACCTCCGGCACCGAAGCGCCACTCGAAACCCCCACGGTGCAGGCGCCTTCGAGCCACTCCTGCCGCACCTCACTCGCATAGTCCACCCGGTACGCCGCGCGGGCCCCGTATTCGAGTGCCACCTCCACCAGCCGCACCGAGTTCGACGAGTTCGCCGAACCCACGATGATCACCACATCAGACTCGGCGGCCACTTTCTTAATGGCCACCTGCCGGTTCTGCGTGGCATAGCAGATATCATCGCTCGGTGGATCCTGCAGGTTCGGGAAACGCTCACGCAACCGACGCACCGTTTCCATCGTCTCGTCCACGCTGAGCGTCGTTTGCGAGAGCCAGACGAGACGATCCGGATCCTGCACGACCAGGTCGGCCACGGCATCGGGCGAATTGACAATCGTGACGTGATCGGGCGCCTCACCCGCGGTGCCCTCGACCTCCTCATGACCCTCATGACCAATCAACAAAATCTCTAAATCCTGTTTCGCAAAGCGCACCGCCTCGCGGTGCACCTTCGTGACAAGCGGGCAGGTGGCGTCAATCGCGTTGAGCCCACGATCCGCCGCCTCAGCCACCACCGCCGGCGACACGCCGTGAGCGGAAAACACCACATTCGCGCCGAGTGGCACCTCATCAACCTCGTCAACAAAAATCGCACCCATGCGTTCGAGCGTTTCCACCACGTGCACGTTGTGCACAATTTGCTTGCGCACATACACCGGCGCACCGTAGCGTTGCAGCGCCTTCTCCACCGCAACCACGGCGCGATCCACTCCCGCGCAGTAGCCCCGCGGGGCGGCGAGCAGCACCCGCTTCTCCCCCGCAACGGGGCGGTCCACCAAACGACCCCGAACGGCGCGCATTCGCGGCATCGCAAGGCTCACCATGGGTGCGCCAATGGTACGCTGGTCACGTTGATCTGAAGACATGCATCTAAGTCTACGCGACAAGCGGCGACCGCTTGAAAGGGGTGGCGATGAACGCCGAAAAGCCAGCGACCGCAGAGGAACCGTGGTCGGTTTCGACAATGTCGAACAAAATTCGCGACTACATCGACCGACTCGGCCAGGTGTGGATCGAAGGCGAAATCACGGGGTGGAACACGTCTGCCGGCAACGTGTTCGGTCGGCTGAAAGACCTCACGCAGGACGCAACGGTTGGGTTCACCATTTGGCCCTCGGTTCGTGCAAGCCTGCCCGCCAGCGGCTTCGAGCAGGGCGATCACGTGGTGGCTCTCGTGAAACCCAACTACTGGGTCAAGGGTGGCACGCTGAGCATGCAGGTGTTCGCCATGAAACAGGTGGGCCTCGGCGACCTGCTGGAACGCCTCGAACGGCTCCGGCAAAGCCTGCGGGCAGAAGGACTCTTTGACGTCGAGCGCAAACGCCCACTCCCCTTCCTTCCCGGGTGCATCGGACTGGTCACCGGTAAAGATTCCGACGCCGAAAAAGACGTGCTGCGCAACGCCCAACTGCGGTGGCCCGACGTGCGCTTCCGCGTGGCACACGCGGCTGTGCAGGGGGATCGCGCCGTCGCCGAGGTGACTGCGGCCATTGAAACGCTTGACGCCGACCCGGCAGTCGACGTGATCATTGTGGCGCGCGGTGGCGGCGATTTTCAACACCTGCTGCCGTTCAGCGACGAGCGCGTGGTGCGCGCCGCCGCAGCCGCCAGCACCCCCATCGTGAGCGCAATCGGTCACGAAGCGGATCGCCCCCTCCTCGATGATGTCGCCGACCTGCGAGCCTCAACGCCAACCGACGCGGCGAAGCGGGTCGTTCCCGACGTGTCTGAAGAGCGCAGCCGAATCGTCCAGGCGCGCGGACGACTCCGCAGCCGCATGACCACGCTCGTGCAGCACGAAATCCACGCGCTTGGGCAGCTGCGCAGCCGCCCCGTGTTGGCGCGCAGCGATACGATCATCACCAGTCGAGCCGAAGAGCTCACCCGAATCGTGGCGCGCAGCCACGACATCATGTCACGCACCCTCGAACGAGCAGGGGCGGAAACTGCCGCGCTGCGCGTGCAACTGCGCGCACTCTCCCCCCTCGCCACGCTCAGCCGCGGCTACGCCGTTGCGCAACTGAGCAACGGCGCCGTACTCGCCAGCCCGCAAGACGCGCCAGTCGGCACCGAATTGACCATCACACTCGCCGCAGGGGCGATCGGCGCAACCTCGACGGGGGCGAACGCGCGCGCCTAAGCCAGCTGCGGCATCCACAACAATCATGGATGCCGCTCCCGCAGCGCCCAGCGTTCGGTAGACTTACAGCCATGCCAGCAGTCGAAGATTTCAGCTCCATGAGCTACGAACAGGCACGCGACGAGCTCGTCAGCGTGGTCAACCAGCTCGAACAGGGCAACACGAGCCTTGAAGAATCGCTCACGCTTTGGGAACGCGGTGAGGCGCTTGCGAACCGCTGCGAATCCTGGTTGATTGGGGCGAAGCAGCGACTGGAGGCCGGCAGTGCGGCAGCCGTCGAGAACGCAACAGAATGAGCAAACAACCCCGAATTGTCGCTGAGCTTGGCCGCCCGGAAACCCCGGCAGAAACGGCTGCCCGCAAGGCAGAACAGTCGCGGCTGTACCGCTCACGCAAAACCATCAACAACCTGGTGTTTTCGCTGCTCGTCACGCTCTGCGCGGTCGCACTCATCGTTGTTGCCGTTCCGCGCGGCACAATCACCATCGACCGCACCGCCGACTACGTCGCGATAGCCGCAACAGCGCAACAGGGCGTGCAAACCCCGCTCCTGGTCCCCCAACTGCCGCAAGGGTGGGAATCGAACGAGGCCGCGTTGCGCTACTCCAGTGGGCAGGATGTGCGCTCCTGGTTTATTGGCTTTATCACACCCGAGCAAGAATACGCGGCACTCTCGCAGGGAATCGCGAGCAACCCGAGCTGGGTCGCCGGGGAACTAAGCAACAGCCTCGCACAGCAAACCGTGCAGATCGGCGGTTACACCTGGACCTTTTATGACAATAGCGAACGAGGCAAGGACGCCGGCAACATCCGCGCCGCCTACACCACGACGGTCAGCACGGGCGACGTGATCGTCTACGGCACCGCGCGAACCGAAGAACTTGAAACGCTCGTCAACGCCGTTGCCGACCAGCTCGCCGCAACGCAGCAACGACCAGTCAGCGAAGGAACCCAATGAACGCCGCCCCCAAACCGCGACGAACCCCGGCCGATGTGTGGCGTGAAATGAAACGCGGCAACGACCGATTCGTCGCAGGCCAGCCCAGTCACCCGCGGCAAGACGCGGAACACCGCGCCGCCACGCGAGGAACCCAAACACCCAGCGCCGCCCTGTTTGGCTGCTCTGATTCCCGCATTGCCGCAGAAATCATTTTCGACAAGGGTCTGGGCGATCTGTTCGTGGTGCGCAACGCGGGGCACGTCGTCTCCGAAACGGTCATCGGCTCACTGGAATATGCCGTCGAAATGCTTGGCATTTCGCTCATCGTGGTGCTTGCCCACGACGAATGCGGGGCGGTCGCCGCCGCGGTCGAATCGCAACAACAGCATCCCACCCCATTGCCGCCAAATATTGCCAGCCAAATTCGCTCCATCGTTCCCGCCGTGCAGGCGGTGTGGTTGAAAGACAACCCGGCAACGCCCTTCGTGCAGCCGGAACACATCGACAGCTATGAGGTGGGTCGCTACCATCTGCGCGGCTGCGTCGCCGAGCTGCTGCGCGGCTCCGAACTGATCAGCGAAGCCGTCGCATCCGGCAGCGTTGGCATCGTTGGGGCAAACTATCGCCTCGTCGAGGGGCGGGCGCACCCCACCGTTGCCATCGGACAGCTCGACATTGCAGAGGCGCCGTTGCCCGGCTCCGCGCCCGGCCGCACTCCCGGCTCCGCCACCACCCCATGAACAGACCATTTCCCAGCGATAACCGCACAACACCACAGCAAAGGATAATTCAGTGAGTGAGCCCACCGAGTACCGCATCGAACACGACACCATGGGCGAGGTGCGCGTGCCCGCGCATGCGCTCTACAGCGCGCAAACGCAGCGCGCCGTAGAAAACTTCCCCATTTCTGGTTCGACGCTTGAGCCGGCACAGATCGCCGCGCTCGCCAGAATCAAGAAGGCTGCCGCCCTCACCAATGCCGATCTTGGCGTCATCAGCACCGAAATTGCCCAGGCGATTGCCCACGCCGCGGATCTCGTGATCAGCGGCGCGCACGACGAGCAGTTCCCCGTCGACGTGTACCAGACCGGGTCTGGAACCAGTTCAAACATGAACATGAACGAGGTGCTCGCAACGCTTGCGACCCGCGAGCTGGGTGCCCCGGTGCACCCGAACGACCACGTGAACGCCTCGCAATCCTCCAACGACGTCTTTCCGACCTCGGTGCACGTCGCGGTGACCGGGGCGTTGCTGCACGACCTCATTCCTGCCCTCGACGTGTTGGCCGGAGCGCTCGAAGAAAAGGCGGAACTCTGGCGCGACGCGGTGAAAGCTGGCCGCACCCACCTGATGGATGCCACCCCGGTGACGCTCGGGCAAGAGTTCGGCGGGTACGCCGCGCAGATTCGGCTCGGTATTGAGCGGGTGCAGTCGACCCTCAGCCGCGTTGCCGAGGTGCCGCTCGGTGGCACCGCGGTGGGCACCGGCATTAACACGCCGCACGGGTTCCCCCAGCAGGTCATCGCCCGACTCGCCGAAGAGAGCGGGCTGCCCATCACCGAAACGCGCAACCACTTTGAGGCGCAGGCCAATCGGGACGCCCTCGTTGAAGCCTCCGGCGCCTTGCGGGTGATCGCGGTGAGCCTCACCAAAATCAACAACGATCTGCGCTGGATGGGCTCGGGACCAAACACCGGGCTTGGCGAGTTGCACATCCCGGATCTGCAACCGGGATCGTCAATCATGCCGGGCAAAGTAAACCCCGTCGTGCCCGAAGCGGTGCTCATGGTGTGCGCGCGGGTCATCGGCAACGATGCCACCATTGCCTGGGCTGGCGCTTCCGGCCTGTTCGAGCTGAACGTGGCAATACCCGTCATGGGCACGGCGCTGCTGGAATCAATCCGCCTGCTCAGCAACTCGTCACGGGTGTTGGCCGAAAAAACGGTGCGCGGCCTGGAAGCGAACCTGGAA
>CAYTSH010000136.1:0-5786 GCA_964440395.1 uncultured Microbacteriaceae bacterium
CGCGTGCGCCCCATCCTTACCGCCAATTTCGCCCAGTTCGGCCTCAACCCAAACCTGCCGCTCGTGGGCGAACCGAACAACTTCGGCGGTGCGGGCAAGAGTCTCATCAAACGGTGACGCAGCCGCATCAAACATGACCGAAGGCACCCCGAGGGCGATCGCCTGGTGCACGCTGGATTCACGCTCGGCATGGTCAAGGTGCACGGACACATCAACCGTGGCAGCTTCAGCGAGCCAGCGCGCTGCAAGGGCCAGCGGGGCGAGCGAGCCATGAAACTCGGCGGCACGTTCAGAAATCTGAAGAATGACGGGCAAACCGGCGCGCTCCGCACCCGCAACAATCGCCTCGGCATGTTCAAGATGTATCGCGTTGAACGCGGCAACTGCGGGAACCGCACGCAACACCGCGGCGGGAGACACAAGTGGCATAGCAACCTTTCTGGTGGTACCGTCTGCAAGAAGAACCCCAGCCGCACCCGGATGCAACCACTCGCACCGGCGCGACTACCACACACTCTACGGCACTGGGCTGCTCGGCGCGGCACCTGTCGGCGCCGTGCTGTGCGACACCGGATGGCACCTGATGGCACCGGGCGGCGCTGTGCTACAGTGCCATGTGATGGAACACCACCTGTCAACTTGGCTCAACCGGCACAGCACTCCAGCGCTTGCCCCGCAAACCAGCCCGGCAGACTCGACCAAACCCACGAAACCGAAAGAACACGCTCGATATGGGAAGTAGCATCCGGGCATTCGGATCGTTCGCCAGCCGGAATCTGCACACGTCACCAGGCTGGCGCTCAGCGTTGGCAACCGGATCGATTGCGGCGATGCTGTTCGTGCTCGCGACTCGGCCTCCCGCGCTGGATCGTCCGGGCAAGGCTCTCACCGTGCTCGCCGTGATGCTCTTTCTCGCAGCGCTCACGTACACCTACCGTCCGGCCCTGCGTGTTGTGTACCTGCCCCTCATGCCGGTTGGCGTGGTGGCACTCATGGCACTTTCAAGTTTCTGGTCCGCCGCACCAGTGCGGACGTTGTACGACGCAGCGACGCTAGGTGCAATCGGACTCGTCGCAATACTGCTCACGAACGCCCAGGGCATCCGACCAGTTTTCGTTGGGTTCGCAGTCGCCTCCGGCATAATCGCATACCACGCTATTGCTGCACTCATGTTTGACTTCACAACGTACACGCTGCTCCACGGAATCACCGGCATATATGCAAACCGGAACACCCTCGCCGCCGTGCTCCTCTATACCCTCCCAGTTGTGCTAATCTGCCACGCCTCTGCACGTGGCAAGGTTCGGGCTTTTTGGCTCATCATCCTGGCGGGACACAGCATTGCTATCGTGCTCTCACGCAGCCTCACGGCCACGCTGATTCTTGGCCTACTGCTCAGCTGCTACCTGGCATGGCGGTTGCTGCGTTCCGGGAAAACGAAACTCCTCGCGGCATTCTTGGCACTCCTGCTGATCACCGCGACCGGCCTCGCGCTGCAATGGCAGCACCTGACCAGCGCGTTAGGGAAATCCACTACAGCAAATGGCCGGACGCTGATCTGGAACGCCGTCGCCGAAGACATTGCACGTGGAAATCTGATTGTCGGCCACGGTTGGCTCACCGGATGGCCCCAAGAAACACCGATATCCGAGCGTGTTTTTGCAGCGCTCGGCGGAATACGCATCTATCATGCGCACAACGATGCACTCCAAACGGTGCACGGGCTAGGCCTCGTTGGGGGTTGTGTTTACGCACTCGTGCTGATCGTGCCACTGGTGTGGGCATTGCGGACCATCATTCCCGCCGTGCGACATCAATCGTTCCGGGTGACTGAAGCCCAACACCAGGTCGCCGTCGGCGTATTTCTCTACGTGGTAGTATTCAGCATTCATGGCCTCACCGAAGTGAGCATGTTTCGACCGGACGGATGGCTCATCATGTGTTGTGTACACCTCGCGATGATCCAACACGCACCCCACACAAACCCTCCCGGCGGCACGCTCTTTCGCGCAATACGAATACCCGCTCAGGGCAGCGCAAGCCACCAGCTGAGCTAACCGTTCAACCCAGGAGTACAACACATGCACCCCGCACCAGATTCACCGCATCCCACCCCTGCACCCGCACAACTGCTCGGCACGTCGGACCTCCGCATCAGCTCGTTCATGCTCGGCGGGAACGTATTCGGCTGGACCGCAGACGAAGCCACCTCATTCGAGGTGCTCGATGCATTCATCGAAGAGGGTGGCAACAGCATAGACACCGCGGACACGTACTCCTCCTGGGCACCGGGAAACAACGGTGGTGAAAGCGAAGAAATCATCGGCAACTGGCTGGATACCCGCGGCAACCGCGAAGACATCATCCTCGCCACCAAAGTGGGCATGCACCCGAAATACAGCGGGCTGCGGCCAGACACCATCGGAGCGGCCTGTGAAGCATCCCTACGTCGACTGCGCACCGACTACATCGACCTCTACTACGCACACCTCGACGATCAAACCGTGCCGTTGGAACACAGCGTTTCAGCATTCACCCGCCTCATCGAAGAAGGAAAAGTTCGCTACATAGCGCTGTCAAACTTCACCCCAGAACGAACCGAAGCCTGGCTTGCCACCACCGCCGAACTCGGATGCATCCGGCCAGTCGCCCTGCAACCAAAATACAACCTCATGGAACGCGAGTTTGAAACCACACTCGCGCACACCGCAACGCAGCATCAACTCGGCGTCCTGCCCTACTCCGCGCTCGCCAGCGGATTCCTCAGCGGCACGTACCGAGCCGACCGCGAACCAGCATCACCACGGGCAGACAGCGCAGGCGCGTATCGCACCGAACGCGGCTACCGCGTACTCGCGGCGCTCGACGCCATCGCAACCCGCCACCAAAGCAACGTGGCCGCCGTTGCGCTCGCCTGGCTCGCCCGGCGACCAGGAATAACCGCACCAATCGTGAGCGCCCGCAGCGTTACCCAACTCACCCAGCTCAAAAACATGCACTCGATCCAACTGAGTGACGAAGACACCCAACTGCTCGACCAGGCATCAGCCGTTTCAGACCAGGACCCCGCATGAACGCACCGCTCAACCCAACCCGCGACAACCGGGCGCTTCGCGTCGTACTCGTCACAGCGGGCATTCTACCCGGCTCCCACACTGACGACCTGGCCGCATACCTCGCAGATGCACTCCACGAGCACCCCGAACTAGCCGCACACCCCGAACACCTGCACCATCTCCAAATTGCGCCCCTCGCGAATAGCCTCCTGCACACCCACCTCGGTGGTGAGCCCGACGCGGCAGCCAGCCACGTCATCCAGATCATGGAACAGGCAGACCTGGTCGTGGCGGTCACGCCAATCTACAACGGATCCTACAGCGGCCTCTTCAAAACCTTCGTCGATGTCCTGCCGCTCGGAACACTCCGCGGCACCGCGGTGGTACTCGCCGCAACCGGCGGCACCCCCCGCCACACGCTCGCCATAGACATGAGCCTGCGCCCACTCTTCACCTACCTGGGATCGATGATCGCGCCAACCGCAATATTCTCCACGCGCAGCGACTGGACGCCAGAACGTGCCGAGCAGACGCGACAGCGAATCGGTCGAGCCATTGACGAAGGAATCCAGCTCGCCGGCAACCGCCGCGAGCGCAGCAGCGAATAGCGCGCCCGAGTCACCCCACGCTCAACCCGCAAGCGCAGACCCCAACCCAGCGCCACGAAACAACACGTGGCCGCGGTCGGCAGTCAACCGAAACCAAGAATCCGCCCGCCACACCTCCACGACATCGGCGGCCCCGACGCCATCGGCCGGCGGTACCTCCGACACCGGTGGTGCCGGCGGTACCGGCGGCACAAACCCCAGCACCTCGGCAGCAAACGCCACACCAGCCGGCAGCCGCAGCAGGGACGCACCACCAGCATCCACCCCCAAATTGAGCACATCGGCAACCGGCGCACCCCAAACCGACTGACGAACCCGGCGCAACACAGCCTCCCCCACGTCGCGCGGTGACTGCTCCGCCACGAGACGTGCACCCACCTCCGCGGCCTCGCGCAACCTTGGCGACGGCACCGAACCAAGCGAGCGCCAGCCCGACTGCGGCGGGGCAATCCCAACCCAGCCCACGCGCGGTGCGGGATGCGGCTCAGGTGGCAGCACCAGCTCGGGAGGCGACCCCCCCGCAGCAGCCAGCTGATCAAGCCTCGCCAAGCGATCAAGCACAGCGCGAATGGGCAACACGATGTCACACGCCACATCAGTCGGCATGCGAAAGGTGCGCAACCCCAAAACCGTAATACCCGAATCGAGCAGACCAGCAGGGCTCAGCACCGAAACATATCCGGCCAACACGCCCCGCGTTGCGATCAGGCGAACCGCACGATCGTCAACGGCAGCGGCGCGCTGCAAAAATGTGCGAAAATCGTGCAGGGCGAAGCGGTTTTGGAAACGAAGTGTGCAAGACATATAGTCACTAAACTAGCAAAGAACCAGACCGCCGCACACCCGAGCGTTGTGAAGGAAACGTGACCATGTCAGAAGCATCGCGCGACAAACAGCAACACCCGCACGGCGAACTGCCGGTTTCACCAGCCGCGCCTTCGGCGGCTCACCCGGAGACTCACCCGGCGGCTCACCCGGAGACTCGCCCGGCGGCTCCCCCGGCGGCTGATCCGTCGGCTCCCCCTTCGCTCAGCGACACCCTCATCCTCAACACGCAAACGGCACGCACCACTGAAGATATCTTCGTGGGGACCCCCATGCACACCCCCTACGGCAGGGCGTTCGGCGGCAACATCCTCGGGCAGGCCATCATCGCAGCCGGCCGTACCGTATCTGCCAACCAGGACATCCACTCATTGCACGCGTATTTTCTGCGGCCGGGCAACGTCACCGACCCGCTCACCTACGCGGTCGATCGGCTGCACGACGGGCGGTCGTTCGCAACCAGACGCACGCAGGCGTTTCAGGGCGGGGTGCCGATCCTCTCCATGATTTCGTCGTTCCAAACCCCCGACACGGGCATTGATCATCAAGCGGCCATCGATATGGACGCCTACCCGGAGCCGGAGCAGCTACCGAGCCTTGCCGAACGTTACGGACATCTCGCGCGCGAACACGGCCACATGGCGTGGGTGTTGGAACGACCGTGCGACATTCGGCACGTCACTGAACCAATTTTTGTGCGCGTGTCCGGTGAACTCACCGCAACCCAGGCGGAGTGGATTCGGGTTCCGGAACGCCTTCCAGACGATGCGCATGTGCACCGCGCGGCACTGGCCTTCATGTGCGACTACTCGCTTCTTGAGCCAATCTATCGGCGCCACGGGGTGCCCTGGGCCACGCCGGGTCTGCGCTCAGCGAGTCTGGACTACGCGTTGTGGTTTCATCGCCCGTTCAGGGCTGACGAGTGGCTGCTGTGCGTCTCCGAGTCACCCAGCGCCCAGGGTGGCCGCGGCCTCGGCATGGGTCGGGTCTACACTCGCGACGGGGTACTGGTCGCCAGCACCGCGCAGGAGGGTATGGTGCGGGTGCCGAAGGCGCAACTCGACTGAGGCGCTTCGGCACGGTGCGCAACAACCCAGCCCGGGCATCCATGATTGGTGGATGCCCGGGCTGGCTGGATTGCTTCGCTCGCCTAGTCGCGGGTCAGTTTGCGGTAGGAAGCGCGCGAAGGTTTTGCCGCATCGGGGCCGAGTCGCGCGATTTTGTTCTCTTCGTAGGCCTCGAAGTTGCCTTCAAACCAGTGCCAGTAGGCCGGCTGCTCTTCGGTGCCCTCGTAGGC
>CAYTSH010000137.1:0-5739 GCA_964440395.1 uncultured Microbacteriaceae bacterium
GGTTTCGGGGTTCGCGTGGCTCGCCACGGTCAGGTCGCCGAGCAGCACCTCAATGCCGCCGAGCTTCACCCGTTCGTCATGCTTCAGCTCGCCGTGCACGCTCACGAAGCTGCCCTGAGCGAGTGCCGAGATGGTTTCGGTGATCTGAACTGCGCGAGCGCTGGCTGGATCAGCGGGGTCGTGTTCCCGCGTGGCCGGGTTGACGATCTGCAGTGCACCGGTTTCGTCCCGCAACACAATGAACTGCACCCGCTTCTGGTCTCGCACGGTCTCAACCCAGCCAGATACGGTTACGGGGCCATCGGCCAGAGCATGGAGGTCTTTGATGAGGGTTCGTTCAGTCACCCGGCAATCTTATCCTGATTCCACTGGTTTGTATGTTTTGGTGGTGTTTGCGGGTGGGTAGCTCGCGCAGACTTGCTCGCGCAGACGTGCTCGATCAGAGTGTGCCGGCAGTGGTGCTGGCTGTGTTGCTGGCTGCGAGCTGCTCGTCGTGCTGCAGCTACCCCACATCGAACTCAACCCACCACAACGGGGCTGAAAGAATCCACGGGTTGCCTTCGTTCTACAATGTCGCGAGAAACACGCCACCGTTGACGCCACTCGAGGGTACTGCGCTTAGATCAAACAGTTAAACAATATTTCTCCATCGGCTTCGCTGAGCTGATCAGAAAAGTTTTCTTCACCAAGCAATAGCGACAGTTCATCCCTGCTGAATGTGTCAGGAAGCACGCCTTTTTCCTTGGCGCACTCAAGTGCTTTCTGGATAGGATCATGGTTCTCGGGGTTTTGCAACATCGCAGTGTAGATTGCAGAAACCAGTCCGTTACCATCGTTGCAGGCTTGATTGTCCGCTTTATATTGCTCTTCTGAGAAGTTGTGTGACAATTTAAACTGTTTTATGATTGTTCCAGGCTGAGATATCTGCTTAATGTCGTAACCTTTGCTTTTCATGCAGTCAGTGTAAAGTTCAATCGCGGCAAGATAGTCCGTGTCTGCAATGCTCCCGGTCGACAGTGCTCTGCGGATTGCGTCTCTCTCAAAGTCACTCGTTGCCAACTCGGCCGCTTCTTCAAGCTCCGCCTTCCACTCGGGCGACAGCCCCTGTGACGAGAATTGATCAGCGCCGTTTTGCTGAGTGCAGCCCATCACCAACCCAAGCAACGCTCCTACGGCAATGGCAGTAAGCTTCGTTCTTACGTTCATCAAAAATACCTTCCATTGTTGCTCCGCTCACGTGTGCCACATGCAATGTTAAAGGCTGGCTCAGATTACTTAAGTCAGCCGCGCCTCTCCAGACGTTACCAGAGTTGATAGTGGCGTTCTGTGTCCGCCGCGCAACAGGGCCGTTTCGAGTCACGTAAGAACTCGAGTGGCAGGTAGAGTTGTATGCCTTGGCAACCGTCTGGGGTGCATTCCCAACGATGTGCGAATCCGCACCACGGCAGCCTGAGCTGACGATGAACGGGCAGCGGTTCTGAAAATAGCAATTGCAGTGGTGGCAAAAATAGCTAGAGTTTTTTGTTCATGAATCAATTTTTAGTCGATAGTAGAGCAATGTGAGCAAAATATTCTGTGATTCGCCTGAGGCTTATCCAGGTGAAACCAATGTTGTCAAGCGTGTGACGTGCCTCGCGCACTCAGCTGCGCCGGTTAGAATGGCTCCGTGTCACAGAAACAGCTGCATCTCGTCCGCCACGGTGAGGTCTTGAACCCCGATGGTGTGCTGTATGGTCGGCTCCCGGAGTTCCATCTTTCGGAGCGCGGTGCCCGCATGGCCGCCTTGGCTGCCGCAGATTTGGCGGCGCGCGGTCGGACGTTCAGCGCTGTGCACGCCTCTCCGCTGGTTCGTGCGCAGGAGTCGGCCGCGCCTATTGCCGAGGCGTTGCAGCTTGCTGTCGGGCTTGAGCCGCGCATTATTGAACCTACGAATCAATTTGAGGGGATGCCGAACCACGGTGCCAGCGCCGGCTACCGTCAGCCTCGCAACTGGAGGTTTTTGTGGAATCCGCTGCGCCCGAGCTGGGGCGAGCCGTACCGCTCTATTGCGAACCGGATGCTTGCCGCGATGGAGGATGCGTGGGAGTCGCAACCGTCTGACGTGGTGTTCGTGAGCCACCAGTCGCCGATTTGGATGGCGCATTTGCGGATAGCTGGCAAGGCGCTGTTTCATGATCCCCGCACTCGCCGGTGCGAGTTGAGCAGCATTACGACGTTTGAACGGCGCAGCGGGGTGTGGCACGAGGTGGGGTATGTGAGTCCGGCTGGTGATCTGCTGCACGATGCGATTGATGTGGGTGCGGTGTGATGCGTCACGTGCTGGCCGCGGGTCTCCTGTGCGGTGTCGTGCTGCTTTCGGGCTGTGCGAACGACCCGCTTGCCGAGCAGTGGGGCAGTGGCAAAGACACGGGTTACATTGCCGGTGATGGCAGTGTGACGGAGGTGCCTCTGGAGCAGCGGGGGGCGCCGGTGGAGTTTTCTGGTGTCGCGGAGACGGGCGAGACGATCACGCAGGATGCGGTGCGTGGCGAGGTTGCCGTGCTCAATTTTTGGTATGCCGGCTGCGCGCCCTGCCGTGCTGAGGCTCCCGATTTGCAACGGTTGAACGAAGCTTTCGCGGAGCAGGGTGTGGTGTTTTTGGGGGTGAACACCAGGGATGGTGCCGCGCAGGCTACCCAGTTCGCCACGGAGTTTGGGGTGACGTACCCCTCAATTTTGGATAGCGCGGGGGACCGTTCGGTGCAGCGCGCATTCGCGGCGAGCATTCCGTTGAACGCGGTGCCGACCACGCTGGTGCTGGACCGGCAGGGGCGGGTTGCGGCGCGCATCCTTGGTCAATTGGCTGACGAGAGCATTCTGCGCACGCTCATTGCGGACACGTTGGAAGAGGCGTAACGCGTGATGAACCCCGGTGAGTTGATCAGCAGTGGGCAGTTGCTTGTGGCAATTCCGCTGGCGATGCTGGCCGGCTTGGTTTCGTTCGCTTCGCCGTGCGTGCTGCCACTGTTGCCGGGGTACTTTGCCTACGTTGGTGGGGCTGTGGGCGCATCGGCGAGTGCGCCCGCCAGCGCGCCTGCCGCCGCGCCTGCCGGCACGACCGCCGCGCGGCACGCCCGCAATCGCCTGCTGGCCGGGGTGGGGCTATTCGTGCTCGGGTTCACCGCCGTGTTCGTCGCAATTATGACGCTTGGTGGGGGGCTTGGCGTGTGGCTTGCCGAGTATGAAACGGTGCTTACGCGCGTGCTCGGTGTGGTGGTACTGCTGATGGGGTTCGTGTTTCTCGGCAATGTGGGTCTGCTGCAGCGAACCGCCCGGGTTTCGTGGCAGCCCCGCGTTGGTGTGGTGGGGGCGCCGCTGTTGGGGGCGGTGTTTGCCCTCGGCTGGACACCCTGCCTGGGTCCCACGCTGGTGGCGGTGGCGAGTTTGAGTTTGCAGGCTGGTGGGGCTGCACGCGGCGCGATTCTCGGCGTTGCTTACTGCATTGGGTTGGGGCTGCCGTTCCTGCTGGTCGCTGCGGGGTTCAGCTGGGCCACGCAGGCGCTTGGCCTGCTCCGCCGGCACATTCGCTTGTTGAACGTGCTTGGCGGCGCGTTGCTTCTTCTGATCGGTGTGCTGATGGTGAGCGGTGTGTGGACCGCGATGATGTATCAACTGCAATCGGTGATTGGATCTTATGTCACGCCCCTCTGACCATATTGATACTCCCGCTGCGGCCGCTGCAACGGCTGATTCGTTGAGCGCTTCTGGTGCCGGTCTTGCGGGCACGCTGCGCTGGGGTTGGCGGCAGCTGACCAGTATGCGCATTGCCATTGTGTTGCGGTTGTTGCTCGCCGTGGCCGCCGTGCCGGGGTCGATTTTTCCGCAGCGCACTTCCGACCCGAACGGTGTTGCCCAGTATGCGCAGCGCTACCCGGAGGCGTTTCGGGTGCTTGATGCGTTCCCTATCCAGGCGTTTGATGTGTACACGTCGGTGTGGTTTTCGAGCATCTATTTGTTGTTGTTTGTGTCGCTGATTGGGTGTGTGCTGCCGCGCACGCGGCATCATTTCGTGGCGCTGCGTTCCGCGCCCCCGCGCACTCCGGCGCAGTTGCGCCGCATGGCCGCGTATCGTCGCCGGTTGTTGGCGAACCCTGATGCGCAGCCGCAGGAGGTGCGTGACGTTTCGATTGCCTCGGTGGATGCCGCCCACGCCTTGCTGCGTCGCCTGCGTTACCGGGTGGTGCGTTGCGATGCCCCGGAAACCGCCAGCCCGTCTTGGTCGGTGTCTGCTGAGCGGGGGTATTTGCGGGAAACGGGGAACCTGGTGTTTCACGGCGCGTTGGTGGGGCTGCTCATTGCGGTTGGTTTTGGCAGTGGCGGGGGGTATCAGGGGTCCAGAATTTTTGTTGAGGGCGAGACCGGGGTGAACGCGCTGATTGACTATGACAGTTTCAAGCCGGGCCGGTTTTTTGACGAGTCAAGCCTTGACCCGTTTGGGGTTCGGCTGGATTCGCTGACGGTTGATTATGTGAGTCCGGACGATGAGCAACCCGCTTCGCTGGGTTTGGCGACGGGTTTTGACGCCGAGGTTACCGTTTTTCCCACGGATGGTGAGCCGTACGCTGATACTGCGCGGGTGAATCACCCGCTGCGCGTCGGTGAGAGTAGCCTGTACCTGCTTGGCAACGGCTACGCCCCGACCTTGACGGTCCGCGATCCGGCAGGCACCGTGGTGTTTCAGGAGTCGGTGCCGTTCATTCCGCAGAGTAAGGATCTGACTTCGCTCGGTGTGGTGAAAATCCCGTTCGGGTTGCAGCAGCAACTCGGCCTGATCGGGTTTTTTTATCCCACCCAGGCGCAGTTGCAGTCTGGCGCGTACACATCCACCTACCCAGATTTGATCAACCCGGTGCTCACGTTGGATGTGCACGTGGGCGATCTTGGTTTGGATACCGGTGTGCCGCAGTCGGTGTACACGCTAAACACGGATGCGATGACGAAACTCACCGGCCGCGGCACCGATCTGCCTTCGCTGGAGTTGCGCCCGGGGGAGACTGTGGGTTTGCCAGATGATCTGGGCACGATTACGCTGGATGCGGTGCCTCGCTTCGCCTCGTTTGACACGCACAGCAATCCGGCACAGTTGTGGATTTTGGGGTTTGCTTTGCTTGCCACGGCGGGGCTGCTCGTTTCATTGTTTGTGCCGCGACGCCGGATTTGGGTGCGCGCGACGCAACGGGTGGACGGCGTGCTCTTGGAATACGCCGCCCTTGCCCGCGGCGATGATCCAACACTGCAAGCCGCGCTCGACGCAGTTGTTGCGAAGCACACCGAGCAGCTCACGTATTCGCCAACGAAAGCAGACCGATGAACACCTTCGAGCAGTTCTCGCAATTCTCCCTGTTCTCCGCGATGATCCTCTACACGCTGGCATTCATTGTCTTCGTTGTTGATCTGTCAAACCGGGCCGCACCGGCTCCTGCGTCTGAGCTCGCCGCTGTGGGCGCGGGGACACCGCAGCGGTCGCAGGCTCAGAGCGACCGGTCGGGCAGCCGCCTCGAACGGTTGGCGTTGGGTTTCACCGTCCTCGGGTTGGGTTTTCACGCGGCGGCTACGGTGCTGCGTGGGCTTGAATCGGGGCGAGTCCCCTGGGCCAACATGTACGAGTATGCGCTCACCGCGACACTGGTGATTGTGGCGGTGTTTCTGGGGAGCCTGTTCCTGGTGAATGTGCGCTACCAGGGGGCGGTCAGTACGGTC
>CAYTSH010000138.1:0-5703 GCA_964440395.1 uncultured Microbacteriaceae bacterium
GCCGCGAAGCCGCCAGCTCAGCCAATCGTGCGGGAGGGCAACCGCCGCGACCCGGGCGGCGAGGGCTGGTTCAGCATCCCGAAGCCAGCGAAGTTTCGCGGCGGTAAAGGAAGCCACCGGAACCACACCGACCCGGTCGGCATACTCCTGGGCGCCCACCTCCGCGACGAGATCTGCGGCGGCCTGGGCGCTGCGGGTGTCGTTCCACAGCAGCGCCGGTCGGATCACGCGGCCCTGCTCGTCGAGCACCACCATGCCGTGTTGCTGTGCCGCGACGGAGATCGCCGCGCAATCGTCAATGCCGCCAGCGTCGGCAATCGCGGCGTGTAGCGCCTGCCACCAGACTTCCGGTGAAACCTCGGTGCCTTCGGGGTGCGCCGCCCGCCCCTGCCGGACGATCCGACCGGTGCGCGGGTCAACCAGCACCACCTTGCAGCTCTGGGTTGAGGAATCTACGCCTGCGACGAGAGACATGGGGGCTCCTTTGCGTGGTGGAGGGGTGGCGGGTCGGGTGGGTGGGCGGCGCGGCTCGGGTGGGCGGCGCGGGATTAACCGCGTGCGCCCATCAGGTGTTCGACGGCCAGCTGCTGCAGCCGGACGAAACCGAAGCCGTTGCCGTTGAAGTAGGCGTCGGCGTTGAAATCTTCGAACGCGCTGCGATCGGCGAGCAGGTCTGCGATGCTCTCGCCCGGGGCGAGGGTTGGTGTGCTCAGTTCGGTTACGCGCGCCTCGGCGAGTGCCGCCTGCACTTCGGGGTCGGCTCGGAACGCTTGGGCGCGTTCTTTCAGCAGCAGGTACATGCGTATGTTTGCCCGTGCGGATTCCCAGACGCCGCGCTCGTCTTCGGTGCGTGACGGCTTGTAGTCGAAGTGGCGGGGGCCGGTGTATGCGGGGCCGCCGGCCGGGCCGCCGTGTTCGAGGAGGTCGACGAGCGAGAACGCGTTTTGGAGGTCGCCGTGGCCAAACACCAGGTCTTGGTCGTATTTGATGCCGCGTTGTCCGTTGAGGTCGATGTGGTAGAGCTTGCCGTGGTAGAGCGCCTGTGCGATGCCCGCTGTGAAATTGAGGCCGGCCATCTGCTCGTGCCCCACCTCGGGGTTCAGCCCGACGAGTTCGGGGCGTTCGAGGCTCTGAATGAAAGCGAGGGCGTGCCCGAGGGTGGGGAGCAGGATGTCGCCGCGGGGTTCGTTTGGTTTGGGTTCGATGGCGAAGCGAATGTTGTACCCGCGTTCGGTGACGTAGTCGCCCAGCAGGTTGACCGCTTCACGGTAGCGCTCGAGTGCCGCCTGGATGTCTTTTGCCGCGTCGTATTCCGCGCCTTCGCGGCCGCCCCACATCACAAACGTTTCGGCGCCGAGCTCCGCCGCCAGGTCGATGTTGCGCAGCACTTTCCGCAGTGCGAAGCGGCGCACCGCGCGGTCGTTGGAGGTGAAGCCGCCATCTTTGAAGACGGGCGCGCTGAACAGGTTTGTGGTGACCATGGGGACGGTGAGTCCCGTGTCTGCCAGTGCTTGCTTGAGCCGATCGATTTGGGTTTGTCGTTCGTGGTCGCTGGCGCCGAAGGCGAACAGGTCGTCGTCGTGGAAGGTGAGGCCGTACGCGCCGATTTCGGTGAGCTGTTCGACCACGTGCACCACGTCGAGGGCGGCCCGGGTGGGGCCACCAAACGGGTCGGCGCCGTTGTAGCCGACGGTCCAGAGGCCGAATGAGAATTTGTCGGCGCGGGTTGGGGTGAGGGTCACGGTGTCTCCTTTGTGCAGCATCGTTGATGGGTGGGTGCCGACGCTCGCGTGCTCTGCGGTCAGCGTGTGGGGCAGTCAGCCCGGTATTTGTTGTTTCTCAAAACATATTCGATTTTGTGCCGAAATGCCAGCCCGCCCCGGTCCGGATCGCCCGCCCTGATCCGGATCGCCCGCCGGGGTCAGGTTCGGAGCACGTCGCGCAGGTCTATCTGTGCGAGCGTGGCCAGGTGTTTCGGGGTGAGCGGAACCCCGCCCTCGTGCAGTGCATCGAGCGCAATGCCGTGTAACGGTGGGGCGTCGGCCACCCGAACCGGGGCGGCTGGTGCGATGTCTCGCAGGCGGGCGAGCAGGGCATCCCTCATGGCGCCGGATTGCGACTGCACCACGGAGCCGTTCAACACCACCGGCAGGGTGCCATCCGCCAGGCTGCACCCCACCTCTGCCGCGCACCAGCCCGCGTAGTCGATGAACGCGCGCGCCTGCGTTTCTACGATCCGCTGACTCACCGCATCGCCCGCGTCGGCGAGTTCCAGCACAATTTTTGCCGCTTCCCAACGTTCCTGTTCTGCCCTGCGGGATTCTCGGCGCATGAATTCGTGCCGCAACTGCCACACGTTGGAGCAGCCGTAGTGTGCGAGCAGTTTTGCCTCCAGCGCGGTGGGTTCCGCAAGCCCCATCCAGGCGCGAAAGACTGCGTCAAGCGCGCTGTTGCCGAGCCCCTGCCCACCCAGGTCGTCGAGCACAAACATGCCGGAGCACGCCTCCCGCCCGTCGACTGAGCGTGCCGCGATTGCGGGGCCGGTTCCCACGGTGATCGCCAAACCAACCCCGCTCAGGTCCGCGAGTCGCAGCGAGGCGAACGCGTCGTTCAGCACGCTCCAGCGTCCCATGCCGGGCAACAATTGCTGGATGCGGTGGTGCCAAAATTCTGCATCTTCCGCAAAATCCACCCCCGCGAGCCGAAACGCGGCGGCGCGAATCAGGTGCGGTGCGCTGCGCGCCGCGGCGAGGGCGGTGTGGATCGCGCTGAGTACTTCGCGAACCGCCGCCATTTCGGTTGCGGCGCCGTAAATGTCACCGCGGCCAGCGCGACCGATGCCGAGGATGTTGGCTTCGGCATCCACCACCATGGCCACTGTTTTTGAGTTGCCGGCATCGACGGCGAGCAGGTGGGGTTGCATGGGTCAGCTCAGCAGCCGCTCGGGGAGGTACGCCCGGTGTGCGTGCGCCAGTTCGTCGTAGAGTTCTTCGGCGACGCGGAGGGTGGGGACGAGCGGGTTGGCTGCCATGGCGCGAATGCCGTCGGCGCGGGTGCCCTGCCAGGCGGCTTCTGCTGCCAGGTATTGGAACTCGGCGAGTTGTTGAATGAGTCCCCGCACGGCGTGCGGGAGTGGTCGCTGGGGCAGTGGTGTGACGCCGGATCCGTCGACCGTGCACCACATTTCCACCACCATGTCGTCATCGAATCCCGGCAGGGCACCACCCGTGTTCGGGAGGTTTACGGGCAGTCGCGCCGGAGCGTCGTTGTAGTAGGCGCTCATCACGTCGATGGCGAGTTCGAGTTCGTGGATGCCGCCCCGCGACCGTTGCGGGTCTAGTTGCGGGATGGCTGCGTTCGCCTGCTCTTCGTAATGCTCCCAGTATCCGGGCAGTGCCGCGAGCAGGTCTTCGGCGCGTGTTGTTGCTGCGCCGCGCTGTTCGCGCAGCAGCTCTTCGGTGAAGTAGTAGTACTGCAGGTAGTCTCCCGGAATTGAGCGCATGGTGACCGCGAGGTGCAGCATGCGTTTGGCGTGCGCGTCGAGCGTCGGGTCGTCTTTGCGGGCAGCCCAGGCCGCGTCGAGCAGCGGCATGAGGTCGGCGCCGTCGTAGGTGTGTTCGGTGGACCAGCAGGTGTGGTTGATGCCGGCCATGACGACGTGCGCGCGTGCCGGGTCGAGTCCGGCGGCGTGCAGAACCGTGTTGGGGAAGGTGATCGGGCCTTCGCACATGGACCAGATGGTGCGGTCGGTGAATCTGGTGACCGCCTGCGACACGATATTGATGGGGTTGGTGTAGTTGAACAGGATTGCGTTTGGCGCGACCGCGTCGAGATCGCGGATGATGCGTTCGTAGATGTGCACCGAGCGCAGCGCCATGAAGAACCCGCCTGGTCCTTGGGTTTCTTGGCCGATCACCCCGTGTTTGAGCGGGATGCGTTCGTCGAGGGCGCGCGCGGCGAAGTTGCCGGGGCGAAAGCTTGCCAGCACCGCGTTGGCGTCTTCCAGTGCCGCGCGCTGGTCTGTGGTGCTGGTGATGGTGACGTTGAGCCCTTTGTGTGCGGCGATGCGTTTGGCGATGGTTTCCACCGCCGCAAGCCGTTCCGGGTTGATGTCCTGAATGACGATTTCTGAACCGTCGAATGCTTCGCCGTGTTCGAGGATGGATGCCATGGTTCCGGCCCCTCGTGAGGAGCCGCCGCCGATGTACACCAGTTTGATTGCTGCCATGGTTGGCCTTTCGGGTTGTGGGTGTGTGTTGCGTGCGCCGCGGGGCGGAGTGTGCGGTTGCGGCAGGGTGCGACTGCGGTGTGTTTCGGTGCCGCGCTAGGTAAGCCCTGCAGCCGCCTCGTCGACGAGGAGGTGCGGCTGTCGGCAGTCATGCACAATTGTCGCGGGCCAGTTTGAATCGTAGCCCGTTGCCGCTTTGATGTGCCGGTAGGCGTCTTGTTTGTGCGTACCGGTGAGGATCATGGCGACCGATGCGGAGTGGCGGGCGATGGTGCCCACGCCCACGCTGATGCCGTGCGTGGGCACGTCGTCGAGGCTGCCGAACGTTGGAAACGTGTTCATGTTGTCTCGCCTGGTTGCGGTGCCGAGGGTGGCGATGTGGGTGGGGGTGTCGGCTGGCGTGCCCGGTTGGTTGAAGGCGACGTGTCCGTCGCTTTCGCCGGAGGCGAGGAGGAACAGGTCGATGCCGCCGGCGGTGGCGATGCGTTCGTCGTAGGTTTCGGGGGCGTTTGGGTCTGGCCACCAGATTTCTTGTGGCGGGGTGGTGCCAGCCGCTGCCGCTGCCCGGGCGATTGGGGTGAGGATGGTGCGTTTTGCGAAGCCGAGGCAGGAGTGGGCTTCGTGTTCGGCGACCAGGTTGATTCCATGGTCGGGATGCTGCACAACGTAATCGTCCATGAGCACCACTACCAGCCGTGACAGGTCGTGCCCTTCTCGGGCTGCCCGTTCGAGCGCGGCGTAGACGGGCATTGCGGTGCGCCCGCTGGGGCAGCCGAGCAGGTAGGGCTGGTTGGGTCGGTTGGCGATTGCGGTCACTATGAGGTGTGCGACGTGGTCCCCGATTGCGTTGGGGGTGGCGAGGATGGTGGGTTGCAGGTGCACGTGGTTCCTTGGGTTTTGGCCCCGGGGGGCTATTCTTTGATTGCTCCGGAGAGCATTCCTGAGATGAAGGTGCGCTGGAAGATGACGTAGAGGATGAGGATTGGTGCTGCGACGATGAGGCCACCTGCAGCCATGAGGTTCACCTGGGTGATGTGTTTGCCTTGGAATACGCCGAGCGCAACGGTTGCGGTTTGGTTGTCGCCGTGGAGGAAGACGAGGGAGAGGAAGTAGTCGTTCCACGTCCACATGAAGCTCAGCAAGATGAGGGTGTATACGGCGGGCATTACGTTGGGCAGCGCTATGGAGCACAGCGTTCTGACCGGGTTGCTGCCGTCGAGTTCCGCCGATTCGAAGAGTGCTTTGGGGAGCGCGCGGAAGGCTGCGCGCATCCAGAAGACGCCGAATGGAATGCCCATGCCGAGGTGAATGATGATGATGCCGAGCAGCGAGTTGGTGAGCCCGAAGGTGCGGAACTGGTAGTAGAGCGGGATGATGATGGCTTCGAGTGAGATCATGAGGCCGAGCAGGATGACGGGGAAGATGAATCGTTCCCCGGCAACTCCCAGCACGCCGAAAGCGAAGCCGTTGACGAT
>CAYTSH010000139.1:0-5618 GCA_964440395.1 uncultured Microbacteriaceae bacterium
CGCCCGGCCGGTGCCAGCGCGGTCGGGTCGGCGCTGCCCCGTATTGTTGCTTACACCACGGTCGCCGCAACGGTCGCTGCGGCCAGACATTGGGCAGATGCGGGCAGCAGCCGCGGCACGCTCGCACCTTACGTGCTGAGTGCACTCGCACCGCTCGCTGACGGATTCGCACACAGTCTCCGCTGAGCGCGGTCAACCCCTCCCGCAGCGGATAGAATGGACTGCGGCGCCAGCGCCCAGCATCGCGCGGCGCCTGAACGTCACCGCACGCGAACCTGCATGCCTGAGCCGGCACCCCGGCACCGGCACCCCGGCACCCCGCACCAACACACCCTGGAGTAGTCTCGATGACCCACCCGCGCATCCCCGCAAAACCAGCCCTCGAAGGACTCGAAGAGCGCTGGGCTTCCACCTGGGAAACGAATCGCACGTACCGGTTTGTTCGTGAGGGCGCCACCCGCGAATGCGTGTATTCCATCGACACCCCGCCGCCCACCGCGTCGGGTTCGCTGCACGTCGGGCACGTGTTCAGCTACACGCACACCGATGTGGTTGCGCGCTACCAGCGCATGACCGGCAAACGCGTGTTCTACCCCATGGGTTGGGATGATAACGGTCTGCCCACCGAACGGCGCGTACAAAACTATTACGGGGTTCGCTGCGACCCCACACTGCCGTATGACCCTGATTTCACGCCACCATTTCAGGGAGGCGACAACAAAAGCGCCAAGGCGGCCGACCAGGTGCCAATTTCGCGACGCAACTTCATTGAGTTGTGCGAGCATCTCACCGTTGAGGATGAGAAACATTTTGAGGCGCTGTGGCGGCGGCTCGGGCTTTCTGTGGACTGGACCCAGACGTACCGCACGATCGGTGATGAAGAGCGCACCGCATCCCAGCAATCGTTCCTGCACAACCTGAAACGCGGCCAAGCCTACCAAGCCATGGCACCCACCCTTTGGGATGTGACGTTCAGAACCGCCGTGGCTCAGGCTGAGCTGGAAGATCGCGACCAACCGAGTGCCTACCACGCGTTGCGCTTCCACCGAGCGTCGGGTGAAGACATCATCATCCAGACCACCCGGCCCGAACTGCTGGCGGCCTGTGTTGCGCTCGTCGCCCACCCTGACGATGCCCGCTACCAGCCGCTGTTTGGCACCACCGTGACCACGCCGGTGTTTGGTGTTGAGGTGCCCGTGCTTGCGCACCACCTCGCCCAGCCGGACAAGGGCAGCGGCATTGCGATGATTTGCACCTTTGGCGATGTGACGGATGTGGTGTGGTGGCGCGAGTTGAACTTGCCGAACCGCGCGATTCTTGGTTTCGACGGACGCATCGTGAGCACCCCACCCGCGGCGCTGCAATCTGCGGATGCCGTTGCCGCGTTCCAGCGCATCGCCGGCAAAACGGTGTTTAGTGCGAAACAGGCCGTGGTGGAGATGCTGCGGGAGCGGGATGAACTGGTTGGTGAGCCGCAACCGATCACACACCCGGTGAAGTTTTTTGAGAAGGGCGACAAGCCGCTCGAAATTGTTTCAACCAGGCAGTGGTACATCAGCAATGGTGCCAACGATGAGGCATTGCGCGAGCAACTGCTCACGTTTGGCCGCGAACTCACCTGGTACCCGGATTTTATGCGGGTGCGGTATGAGAACTGGGTGCAGGGTCTCAGCGGCGACTGGTTGATTTCTCGGCAGCGTTTTTTTGGCGTGCCAATTCCGGTGTGGTACCCGCTGGATCAGGATGGCAACCCCGTCTACGATTCCCCCATCACCCCAACGGCTGAGCAGTTGCCGGTGGATCCGTCTTCAGACACGGCCCCGGGTTTCTCTGAGGCGCAACGCAACCAGCCCGGCGGGTTTGTGGGTGAGGTTGACGTGATGGACACCTGGGCGACGTCGTCGCTCACCCCGGAACTGGCGGGCGGTTGGCAGCGCGACCCTGAGTTGTTCTCGCTCGTTTTCCCCTACGATCTGCGCCCGCAGGGTCAGGACATCATTCGCACCTGGCTGTTCTCCACGATGCTGCGCTGCACCATGGAGCACGGTCAGGCACCGTGGAGATCGGCCGGCATTTCTGGCTGGATTCTGGACCCGGATCGCAAGAAAATGTCAAAGTCGAAGGGCAACGTGGTTACGCCGGCGGCCATGCTGGAGCAGCACGGTTCTGATGCGGTGCGTTACTGGGCGGCCTCGTCGAAACTTGGGGTTGATGCCGCGTTTGATGCGAACAATCCCACGCAGATTAAGATTGGCCGCCGTTTGGCGATTAAACTGTTGAACGCGGCAAAGTTCATTCTCGGGTTTGATGCGAGCGCCGCAACCGCGGTGACGGAGCCGCTGGATCGCAGCATGCTGGCTGAACTTGGCAGGGTCATCACGGAGGCCACCCAGGCGTTTGAGAAATATGATCACGCCCGCGCCCTTGAGGTGAGCGAATCGTTTTTCTGGACGTTCTGTGACGATTATCTCGAACTGGTGAAAGACCGCGCCTACACCGCCCCGACCGATGCGGCTCAGGTTGCCGCGCAGGGTTCCGCCGTTGCGGCTCTGCGTCTCGCGCTGCGCGCGCTGGTGCGCTTGTTCGCACCGTTTTTGCCGTTTGCGACGGAAGAAACCTGGTCGTGGTTCCACGAGGATTCTGTGCACACGGCCGCCTGGCCGACTGTGGCGGAGCTGGGCGACGCCATGGGGGATGCCGTGGTGCTGCAGCATGCGAGCGCCGCGTTGATCGGTATCCGCCGCGCCAAAACCGATGCGAAAGCTTCGCAGAAGACACCGGTTGCTCGCGCGGTGATTGCCGGTCCGGCGGAAACGATCGCGGCGCTCGCACTTGCAGCGGCTGATGTGCAGGCGGTTGGCCGCATCGCCGAGCTTTCGTTCACGGAGGCTGCGGAGTTTGCGGTGACCGAGATTGTGCTGGCGGAGGCTTCGGGCGAATGAGACTTGGCACTCGCTGGCGGGTGGGTGACGATCCCCCCGCCAGCTTGCCGCCCGCAATTCGGGATGCCGTTCAAGCGACACAGCAGCGACTCACCAACATCAACCCGGCTTGGGGCGCATCGTCGTGGACGCTCACTTGGCTTGAGGGCAGAGCCGTTTGCGTGCTGCACGGGCCGGGAGCCCACGGTGAGCAGACGTTCACGGTGCGGGAGCAGGCTGACGGTTCAGCCCAGGTGCTTGACGGGGCTCTCGCGCAACCTCACTCGCCCTATGTGCCTGATGAGGACGATGATTCGTGGCTGGTGGGGTGAAACCCCTGTTGCGCCCGGTCGATGCGGTTGCTGCAGCACTCGTCGAGAACCGCAGAAAATGCAACGAAGATCAGGAACAACACACTACGAGGTAACGTAGCTGGCTCGTCTGACACACTTTCTCACGAATGTTTAGCCAGCAATATCAAGCGGGTCCTGCACGCACTTCGTGAACTCTGAGCCTTCGAACAGCGGATTTCCCTCTATCGCCACCTCACGATCGTAGTCTGCTGCGGTGAACCCCTCGGGCACAATTCCTCGCCGAACCATGCACGCGGCCATGATGGTGCTCTCGTCTTGCAAACTAGGATTTCGCCTCATTTGCTCATAGAGGATAGACACCTCAGCTTCGCCATTATTGAAGGAACAGCCGACTTCGATCTTGTCCTCTTCACCCCGGCTCAAGCCTTCGGGCGGCCTCAGAGACATGCTGCCGTGTTCGCCAAACTCAACGTTTGTGTAGCCTCTGTCTTCTAGGCAGGTTTTTACTCGGTCTTGCATCTCGGTGAGTTCTTGATCCGTGATGACCTCATCTTCGAGAATGCTTCGAGCAAAATCACTCACCGTGTTGCTATACGCCGCTCGAAATTGGTTGGCGTAGGGGCCGGTGAACTCAGGAATGATGACTGAGTTTTGTGGCGTAGGGCTCACACCAGCACTGCCGGTGTCACCGCAACCGGAGAGCACCGCAACCAGCACAAGTGCACACCCGAAAGATACTGAAACACGTTTTGTCTTCATACGGCTCCGTTCTGACTCACGCTTTATCGCACAGCTACGTTATTGTAACCCTGCACACCTTGACCTACTGCATCCACCCAACACACGGTTTGGCGTGACCGATATTCTCCACTAGCCCATGTCCCTCGTAGAGTGGTGTAACGGCCCCGAACACAACATCCGCGTCCACACCTTCGCCCGTGTCCTCGCCCCACAAATCGCGCACCTCATGCGACGAGAACAGACAACACAGGAGCCTAACATTTCCGAGCGGTTTTCACGAGCTACTGCTGTCACTGAGACTCGCGGGAGATAAGAGTGGGCACCTTCCGAAAACCACAGGCCGACCAGGTCGTGGCCTGTCGTCGCGGTTGCGTCTGGTGTCCCTTACAAGCAGGGCGACAAGATCACGCTCGGCGTCATCTGGCGAATAATGCCCGGAA
Organism: uncultured Microbacteriaceae bacterium; assembly: GCA_964440395.1. GTDB lineage: Bacteria > Actinomycetota > Actinomycetes > Actinomycetales > Microbacteriaceae > CAYTSH01. The sequence continues at coordinate 4,417 of CAYTSH010000139.1, forward strand.
CAGGACAGTGGCAGCTCGGCGGAACGCGCAATGTGACGACGTACGGCTTCTTCACCATTATCTCTGGCACCATGCCCAAAAGACGCGTGGTTCAGACCGAAGCTACGCTTGCGATAGGTAGAAGCCAGTCGAAACGGTTACTGGATCAGCAAGCTGGTAGCCTGCTCATATTATGAGAATGCGAATGAGCCACGGCATCGATATCGATGCCGTGGCCTGCTTTGTAACGGCCGACCGCCTTCGCCTTGATGTGACAGCCGTGGCAGATGAGTTTACTGCGGCCTATGACCGCCAATTCGCTGAACGAAACGCGCAGTACCTGAGCGCTGCAAGACGTGTGGGGATCCGCAATGCGGGTGAGCCACCCCGACACGGGGCGTGCACCTTCATGGAGCCTGACCTCAGCGCTACACTCAACGACGAATGACTATCTTCTGCCGTGAAGTACGTGGGCGGAACCGGAACCGAATGGCTGATCCGATGGGAGTGGACAATGAAAACCCAGGGCGATGTTGACATCACTCTCACATCAAAGGCCGGCATAAACGTTGTCATTGTCGTAAGTAGGTAGGCCGCCCGGCCAAAAACGACAACTACGTACACGCAGGCTCGAAGACGAGCAGCGCGCGGACGCTACTGCAACTGCAACTGCAACTGCGCCACTGAAGTCCAGAAACCCAGGAGCAACAGACTACTAGGCGGATTTTTCGGCGTCTTCTTCCACCAACACGAGCGTTGCCGGTGCCCCCTCGGTGACACAGGCTTCGGTGATGATGACGCTGTCAATATCTGATTGCGAAGGCACGTCAAACATGACTGGCCCGAGCACGTCTTCGAGAATTGCACGCAACCCCCGGGCTCCCGTTTTGCGCTGCACCGCAAGTTCGGCAATTGCCTGCAGCGCACCCTGTTCGAGGGTGAGCCCCACACCGTCAAGTTCAAACATGCGTTGGTACTGTTTGACCAGGGCATTTTTGGGTTCGGTCAGGATTTGCATGAGCGCGGGCTTGTCCAGGTCGCTCACACTCGTCACCACGGGAAGTCGACCGATGAACTCGGGAATCAGCCCAAACTTGTGTAAATCTTCGGGAAGCACCTGACCGAACAGGTCGCCGCTGCTCGATTCGGAGTGCAGCGGGGCGTCAAAACCAATCCCTTTGCGGCCGACTCGCTCCGAAATGATTGCCTCAAGCCCTGCGAAT
>CAYTSH010000140.1:0-5598 GCA_964440395.1 uncultured Microbacteriaceae bacterium
CCTTTGTCTTCGTCGTAAAACTTGACTCTACCGGTAGGCATGATCACATTCCTTACATCAATCATGTGCTGAAACGTTCGCGAAGCGAGCCCGCGTACCTCATCATTGTACGGCACCGCCTGGGTTCGCCTGCCCGCGCGCGGGCTACACCATGTCGGGGCGCAGCCTAACCCGCAGAGTGCGGTTCGCCTACCCGCGCGCGGGCTACCCCCGGGCTGCCCGCGATCCCAGCCGCAGGAACACCCCTTATGCCCCTCTTCATCTGCCCGATTCCCAAAACTCGCCCAGTTCGCGCTACCCTTATGCATAATGTTTTCAAATAACGCACATTTCGAGGCACATTTCTCCCACCACTCCCCCGCTCATGCACCACACTCGCACCGAGCACGAATCCTGGCAGGACCAGGGGCAGGCGAGTAACCGCGATGGCTGATCAGTCCTGGAGCGTTCCTTTGCTCAGTGCACAGCTGCGCACCGCCGCGGATGCTGCCCTCGCCGTTTTGATCGAGCACCGGGGCAATCCGGTCAGGCCGGCGACGTCTGCGGAGCAGTTCGCCAAACAACTGTTGCGGCCAGACGCCATCCGCGGTTCACTCCGCAGCCTCGATCGGTTGGAACTCACCGCACTACACCTTCTTGCCGCCGCCGATGTTTGGGTTCCGGCGGAACGCGCCCACGCTCAGCTTCACGAACGCCTGCGCGGCGACCTGTCCCCGTTTGCCACCGCCCACGGCAATTCTGTCGAGGCGGCGAGCGCGGCGGCCTTCAACCGCCTCACGGAGCTGGCCCTTATCGGTTGCCGTCCTGCCGAGGCCACGCCGCCGGCTGCGCAGTTTGATACCAATCCATCAGGGATGCCGGGGGCAGCTACCAGCGTCACGGAACTGTGCTGCTGGCCTGAGGTGCAGGCGGTGTTGCTCGCCACCCCCGCACCGGGCGCGGAGGTTCTTCCCCGTTCGGCACCGCCGCAAAGTGCGGCAACCGACCAGGCCGAACACGACCGGGCCCGCGCCGAGCAGACCGAACACGATCGGGTCCGCGCCGAGCAGACCGAACGCGATCGGGTCTGCGCCGAGCGGGCGTTCCACTGCACACAGCTGATCGATTCACTGTTTGCCCAGTTGCGCGCCCAACCTGCCGAATACACCCGAGCCGGTAGCGTGAGTCACGCTGCGGCGCGGCGCATTGCGGCAACCATGAACATCCCGCTGCCCACCGTGACGCAACTGGTGGGACTGTGCCAATCGATTGGCTTGCTGGAGAGAACACCCGCCGGGTTTGTGCCACACGCCACCCACGAAACGTGGCAGCAGTCCAGCGCGCCGGAGCGTTGGGCGCGCACCGCCGCCGCCTGGTTCGAGACGCAGCACCCGGTGTTGCGGGGCGAACTCGGCACGATTCCCCCCGAACATTGGACCAGTGATGCGCACCGGATCATCAACTGGCTGCACCCATTCCCGCGAGAAGCCCGCGCAACCGCACCCACCCTGCACGAAACGTTCACCGAGACCCTCACGCTCCTTGGCGTCCTCGGCCCGTCAGGGGCCTGCAGCCCAGCCTCCAGCCTCGCCCTCGCCGAAACGGCTGCCGCAGTTGAACACGCAGCACGACTTTTTCCCGAAGAAACCGCACGCGTCTACGCGCTGCCAGATCTCACCCTGATTGCGCCGGGTCCCCTCAACCCCGCAACAGACCAGCAGATACGCGGATTCGCCGACCTGGCCGAGCCCGGCCTCGCACCCCGCTACCTGGTTACCGAGGCGAGCGTGTTGCGCGCCTTCAGCACCCAACCGCTGCTGGGATTGGAAGCCACCGAAGCGGAAACGGCGCTGCTCGCAACCATCGAACAGCATTCACTCAGCGGCATACCCCAACCACTCGCATACCTGGTGCACGCCGTCGCCGAACAGTTAAGCAACATTGAACTCAAACCGCACCGATCCACAACCGGTGAACCGCTCGGCACCCTCCTCCACGTCCGACGCCAAGATCTCCTCGAAACGCTCCTCGTAGACCGGGCGCTTCGCATGCTCGGACTGGAGCGGCACGGGAACCAGCTCGAAACGCGATTCGGTCCCGACGTGGTGGGGCGGGTGCTGCGGGAGGCACGCTACGCGGCGCTGTTTCACGACGCACCCACGGCATCCACCCCCCAATCGAGCGCCGCAGACACGACCAGTTCGGTGCAACAGCAAATCGAACACATCCGCCAACCCCCAACCCTGAAACAACAACACGCGCAGGCAGACCCACACGGCACCATCGCCGCGCTCCAACACGCGGTAAAAACGAAAAACGCCGTCACCGTGAGCGTGCGCACCCCAACCGGCAGCCTGCACGAGTTCGTCATTATTCCGACCAACCTGAGTGCAAACCGGGTGCGCGGCCTCGACCAAACCACCGAGGTTGAACGCACCCTGCCACTGCCCTGGATAACCCAGGTGACCAATATCAGCCCGAGCGCGTAGACTAAATCGCTATGTCACTCGGGCCACTGATCGTACAGAGCGACCGCAGCGTGCTGCTGGAGGTCGCCCACCCTGCGGCGGAAGAGGCGAGGCACGCACTTGCGGTGTTCGCCGAGTTGGAGCGCGCGCCGGAACACATGCACACCTACCGGATTACCCGATTGGGGCTGTGGAATGCGCGCGCCGCCGGTCACAGCGCCGCGGAAATGATCGAAACGCTGGAGCGCTACAGCAAGTTCGAAATTCCGCAAGCGGTGCGGATAGACATTGACGAAACGGTGGCGCGGTTTGGTCGGTTACGCATCGAACGGGCGGGCGAAGAGCTCGTGCTGCGATCCCAGGATCGCGCCGCGCTGCGCGAAGTGAGCGGCACGCCACGAATCAGCAAATTTCTGGGCGAACGAATCGACGAACACACGTTCACCATCCAGCCGTGGGCCCGCGGGCAACTCAAACAGGCGCTCCTCAAACAGGGTTGGCCTGCCGAAGACGCCGCCGGGTTCACCCCCGGCAGCCCCCACCCGGTAACGCTCGAAGGCGACTGGCAACTGCGCAGCTACCAGCGCGCAGCGATTGAGGCGTTTCAACGCGGCGGCAGCGGGGTCGTTGTGCTGCCCTGCGGCGCCGGGAAGACGCTCGTTGGTGCCGGGGCACTCAGCGCGATCGGCGCAACCACGCTCATCCTGGTCACAAACACCGTTTCAGCCAGGCAGTGGCGGGACGAACTGCTCGCGCGCACCAGCCTGGTCGCTGAGGAAATCGGCGAATATTCGGGGCAAGAAAAACGCATCGCCCCCGTGACCATTGCAACGTATCAGATGCTCACCGCAAAACGCGGCGGCAGGTTCGCCCACCTGTCGCTGCTGGACGCGTTGGACTGGGGGTTGATCATCTACGACGAGGTGCACCTGCTGCCCGCCCCCGTTTTTCAACTCACCGCAGACCTGCAGGCTCGGCGGCGTTTGGGGCTCACCGCCACGCTCGTGCGTGAGGATGGCCGCGAGGGCGACGTGTTCAGCCTGATCGGGCCGAAACGTTTTGACTCACCCTGGAAATCGCTTGAGGCCGACGGCTACCTGGCTCCCGCAGAGTGCTTCGAAGTTCGGGTCACAATGCCGCAGGATGCCCGTCTCGAATACGCAGCCGCGACCGATGCCGAACGCTACCGAATCGCCGCAACCGCCAAGGCGAAGCTCGATACCGTCGCCAGCTTGGTGGCGAAACACGCGGGCGAGCAGGTGCTCATCATCGGGCAATACTTGGATCAGCTTGACCGGGTTGCCGAACGGTTACAGGTGCCGAAACTGACCGGGGCGACACCGGTTGCTGAACGGGAGGCGCTGTTCGCGGCGTTTCGTGCGGGAGAATGCCCGGTGCTGGTCGTCAGCAAGGTGGCGAATTTTTCTGTCGATTTACCGGATGCTTCGGTCGCCATTCAGATTTCAGGCACCTTTGGTTCGCGGCAGGAGGAAGCGCAACGTCTCGGGCGGATTTTACGCCCCGGCGACGGTACGAAACGCGCCAGCTTCTACACCCTGGTGTCTCGGGATACGGTTGATCAAGATTTCTCCCAACACCGCCAACGGTTCCTGGCCGAACAGGGATACTCCTACACAATCCTCGACGCAGCCGCGGTCACGTAGCACGGTTGCTCTGCTGCTGCGCCACTCGGCTCGACCCAGTTCCCAGTAAATTCACCAATTCCCGGTAATTTGACCAATTCCCGGTAGTTTGGGCTGAAAATTACCTACAATTGGTCAAATTTCCGCGAAACGCTCGCACCACGGCCGCACCACTCGGTGCGGGGCTGCGGGAGGGGCAGGTTGGGGCGTGGCACGGACCTGCTCGGCTCGGCCCGGCCCTGCTCGGCTCGGCCCGGCTCGGCTCGGCTCTACCCAGTTCCCAGTAAATTCACCAATTCCCGGTAATTTGACCAATTCCCGGTAGTTTGGGCTGAAAATTACCTACAATTGGTCAAATTTCCGCGAAACGGTCGCATCACGGCCGCACCGCGGTCGCACCACGCTTGCACCACGCTCGCACCACGCTCGCACCACGCTCGCACCACGCACCCGCTGAGTGGGCCCACACGCCGCAGCCACACACCAATTTGCTCGACCACTAACATCAAACCTCCACCCCAAAATCAGCTACGTTTCAGCTGAAATTCAGCCCCGGAGGCACAGCAACAAAGGTATACCTAACAAATTCATCAGACATCATCCAGCGTTTTGCCAGATAATTGGGACATGAACGATGGACCACGCATACTCATTGTCGACGATGAACCAAACATTCGCGACCTACTCACGACCAGCCTGCGTTTTGCAGGGTTCGGGGTGCGCGCGGTAAGCAACGGCGCGCAAACCATCACCGCTGTGCTCGAAGACGAGCCGGACCTCATCATTTTGGATGTCATGCTGCCAGACATGAACGGGTTCAGCGTCACGAAACGACTGCGCAGCTCGGGGTACACTTCCCCCATCCTCTTCCTCACGGCAAAAGACGAAACCGAAGATAAAATTACGGGGCTCACCGTTGGCGGTGACGACTACGTCACCAAACCGTTCAGCCTCGACGAAATCGTCGCCCGCATCAAAGCAATTCTGCGGCGCACCGTTCAAGACGACGACGATGCCCAAATTGCTGTGGGGCCGCTGCGCATGGACCAAGACACCCACGAAGTGTTCATTCACAACACGAACGTCGAACTCAGCCCAACCGAGTTCAAACTCCTGCGCTACCTGATGCTCAACCCCAACCGGGTGCTCAGCAAAGCGCAAATCCTGGACCATGTCTGGGAATACGACTTCAACGGCGACGCCGGCATTGTGGAATCCTACATCTCCTACCTGCGGCGCAAACTTGAGCAGCACTCCGACGGCCCCCTCATTCAAACCAAACGCGGTTTCGGTTACATGCTCAAGGTCGATGTGTAGCACACACTGATGCAAGAATCACGGTTTGCAAGCCGGTGGGAATCCATCTCGCTGCGCGCAAAAATCACCGGTGTCACCGTTCTCATTTTGACATTCGGCATTTTCTTCGTTGGCGTGGGCACCCTGATGATCCTGCAACCGCAACTCATCGCACAGATCGACTCAAACCTGCGCAAGCTACAAGACGACCC
>CAYTSH010000141.1:0-5565 GCA_964440395.1 uncultured Microbacteriaceae bacterium
TAGGCCGAAGAAGTCCCGGCCTGAAAGGCCGGGACTTCTTGTGCCGCAGTGTCGTATTGCTGCGACTTCATAGTTGCGGGGGCAGGATTTGAACCTACGACCTCCGGGTTATGAGCCCGGCGAGCTACCGAACTGCTCCACCCCGCGATACCTTTCAACTCTAGCACGGAAAAAGTGTGTCACTGACCACGCCCGGGTTCTAGTCTGAAGTGCAACGCGAACTCGCTGCCGTTATCAACCGTGACAGAAGCGACGGCGTTCGTGTGGATCACGCGTGTCAAGCCGGTTCCGAAGGTACGGGCGGAGGTTCGCGTGATCGTGTTCTGGTTGCCATGATCCGCGGCGTAACTCTCGCGTGATTGTCGAGCGATGCACCGCCAACGAGCGGGCAATCTCAGCACGACTAACGCCCTGCTCAAACAATTTCTGAATCTCGATCCGGCCATCAGACACTCAATGTCGGTACTGTGTGGTCAAGGAAGTGCAACCCCTTCTTGGTGTGATCTGAATACCCACAACCTACAAGGTGTTGCGCTTCCGATTAGATTCCGGGGTTAGAAGCGAATTTCGCGGTGGCGCTATTGAGATACCCGAACAATTGCGCCGAACGTTGACGTGGGATCAGGCGACGTATGGACGTGGTGGGGATGTTCCCGAACCGTGACGTAATCACCAGGCTGGTGGGCGCCGTCCTTGCTAAACAAACCGATGAATGGGCAGAAGGACGCCGCTACCGTAATGGCGGCGAAGCTTGGGGTGACGGCTCACAGGCTTCGCGCGACCGGCATGCCCATTCGTCAGATGAAACGCTGTGCGGAGTTACGTGAGCAGGGCGAGCGGAGCGTCGCCGACCGCCTCAGCATGCTCGTTGCGCATCAGGACAATCTCCGGGATCACATTGCGCAAGTGCAGGAGAGCGACGAGGCGCTGACCCGGAAAATTGCGGCGTACCGGGCAAAGCGTGACGAGTTGCATGAATTGCTTCGCGGGCATGCGCCTGTTGGGTCTTGGAAGTTTTGATGAGCGTGCAACGGTACAGTGCTCGACTTTGACATTATTCTGAAAGCAGCGGTGAAGCGGCCCAGTACTCGACTACCGTCGTGAGTTGCTGTGCGACGTAATTCACCGTGTGGGGATAGGTGAAATGCTGCTCGAACGCCGCGTGATCCACGAACGATTCCCACATGATGAATGATCCGGGGGAGTTGTGCTCCTCGAAAATTGCGAATTGTGTGCACCCTGGCTCTTGCAGGGTCGCTGCAGCCAGTTTTGCGAGCTCGACCCGTGCGGTTTGAAGGAACTGAGGGTTCGTGCACGCGATTCTCGCGGTCACTGTGTGGGGGATGTTTGCTGGTGTCTCTTGGGAGTCTTCAGGTGCTGTAGTCATGGTGATGATTCTACAGGGCCATTTCAAAGTCGTTTGCCCCGGTTCTAGTCTGAAGTGCAACGCGAACTCGCTGCCGTTATCAACCGTGACAGAAGCGACGGCGTTCGTGTGGATCACGCGTGTCAAGCCGGTTCCGAAGGTACGGGCGGAGGTTCGCGTGATCGTGTTCGGGTTGCCACGATCCGCGACGTAACTCCCGCGTGATCGTCGAGCGATGCACCCCTAACGAGCGGGCAATCTCAGCACGACTAACGCCCTGCTCGACTACCGAGGGCTCATCGGTAAGTTGCGACCCACCAATGAAGATCCCAGTCGTAGCAACGAATCCGCAACCTCCTCCAGCGCAAGTGCCGCACTGTCGCTTGGATCGGCAAGCACAACGGGTTTGCCCGCATCCCCGCCCTCGCGCAGCGCAACGCTCAGCGGTATCTGGCCCAGCAACGGCACATCGCCAAATTCTGCAGCACTCAAAGCTTGGGCAACCGCTGCGCCCCCGCCAGAACCGAACGGAGCAAACGTGGCACCGTCTGCAAGACTCATCGCCGACATTGTCTCCACCACCCCAATTACCTTCTGGCCGGTTTGGCGAGCCACCACCCCGCTGCGCACCGCCACATCAGCCGCAGAAGGCTGCGGCGTGGTAACCACCAACACCTCGGCATTGGGGAGGAGCTGCCCCAGCGAAATCGCCACATCACCCGTCCCCGGTGGCAAATCGAGCAGCAGCACGTCAAGGTCGCCAAAAAACACCTCACTCAGAAACTGCTCCAGCGTGCGATGCAGCATAGGGCCCCGCCACGAGACGGCACCCACCGAATCATCCTCAGGCAGAAACATGCCAATCGAAATCACCTTGACGCCAAAAGCCACCGGCGGCAACATCAAATCCCCAACACGAGTCGGGCGAACCGTGCCGCCACGAGCCGTGGCTAACCCCAACAATGCAGGAATCGAAAACCCGAAAATGTCCGCGTCAACAATTCCCACCCGCAGCCCACGCTGCGACAGAATCACCGCAAGATTCGCGGTGACCGTCGACTTGCCCACACCACCCTTACCACTTGTCACCGCGATCACTCGCGTAAGCCCGCCAGGTTGGAACGCGTTCACCCGAGCCCGTCCGCCACGCAACCTGTCAACGAGCGCCGTGCGTTGCTCTGCGCTCATCACAGAAAGCTCCACCACACACTCAGCCACCCCGGGAACCGCACGAACCACATCGATAACCGAGCGTTCAATCTCCCGAGCGGCGGGGCAGCCAACCACAGTGAGACGCACCCCAACCCGGATCAGCACCCCGGCATCCACCAATGGATCGCCCTCGACAGTCACCGCAGCAATCATGTCCAAATCAACCAGCGGAAGGCGCAACTCCGGATCAATCACCGTCGCCAAAGCCGAAAACACTCGGTCACGCAAAGCAGTGTGCTCGCCGCCACCCGAAAAACCGTCAGACATTGTCGCCCACAACTCCCTCATCCAACCGAGGCGTCTCCCGCAACAAAACCTGCTGCCGCTGCTCAAACTCCTCCAGCACCGCCCGCAGCTCCGCACGGATGCTATCCCTGCTCGCAAGCTCGTTCAACGCCAAACGCAACGCAACCACCTCACGGGCAAGATACTCAGTATCCGCCAAGGTGCGCTCCGCCCGCTGACGATCCTGCTCCATCTGCACCCGATCCCGATCATCCTGACGGTTCTGTGCCAACAAAATCATCGGCGCCGCATACGACGCCTGCAACGAAAGAATCAGCGTAAGCGCAGTGAAACCAATCGACGCCGAATCAAAACGCCACTGTTCAGGAGCAAACGTGTTCCACACCAACCACGCAGCACAAAAAAGGGTCAACCCAAGCAAAAACCACGGCGTACCCATGGCTCGTGCAATCCCCTCAGTCCAACGCCCAAACGACTCGTTCCCCGAACTGCGACGCTCCTTCGGAGAACGGCGCACACTGCGGGGCGCGTCGAACGACTCCTGAGAACGCGTGTTGCGTGCCATCATGCAACACCCCCAGCCGAAGCATCGCCCGAATCACCACGGGTGCCGTCCTGGCTTCGCCAATCATCAGGCAAAAGATGATCCAACACGTCATCCACCGTCACCACGCCAACCAGGCGATCCTCCCGATCCACCACCGGAACAGAAACTAAATTGTAGCTCGCCAGCATGCGCGAAACCTCGGCAGCCGACATGTCCGCCCGGACTTCCAACCCCTCGTCAAGCAAACCACCCAAACGCTCATGCGGAGGATAACGCAACATCCGCTGAAAATGAACCACCCCCAAAAACTTGCCGGTCGGAGTCTCATACGGTGGCAGCGTCACACACACCGCGGCCGCCATGGCCGGTGCCAACTCCAACCGGCGCATCATGGCAAGCGCCTCCGCAACAGTCGCCTCCGCAGAAAGCACAATCGGGTCCGGGCTCATCAAACCACCAGCAGTATCGTGGCCATACGTGAGCAACATCCGAACATCCTGCGCCTCCTCAGGCTCCATCAGCGTCAACAGGCGCTCACCCTTCGCTTGCGGTAGCTGGGCAATCAAATCCGCGGCATCATCAGGTTGCATATTGTCCAGCACATCCGCCGACCGGGCGTCACCAATCGCTGCCAAAATAATCAGCTGATCCGACTCAGCCATCTCCTCAAGCACATCGGCAAGACGATCATCCGGCAACTCATTCACCACGTCAAACATGCGCTCGCGTGGCAAATCAAGCAGCGTGCTCGCCAAATCCGCGGGCTTCAAATCCGCAAACGTTGCAATTAAATGCTCCGCAGACTGCGCTTGCCCAGGAACAGACTTCTCCCGCACCGCAGCCCACGGCACAAACGTTGTGCTGCCCCGGCGGAACGGCGCCGCACCGCTCCTCGGCAGCCGCACAAACAACTCACTAATCTCCCACACTCCGGCACGCGAACGCTCCAACGCAACATCCTCAATCACCACCTCAGCAGAATCGGCAACCAAATCAACCGGGCGACCCAGAATCTCAGAAATAATCCGAACCTCACCACCACGCTGCTCAAACCGCCGCACATTAATCAACCCGGTCGTAATCACCTGGCCAGCACCAATCGACGTGATGCGCCCGATCGACACAAACACACGCTTTCGCCCCGGAATCTCAACCACAAGACCCACCACCCGGGGCGCCTGCGTCGCACGATACACCGCAATCACATCGCGAACACGACCCACACGGTCACCGACCGGGTCAAACACGCCACAACCCGCAAGCCGACCCACAAACACTCTCGAAGTACTCACACCACTAACTTACCCCGCAAAGATGAATCAGCGCACAACGGTTCAAACGCCGCGGAATCCCCCCAACGGTTCCTCCCCAACAGTGTGCACAACAGTGCTCACCAACGCTTTTCCCCAACACCACTCTCCAGCAGTTGCCCCCACCCTCTGCGCGTCGGTGTGAGCCGAACCACAGCGCCGGGTGTGAGCCGAACCTCAGCGCCGGGTGCGGTATCAACCCCAGCCAAGCCGCATGGGACAATAGAACGCATGAGCGACACAAACACCACCCTCCCCGATCACATCACCGCACATGACGCACTGCCAGAAGGCGAACCCATCAGCTCGCACCGCACCTACCAGTCCGCGCAGCAAACAGTGCGCCTGTTCGCCGCTCATGGCCTGCCGCTACACACCACCAGCATCGTTGGAAACAACCTCAAAACGGTGGAGCACGTGACCGGGAAACTTTCGAGCGCAAACGTGGCTTTGAGTGGCGCAATCACCGGTGGCATTCTCGGGCTGCTCGTCGGGTTTGCGCTCAGCTTTGCGCAAATGGCAGGATCAAACACCCTCATCGTCATGCTCGCCGGGATCCTGATTGGCGCCGGCGCCGGCGTGTTTGTGAACGTCCTCCTCTACAGTCTCAACCCCAACCGCCGCACCTACCAGTCACACCAACACACGGTGGCGGCGAGCTACGACGTCTACGTGGAAGGTGAACACCGGGCTGCCGCCCGCGCACTCCTTCAAGAACACCGGGGCGGCACCACCAGTTAACGGCATCACCGCCCGCTAGCTGCGCCCGCGGCAGTCGCCACACAGCCGGTTCGCGCCGCTGCGCCGCTGCGCCGCTACGAGCGCAACCGAGCAATCCACTCCTCAACATCATCAGCGGTGCGCGGAATACCGGCGCTGAGATT
>CAYTSH010000142.1:0-5349 GCA_964440395.1 uncultured Microbacteriaceae bacterium
AAACAAGCTCTCGTATGCTGCGAACTTTTTGCACATGATGTTTGGCACGCCCTGCGAAGACACCCAGCCCAATCCGGTGCTCGCACGCGCTCTCGACCGCATTTTCACCCTGCACGCCGACCACGAACAAAACGCCTCCACCTCAACGGTTCGCCTGGTCGGCTCCACCGGCGCGAACCTCTTCGCATCCGTTTCGGCCGGCATCAACGCCCTGTCAGGTCCGCTACACGGCGGCGCCAACGAGGCGGTGCTCGACATGCTCGCCCAGATTCGCGATTCCGGCGAGGGTGTGAAATCATTCGTCGAACGGGTAAAACGCAAAGACGCCGGCGTGCGCCTCATGGGATTCGGCCACCGCGTCTACAAAAACTACGACCCGCGCGCCATGATTGTGAAAGAAAGCGCCGACGAGGTGCTGCGAGCACTCGGAGTCAACGATCCGCTGCTTGATCTGGCCAAAGAACTCGAAGACATTGCGCTGAGCGACGACTATTTCATGGAACGCAAACTGTACCCGAACGTTGACTTCTACACCGGCGTGATTTACAAAGCGATGGGCTTTCCCACAAGAATGTTCACCGTGCTCTTTGCGATCGGCAGACTGCCCGGTTGGATCGCACACTGGCGAGAACTGCACAGCGACCCCAACACAAAACTGGGTCGCCCGCAGCAGCTCTACACGGGTGCCACGCTGCGCGACCTGCCGAAACACTCGGCCTAGGCCGCGCAGCGGGGCGGCGGGTCAGGCGTGCAGCAGCGGATTCAACGTGATGCCGTGACCGCTGCGCGGGCTCACCTCGACAACGCCCGAGGTTGAGTTTCGTCGAAACAGCAGCTGGTCACTGCCGGAAAGCTCTGCCGCCTTCACCGTCCGTGCGGAACCGTCCGGCCCCACACTGCCGTCCCGCAACACCACCTTCGTGCCGGCGGTAACATACAGGCCAGCCTCCACCACGCAGTCATCGCCGAGCGAAATGCCGATGCCAGAATTTGCGCCGAGCAGCGAACGCTGCCCGATGCGCACCCGATGCTGGCCACCACCAGAAAGCGTCCCCATAATGGATGCCCCGCCACCGATGTCTGAACCGTCGCCAATCACCACACCCTGCGAGATGCGCCCCTCCACCATCGACTGGCCAAGCGTGCCCGCGTTAAAGTTCACAAACCCCTCGTGCATCACCGTCGTGCCCGGAGCCAGATACGCGCCCAACCGCACGCGAGCCGCGTCGGCGATCCGCACCCCGGTGGGTGTCACGTAATCGAGCAGACGCGGGAACTTGTCAATACCGTGGATCGTGATGCCGGCACGCTGCAACCCGGGTCGAAGCCGGTTGAGGGCGTCCAAATGCACCGGCCCGGCCGACGTCCAGGCGACCGTGGGCAGGTGGGCGAACAGGGCATCCAGGCTAATGGAGTTTGGCGTGACCAGCAGGTGGGAGAGGAGGTGGAGACGCAGGTAGGCATCGCTGGTGGATGCTACGGGCGCGTCGAGATCGCTCGTGACGGTGACAGCCACCAGGGTCACGTCCCTGCGGGGATCGTCGCCCGCGTGGGCGCTTATCTCGGCCGGCACAATCCATGGATCGCGTCCCTGGGGAATGTCGCCGAGTTGCGGGTCCGGAAACCACGTGTCGAGCACCGTACCGTCTGAAGCTACCGTTTGCAGCCCATAACCCCAGGCTGCGCGTTGTGTTGAAGTCATACAAATAAGCGTACCGGGTGTGGGTGGTGCCGTGCCGCCGGCGACCACCCACACCCGGTACGGTGTGGTTATTCGGCTATTGCGGCGTTCGCAGCTTTTTCTGCGGCGCTGAGGCCTTCTTTGGGTGTGATTGATCCGGCGAAGATTTCCTGGAAGATTGGGCTGTACGCCGCGTATCCGGCTGCGAAGTTCGCGCCCTGCGGTGCGGCAATTGTCTGCCCGTCAGCGATCACGTCAAAGAATGGCGCAATGTTGACGTTTTTCGCTGCCCAGTATTCGTTGAACGAATCTTGCGCCGCGGTGACACCCGGGATTGACACTCCCGTGCTGCCCAGGTAGCCGTTGCCCTCTGCGGAGCCGAGCCAGGTGAGGAATTCGGTCACCTCGTCCTGATGTTTCGATGCGCTGTTTCCAGCGACCACAACACCGTTTGTGACGGAGACTTTCCCGGCCGGGCCGCTTGGAATGCTCGCAACGCCCCACTTGAATGAGGCGCCTTCGCTGACGTTCTTGAGGTTGTAAATTCCGGACTGGAACATTGCGACCTTGCCCTGCAGGAAGGCGTCACGGGCGAAATCGCCGTTGGTGTTGGTGTCAGCCGCCGAGGGGCCGACGTGCGCAACCGTGATGGCGTTTTGGAGGTATTCGAACGTTTGCACGGTCTTGGGGTCGCTGAAGGTGAAGGTGTCACCGTCTTGGTAGGTGCCACCGTTTGAGCCGATGAACGGCAAGAGGATGCCTTGGAGGTCGTTTGCGATGCTCGTGCCGTATTGCACGGGTGTGCCGTCAAACGCCGGGTCGGCGGCGTTTTTGCCGGCCTTATCCAGCGTCAACTGTTTGGCTACCTCAAGATAGGTGTCATCGGCCGGGGTGGTGGGCGACCACACCAGTGTGTCGAGCGTTGCGGGCTGAACCCCGGCTTTGGCGAGGAGTTCTTCGTTGTAGTACACGGCAATGCCAGCGTCGTACAGCTGCGGAATGCCCCAGAGCGAGCCGTCGCGGGTGAATTGCTTCACGACGCTCGGTTCCCACGCTGCGGACGCAGCGTCACCGAGGGTTTCGGTGATGTTCACCAGGTTGCCGTTGTCAGCGTAGGCACCAAAGTAGGAGTTGTTCACCCAGAACACGTCATCGGCGCTATTGCCGGCAACATCCGTGCGCAGTTTCGTCCAGTAATCAGCCCACGGCACAATGTTCAGTTCCACCGAAATATTTTCGTGGGTGGCCTCAAACGCTGCGATTGATTCTTCGTATGCTTTTGCTACGGTTTCGTCCCAGAGCCGGAACGTGATGGTTGTTTTGCCGTCGGCGGCATTCTCGCCGCTGGGTTCCGCGCAGCCGCCGAGTAGCAGTGCCCCGAGTGCCGCGGTACCGGCAATTCCGGCAACGCTGCGGAGCAGCTTGCGGTGCGCTCTCGCGGGTGGGGTTGCCGCAGCTGCCCCAGCCGTTTCGTTGCGAGTTTGTCGATGTTCACGCATGTGTGTTTCCTTAACTTCACTCCGGTGAGCGAGTTCGATTGCACGATGTTGCTTTGAAAAATCAAAAACAACACCAGAAGCGGCAGCATTGCGAGTGTGGTGCCAGCCATCACCAGCGTCCAGTTGCCGTTGTAGTGTGATTGCAGGCTAGCGGTCGCAACCGTTATGACACCCCATTTGTTACCTGTTGTGACAACAAGCGGCCAGAGGAAACTATTCCATTGGCTCACCACCGTGATGAGCGCCAGCGTGCTCAGGATGGGTTTTGACAGCGGCAGAATCATCGTGCTCAAGATTCTCCAGTGCCCGGCACCGTCGAGGGTGGCAGCGTCAATGAGGTCGCGCGGAATGCCCCGAAAGTATTCGCGCAGCAAGAAAATTGCGTAGGGGCTGGCAAACATGAACGGCAGTACGAGGCTCCAGAACGTGTTGCGCAACCCCAACTCGGTCATCATCAGATACAGCGGCACAATGAGCACCATGTTTGGCACCATGTAGGCGGAGAGATACACCCAGAACAGCAGTTCACGCCCGGCAAACCGGATGTGCGCGAACGCGTAGGCCGCTAGCGAAGAACTGACCAGCTGACTGATGGTGACCGTGACGGTCATTGCCGCGGTGACCCAGATGGAGCGAAGAAAGGTGGTTCTGGAGCCCAGCAGCTGCGCAAAGTTGTCGAGCGTCCAGGGGCTGGGCAAGGCCAGGGGTGATTCACTTGCAAACTGTGCCGGCGTTTTGAACGCGGTGAGCACGCTCAAGAGAAATGGGGTTAGGGTGATCACCATGCCGAGCAGCAGTAATGGGTAGATAAGCAGGGCCCGGTTACGTAAGGTCATAGACGGTTCGCTTTCTGAAGTACAGGTTCTGCGCGACGGTGATCACGACGAGCAGCGAGAACAGCACCACGGCCATGACCGCGGATTTTCCGACGTGGAAGGTGAGGAACGCTTCGGTGTAGATGTGCATTCCCACCACGTCGGTGCGGCCGATAGTGCCCTGATCGGTCAGGGTGAATGGCCCACCTTTGGTGAGGGCGTAGAACTGGTCGAACAGCTGAAAAAAACTGATGGTCGAGGTCACCAGAACAAAGAACATCGTCGGTCGCAGCAGCGGAAGTTTGACACTCCAAAACAGCCGCAACGCACCCGCCCCGTCGATTCGGGCGGCGTCGATGAGGTGCTGCGGAATGTTTTGCAGTCCGGCAACGAAAAACAGCGTGACATAGCCGACGTACTGCCACACGATCACCGCAGCGACCGCGGGGATCACGAGGTTTGGTGAGGTCAGCCACTCGATGTAGCGCCCGGTGAGGGTGTTGAGCAGTCCGCCTGTGGGCGCGAAGATCCATGACCAGACCACGCCGAGGGCGAACGGCGAAGCAATCCAGGGCAGCACGAACACCGCCCGAAAGAAGGTGGATCCGGGTAGCCGTTGGGTCAGCAGGATGGCGGCGAAGAGCCCCAAGCCCACCTGCAGCGGAATGACGATCAATGCGAACACGCCGGTGATGCGCAGCGAGTGCCAGAATGAGGCGTCGCCACCGAGCTCAGCGTAGTTTCGCAACCCCACGGGTTGGATGGGGCCGATCAGGTTCCAGGATTGCAGACTCAGCCAAGCAACCACCACCACGGGAAGCACAAGGAATACAGCCACGCCGAAGAGGCTCGGCGCGAGCATGGTGTAGCCCGCCACTGCAGCGCGGCGCTCAAGTCGTGAAGGCATCCTCCAAGTGTACCCGCTGCCCGGGCACGCTCCTCGGGAACCCGTGGAATACTACACTTGGTGACATGACGACGTTAGCCGGTATTGATCTGGGCGCTTCTGCAACCGAAATTACCCGAACCATCTGCAACATCGAATCGGTTTCCGGCAACGAGGGGACGCTTGCCGATGCGATTGAGCGGGCACTTGCCCCGGCTCAGCATCTGCTGGTGGAACGCATCGGCAATTGCATCGTTGCGCGAACCATGCTTGGTCGTGCACGCCGGGTCGCCATCGCCGGGCATTTGGACACGGTGCCGGTGCACGAGAATCTTCCCGTGCTCGACCGGGTCGAGTCGGGGGTGGCCGTGTTGGTGGGTCGCGGCACGGTCGATATGAAGGCCGCGGTTGCGGTGCAGCTCAAACTCGCCGCAGAGCTTACCAGCCCGAACGTCGATATCACCTGGA
>CAYTSH010000143.1:0-5326 GCA_964440395.1 uncultured Microbacteriaceae bacterium
TGCTGCCAGGGGTGCCTCGCTTGCGTCCGCCACGGTTGCGATTGGACTGGCCATGTCTGCCGTGTTGGCGCGATTGGTGCGGGTGGTTGCCCGTCGCGTGCTCGCGCAGCAGTTTGTGCAGGCGGCCAGGACCGCGGGAACCACGCAGGTGGGCATAGCGGTTCGGCACGTGCTGCCCAACATTTGGCCAACGGTTGCGGTCATGTTGGCGTTGCAGTTTGGTGTTGCGGTGCTGGCCGAGTCGAGCCTGTCGTATTTGGGGTTGGGTGCGCCGCCACCGAACCCTTCCTGGGGGCAACTGTTGCACTCGGCGCAGGGCACCGTGCTGAGCGCTCCCGTCGCGGCGATCGCGCCCGGCGTTGCCCTGCTGCTGCTGGTGTTGGGTATGAATTTTTTGGCGGATGGCTTGCGTGACGCTGCGGATCCCACCCGGCGAGGTGCCCAGTGAACGCAGCACACACTGATTCTCCCGTGATCCGCCTGGAGTCGCTTTCGATTGCGATTCGGGATGCCGTGGCTGGCTCATCCCCGCACCTGCTGCGTGACCTGAACCTTTCGGTTGCGCGGGGTGAACGCTTAGGTATCATTGGCGAATCTGGTTCCGGCAAGTCGTTGACGGTGCTAGCGAGTGTTGGATTGCTTCCGAGGGCGCTGATCGCAACGGGGCATGCCTGGCTGGACGGTGTGGACATGCTCGGTGCCCCTGAGGCCGTGCGGGTTCGCCAGCGTGGCCGGGTGGCCGCGGTGGTGTTTCAGGAACCGCTGAGCGCGCTCGACCCGCTGATGCGGCTCGGAAAACAGCTTGCGATCCCACTCGCCCGATTCCGCGGGTTGCGCGGGGCGCCGCTGCGGGCGGCGGTGCGGGCGGCGCTCACGGAGGTGCAGCTTGCCGAACCAGATCGGATCGCAGCGGCCTACCCGCACGAGGTGTCTGGCGGGCAACGCCAGCGGGTGGCGTTGGCGTTGGCGCTCGCCTGCAATCCCGCGGTGCTGATCGCTGACGAACCCACAACCGCGCTTGATGTCACGGTGCAGGCCGCCATGCTTGACCTGATCGACACGGTCATCACCGACCGCGGAATGGGGTTGGTGTTTGTGAGCCATGACCTTGCCGTGGTTGCCCGCGTGTGCGAACGGGTCGTGGTGATGCGGGCGGGTGAACTGGTGGAGGCTGGGAGTGCAGCCGAGGTGCTCAGCCAACCACGGCATCCATACACTATTGAGCTTGTTTCCCGCGCCCGGGAACTGGACGCGCTGTTGCAGGGGGTGGCTGTTCGTGACCGGTGAGCAGAGTTCTGCTGGTGGGCAGGCCGCTGCGGGTGGGCAGGCACGGCCCGCGGCATCCGCACTGGTGACGTGTGACGCGGTGACGTATCGGTATCGTCCCGGCGCGGCTGCCGTGCTTGAGGGCGTGTCGCTGTGTGTGCGTGAGGGCCGCAATGTTGGCATTGTGGGGGAGTCTGGCGCGGGCAAATCGACCCTGTTGTCGTTGTTGCTGGGGTTGCGCCAGCCGAGCAGTGGCACAATCCGGGTTGCCGGTGCCCCCATTGTTGGCCGCACGCAGCGTTCCCTGCGGCCGTTTCGGCGCACGGTGCAAATGGTGTTTCAGGATCCGTTTTCGTCATTGGATCCAAGGCAGCGGGTCGATTCGATTGTTGCCGAGCCGCTGCGCTCCTTGCGGCTCGCATCTCGGGCGGAGCGCACTGAGCGGGTTGCGCAGGCGCTTGCCTCGGTTGGGCTGGCGGCGGATTGCGCTACCCGCTACCCGCACGAGTTTTCTGGGGGGCAGCGGCAGCGCATTGCGATTGCTCGGGCGATTGTTTCTCGCCCGCGCTTGCTCCTTGCCGACGAGCCGGTCAGTGCGCTTGACATGTCCACGCGGCTGTCGGTGTTGCGCCTGTTGGCGGATCTTGGCCGTGAACGCGGCATGACCGTGCTAATGGTTTCGCATGATCTTGCGGCGGTTGCCGCGCTGTGTCAGGACACGGTGGTCATGCGGGCTGGTCGAGTGGTCGAGCAGGGTGCCACGGCGGATGTGTTGGGCGCGCCGCAGGCAACATACACGTCGGACCTCATCGCGGCGTTGCCGCGACTGCCCGCGCCGGGGGTTGGCTAGCTGACCGGTCCCGTATATTTTTCGCCGGGACCTTTGCCGTGCGGGTCGGCAATGGGTGAGGCTTCGCGGAACGCGAGTTGCAGCGAGCGGAGGCCGTCGCGGAGGCTGCGCGCATGCATATCGCTGATTTCTGGTGCGCCGGCGGTGACGAGGCCGGCAAGTGCGTTGATGAGTTTGCGGGCTTCGTCGAGGTCCCGCTCCGTTTCGGGGTTGTCGGCGAGTCCGCATTTGATTGCGGCTGCGCTCATGAGATGCACCGCGGTGGTTGTGATGACTTCGACTGCCGGAACGTCTGCGAGGTCTCGGGTTGCCCGTTCCGCGGCCGTGGGTTCGGCGCCGAAACGCTGCTGGTAGTCAGCTTCGCGGGGATCGTGTGCTGCTGTGTTGGTCATCAATAACTTCTTTCGGGATGCCGTGGTTGCGTGTCGTCGACTGCCGACACTTCACCTATGCTACCTGCGCCCACCCGTTCCCGACTGTCTGCACGCAGCGGGTGTGCCACGTGCTCAATGTAGGTGAGGCGCGTCGCGAATTTGCCGCGGCGCTAATCTGCTGCTACTATTGCTTTGGCTCGGAAGCCGTTCTGGTTTCCGTACGAAAGTGGAGAATATCCCACCCGCGCCACCGCTAGAAAAGGTTGCCGGGTTGTTGCACTCCGTCCGGGGCTCTCGTTCCGGGCAGTTAGGGTGTGTATACGCCGTACACTGTGCGCGTATATTTCCTCCAAGTTCGTTGCTCGCCCGGCTTATTGCCGGTTGAGGGGCTTTCGGAACTATCGAAGGAGCAGGGCATCAGCGATCCCCGTACAAATGAGCGCATCCGCGTCCCTGAAGTTCGCCTGGTTGGTCCGGGCGGCGAGCAGATTGGCGTGGTGGCAATTGAGGTTGCATTGCGTCTTGCAGCTGAGGCAGATCTCGATCTGGTGGAGGTTGCACCAAATTCGAAACCGCCGGTTGCCAAAATCATGGATTACGGCAAGTTCAAGTATGAGGCTGCTCAGAAAGCGAAGGAAGCCCGTCGTAATCAAGCGAACACGGTCCTCAAAGAGGTTCGGTTTCGACTGAAAATTGACACGCACGACTACGAAACCAAGCGCAAACGCGCCGAAGGCTTTTTGAAAGCCGGTGACAAGGTGAAAGCGATGATCTTGTTCCGCGGTCGTGAGCAGTCACGTCCGGAGCAGGGGGTTCGTCTGCTGCAGAAATTTGCGGAGGACGTCCAGGCGTTTGGCGTGGTTGAGTCGAAACCAACAATTGATGGCCGAAACATGGTGATGGTGATTTCACCGCTGAAAAACAAGGCAGAGGCGAAAGCTGAAGCCAATGCGCAGCGGGCATCAGCTAAGCCATCGGCAAAGCACGCAGCCGAACCGGCTGCCGACGCAGCTGAGTAACACGACGATGTTTGTCACACGGTGGCAACACCAATAGAGGAGAAATAATGCCTAAGATGAAGACCCATTCGGGCGCCAAGAAGCGTTTCAAAATCACTGGCTCCGGCAAGTTGAAGAAGCAGCAGGCTGGTATGCGCCACAACCTCGAAAGCAAGTCGAGCCACCGCACCCGCCGTCTGAACCAAGACCAGGTGCTGTCGAAGGCTGACACCAAGGTTGCTAACAAGCTTCTCGGTCGCGGCTAACACCCACCGAGTTCGTATTCAAGAAGGAGTCAAGTAAATGGCTAGAGTAAAAAGGGCGGTAAACGCTCATAAGAAACGCCGCGTCATTCTCGAACGCGCCAAAGGCTACCGTGGTCAGCGTTCACGCCTGTACCGCAAAGCGAAAGAGCAGACGATTCACTCATTCGTCTACCAGTACCGCGATCGTCGTCAGCGCAAGGGCGATTTCCGTCGCCTGTGGATCCAGCGGATTAACGCGGCGTCGCGCGCGAACGGCATGACGTACAACCGTTTCATTCAGGGTCTCGGCCTTGCCGGCATCCAGGTTGACCGCCGCATGCTCGCCGACCTGGCAGTGCACGAGCCGGCTACGTTTGCGAAACTGGTTGAGCTTGCTCGCCAGGCGCTTCCGGCAGACACCTCCGCGCAGAAGGTTTCGGCCTAGCCGATCACGAAAAACGCCCCGCCGGCTCGGCGGGGCGTTTTTCGTTTTCTTCCACCCGAATCGGCACAACTAGGATGGTCACTATGCTCGAAAATCCCCGCAACGCCCGTGTGCGCGCCATTGCGCAACTGTCGCAAAAAACTGCCCGACTCCAGAGTGGGTATTTCCTGCTCGAGGGGCCCCAAGCGGTGCGTGAGGCACTCACGTACCGGCCCGAGCTGCTCACGGAGTTCTTTGGCACACCGACCGCGTTGGAACGGCATCCTGAATTGATTGAGCTCGCCGATGCCGCCGGGTTGCCGGTTGAGTTTGCGACCGAGCAGGTTATCGACGCCATGGCGGACACGGTGACGCCGCAGGGGATCCTGGCGGTGTGTAAACAGTTTCCGGTTGCGCTGCGGCGAGTGTTTGCCGATGCCCCGAAGCTTGTGGTTGTGTTGCAGGAGGTGCGCGACCCGGGCAATGCGGGCACAATTATTCGCGCCGCTGATGCCGCCGGTGCCGATGCGGTTATTTTCGCCGGTCGCAGTGTCGATCTGTACAACCCAAAGGTGGTGCGCTCCACGACCGGTTCGTTGTTTCATGTGCCCATCGCTGTCGAGGCGGAGCTGGGTGATGTGATTGCCCGCTCACGCGAGGCCGGGTTGGGGGTGTTTGCTGCGGATATTCGCGGCGAGAGCCTGCTTGACGCGCGCCAGAGTGGGGTGCTTGCAGCCCCTGCGCTGTGGGTGTTTGGGAACGAAGCGCGCGGGTTGAGTGCTGAGGATGTCGCGCGTGCTGATCGAGCGTTGCAGGTGCCACTGTTTGGTCGGGCCGAGTCCATGAACTTGGCCACCGCGGCTGCGGTGTGTCTCTACGAGTCTGCGTTCGCGCAGCGGCTGGCCGCGCCGCGGGCTACGCCGGAGATTGTGGCGTAACCCGCGGCTCAGCGGGCTACGGTGTGGCGACCGTACTGGGGGTGTCGCTGTGCGCGTGCTCCGATGCGTGATCCTGCTGGTGGCTTCCGTCTGCAGCAGTTGCGCGCACGGGTGCGAGCAGCTCGACGGTTGAACCATCTTCGAAGGTCAGCGTGAGCGGGACCGTGTCGCCTTCGAGCAGGGGCTTCGCGATGTTGAACAGCATGATGTGGTCTGCGCCGGGCTCGAGGT
>CAYTSH010000144.1:0-5324 GCA_964440395.1 uncultured Microbacteriaceae bacterium
CCGACACCGGCACCTCCGAAACCAGCACAACAGTGCAACAGATTGCTCGACTCATGCTGGCGGAACCCGCATGACCGCCACGCTGCGTGCCGCAGCAACCGGGTTGCGTGCCGCCGCAACCGCGCTGCTCTCCCCGCTGGTCGCGCTCATCCTCAGCGGCCTGCTGCTCCTCCTGCTCGGCTACGACCCCGGCCAATTTCTTGCCGATGTGATCAGGCACGGCATCTTGGGGGTGAGCTGGCAGCAGAGTCTCGTCGCCGCCACGCCCCTGCTGCTGATCGGTGCGGCGCTCATCGTCGCGTTCCGGGCGCGGCTGTGGAATCTCGGCACCGATGGCCAGTTTCTGCTGGGGGCGGTGGTGAGCGCGGGGTGCGGCCCGGCACTGTTCGCGGCACTGCCCGCAGCGGTCGCCACCGTGCTGCTCACCGTGCTCGCCATGCTCGCCGGTGCCCTGTGGGCGCTCGTGCCCGCCTGGCTCAGGGCACGCACCGGCACCAACGAGGTCATCACCACGCTCATGATGTCATTCTTGGCGGTGAATGTGGTGAACCTGCTCATCAAACACGTGTTTGCCGACCCGAGCGTCAACACCCCGCAAACCCCCGTGCTAGCCCTTGCAAACCTGCTGCCCTACCTCCCCGGCACGCGAGTGCAGGCCGGGTTGATTGTGGCGCTGCTCGTGCCGGTGGGGTTGCACCTGCTCATTCATCGCAGCGCGCTCGGGTTGCGGGTGGACGTCTATGGTGGCAACCCGCGGGCGGCGAGGCACGCTGGGATTGCCCCGGGCATCCTGATTATTGGGGTGTTGTTGGCGAGCGGGGCTCTCGCCGGACTCGCGGCGGCCCTCGACACACTGGGGCAGTGGGGCTACCTGCGGGCGAACTGGAACCCCGGGTATGGTGCGCTCGTGATGCCGTTCGTGTTCCTGGCCCGGTTGCAGCCGTTGCGCATGGTGCCCGGAGTGGTGGCATTTGCTGTGCTGTTGACGGGTGGCCGGGTTGCCGCGGCACAGCAGGGCGTCTCCAGTGACGTGCTGCTGGTGCTTGTTGCCGCGCTGCTCCTGTGTATGCTGCTGGTGGAATATGTTGTGGTTCGTGCCGCAACTCGCCGCGGCAGCCCAGCCCGCACCCCCCGGATCGAGGCCACATGAGCGTGTTCACCCCCGAGTTTCTGAGCGTCGTGTTGCTCGCCTGCCTCGCAAGCACACTCCCGCTGCTGCTCGCCGCCATTGGGGAAACCGTCGGCGAACACGCCGGCATGCTCGGCCTTGGGCTTGAGGGCGCCCTGTTGTTGTCCGCGTTTGCCGCGTTTGCCACCACCGAACGCACCCAATCGTTTGCCCTCGGCACCCTGGCCGGCGTTGCGGCGGGGCTTGCCGCGGCGGCTGTCACGCTCGTGTGCGCCGTGCGCCTCGCACTGGATCAGCTGATCGTGGGACTCGCCATGACCCTGCTCTGTTCCGGCCTGACCAGCGTGTGCTACGAGGCGTGGTTTGGTCGCACCAGCCCGCGCCTTGGCGCGCCGCCACGCATCTTGCCCGCCGCTGCGTGGCTGCCTGAACCGTTCGCCACGGTTGCCGGCCCGCTGCTCACCCCCCTCGCGACCCTGGTGGCTGCGGTGCTCCTCGCCGGCTCCATGGGGTGGATGCTGCGGCGCACTACCCCGGGAATCGCACTGCGCGCCGCCGGTCACGACCCTCACACCCTCCACCGCCTCGGCGGATCAGTCGAACGCACTCGCGGGGCGGCGGTTCTCATCTCGGGGGTGTGTGCCGGTCTTGGCGGTTCCTACCTCGCCCTCATCGCCGCGGGCACGTTCACCCCCATGATGACGCACGGTTTGGGGTTCATTGCCATTGTGGTTGCCATGCTTTCACGTGGTCGCATGCGATTCGTGGTGCTCTGCTCGGTGCTCATCGGCTGCACGGTCGCGTTCGGCACCACCCTCCAGCTCGTCACCGGCACCGTCTCAATCGATGTGGTGAACGGCATTCCGTATGCGGTTGTGCTGGTTGCGTTAGGGGTGCTTGGTCGTGGATCGCGGTTGCCGCAGGCGCTCGGCACAACGTTTGTGCGGCACCCCGGAACCCCACGTTGACCCCGGTAATCCGGCACCCAGTGCCCTACGTTCGCCCGCCCGGCACCTGCAGCCCGTGCCCGCCGCCTGCAGCCCGTGCCCGCCGCCTGCAGCCCGTGCCCGCCTGCCCGCTCCGACTCCGCCCGCCCCTTGCACCCGCGGTAAACTGCCGGTGTGAGCGACACCCCAACCGGCCCCGAACAGTTCGACACCGTTGCGCGCGCAGCGCGAGCCGAGATTGAGATTTCGCGTTCCACGTTTCTGTGCTTCCTGTTCCCCGCGAGCAGTGTTGCCGAAGCGCGGGAGCACATCGCCAAGGTGCGGGCGCAACACCCGAAAGCGCGGCACCACTGCACCGCCATGGTGTTTGGACCAGCCGGCGACCTGGTGCGCAGCAACGACGACGGGGAACCCGCCGGCACCGCCGGCACCCCCATGCTGGAGGGGCTGCAGGGTGCCGGGCTGACCGACGTGGTGGCCGTAGTGGTGCGTTACTTCGGCGGCGTGCTGCTCGGCACGGGGGGACTCAGCCGGGCGTACCGCGCGGCGGTTGTGGCCGCAGTTGAGCGTGCCCCGCGACGCACCCGCGTGCGCAGGCGGGTGGTGACGGTGGGGAGCGACTATGGCACGGCATCCACCATTGAGGCGGCTGCCAGGCGTGCCGGATTCACCATCGGCCAAGCCGAATACGGCGAGCGGGTGCGGCAGGAGTTGTTCGTGCCCGAAGCGCGGGTTGCGGACTGTGTCGCGCTGGTCGCCGAATGTTCGGCCGGTGCGGCGACGTGTGCGGTGGGTGAGCCTCGATTTGTGGATGCCGTATAAACGCATTCCTGCACCATACCGCCCGTCGTTGGGTGCGCCCGCCGCCGCGTGGGGAGAGTTGCAACCGGTGAAGATGCTCCTTCAGCACCACCTGCTCCTTACGGATCGGATGGCCTGTCGCCTTCACCCCAACCACGTCAAACCAAGCTGAAGGCGGGGCTTCCGCTCGGTTCAGATCTGCCGGAAAACGGCTTCGCTTGAGGCTCCCACACACCATCATGCCGTCGTACGCCACGGCGTTGACGATGCTGAACGTCGGTTCATCACACAGTCGATGCACCCGCAGCGGAGCCCCCACCCAGGTCCGGTGTTCTCCACCGCCGACCCACGTGCCCAGCTTGGCGAGCCGGTCAATCAGCTGCTGCACAGAAGTGCGCGAAGGGAGCCGGGTCTCGCTCACGGTGTGGTTGTCTCGTACCACCGTCGCTGGGCAGCAATTGCAGCTTCGGTGATCGCAGCACGTTCTGCCAACCGGACAGATGCACGATGTCTCGCTTGCAGAAAGGTAGCCGTTGCCTCGTCCCAGGATGTCTGGGTTCCGCTGGAAACGTTCGCCTCCATCTGAAGCGCTCTGGGTTTGTTGGAGGCTCCCGAGTTACGGATGGGGAATGGAGCCATGGCTCAACACGTATACAAGGGACGCCGCTACTCTGTTGAGGAGAAAGCCGCTGCAGTCAGGATGGTACGGGCGCTTCGCGCCGAGCTCGGCACGAGCCAGGGTACGACCTCGCGTGTCGCAGAACAGCTCGGCTACGGGGTCGCGTCGGTGCGTGCGTGGGTGCGCCGCGAGAAGCGATTCAAGACCACGAAGCCCGATCCCCAGGTCGCGCGTCAGGCATCTTCCCGAGCTTGTGCGCGGACCCGCGAAACCGGGGCCGTGGAAAACGGTCGATGAGCACGAGCTCGCGACGCTGGGGTGGGTGCACTGGCACAACACGAAACGGCTGCATGGCTACCTCGGGGATGTGCCGCCGTTCGAGTACGAGGAATCGTTCTATGCTGGGGTTACCCGCGTCAAAGAACTGGTTGAAATCAAATGAGCTGAGTCTCCACTAAACCCAGGACGCTTCAATGCATCGGACGCGAGGATCGTCGAGCGTGACACGGAGCTGTCGTCCGCGATGACCCACGGCACATGGGCCGAGATCATCGTCGAGTCGAAGCTATCACGCTCCCAGAGGCTCTCCGCGCGCCGGAGCCCCTCTGGGAAACCGCGGATCGGAGTCTTGCGCGTCGACGATTCAGGCTGCCGCCCCGTCCCAGATATGCCAGAGGACTTTCACTGTTGGCTACCGATCAGTTGAACGAGATCGCAGATGCTGTCGATCACATGATCTGCGACCGGCAGGCTGGGATCCCCATCCTGATCGATCGCTTTGCCGGTGCGCACTTGAACGGATTCGAGGGCTGCGTCCACCGCCATACTGATGTCGCTCGAACGGTCGTCACCCACCACGACAATGCGCCGGAATCGGTCCCGTCCTCCGGCCGAGGCGATCGCGAGCTCGACAAAATCGACGCTCGGCTTGCCGAGAACCTGGGTCTTCGCACCCGTCGCGTACTCGAGCGCCGCCACAATCGCTCCCGTGTCGATGTGATCTCCGTCCGCTGCACGATAGTAGCGGCCTCGCTGCAGCGCGAGCAATTGAGCGCCGCCACGGATCGCGTCAAACGCGCGGTCGAGCAGCTCGTAGTTGAGTAACCCCGCGACATCGCCGACGACTACGGCATCCGCCGGTTCTCCACGCAACGTGACCGGGCGAACCACTGCACCCAATTCACTCGCGACGCCCTGGTTGACCATGAGCACAGCCCGACTGAGACCCGTGAGTCTTCGAGATGCGGCCGCGACCGGGGTGAAGACGTCGGCGGCGTCAATTGGCCCGAGACCCAGTCTCTCTAGACGTCGGGCGATGATGTTAGTCGGCGTCGAATCCGTATTGGTCATGAAGCGGAGGGTGGCGAAGGATCTCAACGAAGCCACCGCCCGATCGGCGCCCGGGACGAGTTCCTCTCGCTGGTAGAGCGTGCCATCAAGGTCGCAGAGCACGAGCGTCTCGCTGTTAGACATAGCGCTCCCCGAGCGACTCGTCTGAGTCGATGGCGTCGTTCAAGAAGGACAACTTCGAATATGTCCCGCGTGTCGTCGCGAAGCCCTTCTCCTCGAGGAATACCTCGAGCCAGAGAGCTATGTCTTCCATCTCTCGCATGATTTCCTGCTCGTTCCGGTGGAGCACCGACCGGGTGCGGAGGTACTCAAGCTCGCACTGCATCAGAGTGTGCTCCGGCGCATCATGGATTGTGCTCTGATCGAAAAAATGCCATATACATGACCCGTCCTGAGTGGTCTGCCTGCCGTTTTTCGGACAGCGGTTTATGAGTGTTTTTATGCCGATAATGCGTGCTGATATCCACCGTAGTGGACA
>CAYTSH010000145.1:0-5323 GCA_964440395.1 uncultured Microbacteriaceae bacterium
GCGTGATTTCCCGCTCGAGACCGGCGTGGTTCGCCCCTGTTCTGCCGTGTTTGTGCCGCGGGTACGCCCCGAGTTGTGGTCGGACAAGGCGCGGGTTGCGGGGGTGCTCGATGGATCGGTGGATGCCGCACTCGTCTGTGGCCTGCCACCAAAAGAGTTTACCGGGGCTGAGAACCCGCGGGGGCGTGCTGGACACATTCCGGGCAGTGTGAGTGTTCCCGTGGCGCGTTTGTTGGACCGTCACCAGAACACGTTTTTGAACCGGGAGGTGCTTGCGGATCGTTTTGGCAACGCTGTGACTGCGAGCGAGGTGATTGTGTATTGCGGTGCCGGCATTGCTGCGGCAGCTGATGCGCTTGCGTTGACGCTGATCGGGCACGAGCGGGTTTCGCTGTATGACGGTTCGTTGAGCGAATGGGTGGGGGATCCTGCGGCACCGCTGGTCACCACGTAATCGCGTCCACCGGCGCGCGCACCAAACCCGCATACCCCGGCCCGCACACCCCGACCCCGAAACCAACCCCTAGTTCACATCGGTGCTTGCCGAGCCGAGCCGAAGATTTCGTTCCAGATCGGTCACGGCTTGGTGCTGTTCGGCGGTCAGTTCGAAATCGAACAGGGCAATGTTTTCGCGCGCCCGCTCAGGCCGCACCGTCTTCGGGAACACGATTGTGCCCTGTTCGATGTGCCAGCGCAGCACCACCTGGGCGGGGGTTTTGCCCAACTGTGCCGCGGCATCCACAATCGTGGGTTCGGCTAGCAGGTCTGATTTTCCTTGCGAGAGTGGCCCCCACGCTTGGATCGCAATGCCGCGCTCCTGGCAGTAGGTGACGAGTTCGCGCCGCTGAAAATATGGGTGCAGTTCAATCTGGTTCACGGCGGGGACCACCCCGGTTTCGGCGTGCAGCCGTTCCAAATGTTCGATTTCGAAGTTGGAAACGCCGATCGCCCGGGCACGGCCAGACTCCGCGATGCTGTGTAATACGCGCCACGATTCGACGTAGCGGTTGCGGGCTGGGCACGGCCAATGAATCAGGTACAGGTCCACGGCATCCACCCCTAATCGATCGAGGCTGGCAGCAAACGCGTCCTCGACGGTGTCGGCGCCCTGGTCGTCGTTCCACAGTTTCGTGGTCAAAAACACGTCGTCGCGCCGCAACCCGCTCGCGGCCAGCGCCCGACCCACCCCGGCTTCGTTGCCGTAAATGGTGGCCGTGTCGATGTGCCGGTAGCCGGCTTCGAATGCGTCAGCGACGACCGTTTCGGCGGTGGCCGGGTCAACTTTGAACACGCCAAACCCGAGTTGGGGAATGCTGACGCCATTGTGCAGGATGCGGTTGGGAATAGTCGAGAGTGTCATGCCGTCCAGCCTACGATAGAGAGTGTCATGAGCCTCCACGAACACACCATCAGTTTCCCGCCGGACCTGCCGGTCAGTCAGCTGCGCGACGACATTGCGGCGGCCATCAACGCCAATCAGGTGGTTATTGTGGCCGGGGAGACCGGTTCCGGCAAAACCACACAGTTGCCAAAGATTGCGCTCAGCCTTGGCCGCACAGCCATTGCGCACACCCAACCGCGCCGCATCGCTGCCCGCACCATTGCTGAACGCATCGCGGAAGAGCTCGGCGAGCCGCTCGCCGCCCGGGTGGGTTACCAGGTGCGGTTCACCGACACCACCCGCAGCGACACCCTCATTCGGGTGATGACGGACGGCATTTTGCTGAATCACATGCAGCGCGATCGCACCCTCGCGGCGTATGACACGATCATCCTGGATGAGGCGCACGAGCGCAGTTTGAACATCGATTTCCTTATCGGGTATCTCAAAACGTTGCTCCCCCGCCGCCCCGACCTGAAGCTCATCATCACGTCGGCCACGATCGATGTGGAACGCTTTGCGGAACATTTCGGCGGCGCGCCGATCATTACGGTGAGCGGCCGCACGTTCCCGGTCGAGATTCGCTACCGTCCGCTCGTGCCCGATCAGGAGCCGGCGGTCGGTTCGGCACCGGGTTCCGACTCAATTGACGGGATGCCCGCGTCGCAGCCGCAGGGCACCCAGCCGGGGCGCAGGCAGGCGGGGCGCGGCGGGGCGGGCGAGTCGGGCATCCCGAATGGTGACCTGAATGACGCGATTTGTGCGGCGTTGTTGGAGCTTGCGCGGGAGGAACCGGGCGATGTGTTGGTGTTTCTGAGCGGTGAGGGTGAGATTCGGGATGCTCAGGACAGTATTGAGGGTCGCATGCGGTCGGGCGTTTTCCCCGGCTTGGAGGTGTTGCCGCTGTTTGGTCGGTTGACGAGTGCCGAGCAGCATCGGGTGTTTGATCGGTCTCGGCCGCCCGGGGTTTCGCGACGTGTGGTGTTGGCTACGAACGTTGCGGAGACGAGCCTCACTGTGCCGGGGATTCGGTATGTGATTGATTCGGGCACGGCGCGCATTTCGAGGTATAGCAGCCGTTCGAAGGTGCAACGCCTGCCGATTGAACCAATTTCGCAGGCTTCGGCGAATCAGCGTTCTGGCCGCAGCGGCCGCACCAGTCCCGGCATTGCGATTCGGTTGTATAGCGAGGCGGATTTCGCTTCCCGGCCCGAGTTTACGGAACCTGAGATTTTGCGCACCGGGTTGGCGTCGGTGATGTTGCAGATGATCTCGTTGGGGTTGGGTGATGTGGAGGCGTTTCCGTTTCTCACCCCGCCGGAGGGGCGCGGCATTCGTGACGGGGTGGAGTTGTTGCGGGAGTTGGGCGCGCTTGAGCCTGGGAGCAAGTTGCGGTTGACGAAAATTGGTAGGTCGCTTGCCCGCATCCCTTTGGAGCCCCGGTTTGCCAGGATGGTGCTGGAATCTGAACGACACGGGGTGGTTCGGGAAGTGTTGGCGATTGTGGCGGGCATGACGATTCAGGATGTGCGTGAGCGCCCGTTGGAGCGCCGCCAGGTGGCGGACGAGCTGCATGCCCGGTTTCACGATCCGTCGAGCGATTTTTTGAGTTTGCTGAACCTGTGGAATTATTTGGAGCAGCAGCGGGAGGAGCTCTCTTCGAGCGCGTTTCGCCGGATGTGCCGGGCGGAGTTTTTGAACGTGGTGCGGGTGCGGGAGTGGTTTGATTTGTACCGGCAACTGGTGCAGGTGTGTCGCGGGGTGAAGATTTCGGTGGGGGCGGCACGTATCGATCCGGATGGTATTCACCGGTCGCTGCTTGCCGGTTTGCTTTCGCACCTGGGTGTGCTTGATCAGCGAACGATGCCTGGCCGGGGTGCCGCGTCGACGGCGGCTGACGGGGAGGGTCGCCGGAAGCGCGCGAAGGCTGCGAAGGGTGCGGAGTATTTGGGGTCGCGGGGAACGAAGTTTGTGCTGTTTCCGGGTTCTGCCGTGGCGGCCTCGCCGCCGAGGGCGGTGATGTCTATGGCGTTTGTGGAAACGTCGCGGCTGTTTGCCAGGACGAATGCGAGCGTGCAGCTTGCTTGGGCGGAGGAGCTTGCCGGCGATTTGGTGAAACGCACGTTCAGTGAGCCGCGTTGGGAGGCGCGGCAGGGGCAGGCGGTGGCGTTGGAACGGGCGACGCTGTTTGGCGTGCCGATTGTGGAGGGGCGCCGGGTTTCGTATGCCCGGTTTGACCCGGTGCATGCTCGGGAGTTGTTCATTCAACATGCCCTGGTGGAGGGCGATTGGTCGGGGAAGCACGCGTTTGACCGCGCGAACCGTGGGTTGCGTGCGGAGCTGCTGGAGTTGGAGGAGCGCAGCCGGCGCGCCGGGGTGTTGGCGAGCGATGAGGCGATTTTTGCGTTTTTTGACGCCCGCATTCCGGCGGGTGTGGTGTCGAAGGCGTCGTTTGAACGCTGGTGGCAGGGGGTGCGTGCCGAGCAGCCTGGGTTGTTGACGTTGCAGCGGGAAGACTTGTTGGTTGATGAGGCGGCGGCGCAGGCCCTGCCGGATGACGAGTATCCGTTGTTTTGGGTGCATGGTGATCAGCGGCTGAGCTTGTCGTATCGGTTTGATCCTGGTCGCCCGGATGACGGCATTGTGGTGCAGGTGCCGCTTGCGTTGTTGCCGCGGTTGCGTCCGGAGGAGTTTGAGCGTCTCGTGCCGGGGTTTCGTCACGAGTTGGTGGTGGCGTTGCTGCGGTCGTTGCCGAAGTCGGTTCGCAAACTGGTGGTTCCGGCGACGGATTGGGCGGTGAAGTTGCTTGCGCAGGTTGAGGCTGCCGGCGGCACGGCGGACGGTTCCGGGTCGTTTCGCGCCCACCTGGCGCGCGCGATTGGCGCGGCGACGCACAGCACAGTTGATCCGGGGCTGTTTGATACGTCAAAACTTGCCGCCCATTTGCGGCCAACGTTTGTGGTGGTTGGCGCGCGCGGCGAGCAGTTGGGCAGTGGCGAGGATTTGCCGAGTTTGCAGGCCGAGCTTGCGGGGGCAAGCGCCGAGCAGATCGCGTCGCTGCTCACCGGCGCGAAGGGTGCGGGTTTGCCGCGCCCCGTTCCGGGCCGGGGCGAGTCGGGCCGGGGCGGATCAGCGACGAACGGCGCGAACGGTGCGAACCACGCGAACCGCGCGGCAGGTGCTGGCGGCCCGGCAGGTGCGGGCGACCCGGCAACCCGGGCATCCACCATTGGGGCGGCGTTCCCGCTGCACACCGGCGCCACCACCTGGGTGTTTGGTGACATTCCGGCGAGCCTCGAAACGGCACACGCGGGCGGCATCATTCGCGCCTACCCCACCCTCTCCATAACCGCCAATGGGGTGGATGCCGTGCTCGCGAACACCCCGCACGAGCAGCACCAGCGGCTCGGCCCGGCCCTCGCGCGGTTGCTGCAGCTCAGCAGCCCCAGCCCGGTCTCGTACCTGAACGACCAGCTCACGCAGCAGGAGAAGATGCTGCTGCACGCCAGCCCGTATCGCGGGGTGAAGGCGCTGCTTGACGATGTGCTCACCGCGTTGGCGTGGGAAACGTTGGCGCGGGACGGCGTGCTGCCCGGCGGCGCGCCTGCCGGCGGGGGCGACCCGGACGGCACGCTGTGGACTGCGGCGCAATTTGCGGGGGCGGCCGCGCGCTACAACGACGGCTTGATTGATCGGGCGTTTGCCCTGGTGGGAACCGTCGCCCGGGTGCTTGCCGCCGCCCGGGAGGCCAGTAAAGCGATTGATGCGGCGAGCTCACTGCACCTGATGGGTCCGCTCAGTGACGCGAAAGCGGGGCTGGAGACGCTGTTTTGTGACGGGTTTATTAGTCGCACCGGGGTGGCGCAGTTGCCCCGGTTGGTGGTGTATGCGCAGGCGGTGACGGCGAGGGTGCAGAAATTGGTGGAGCAGCCGGGTCGGGAC
>CAYTSH010000146.1:0-5289 GCA_964440395.1 uncultured Microbacteriaceae bacterium
GCAGCACCCCGTCGAAGCGCGTAGCATTAGAGTCGATGAGCGCGCCACACACCCCCAAAACACTCCACACCCTCAGCGACGGCGGGATGGTGCGCATTCGCATAGCCACCAGCGCCGAATACGACCGCCTCGCCGATTTCACCGAGCAGGAATACGCGCGGCAATACGACATTTCAGACGATTACCGCGCCGCCCTGCGCGACACCAGCAGCCGCGGCGATGAACACCAGCTTTGGATCGCCGAAGAAGCAACCACCGGTGAACTCCTCGGCACCGTCACCACACCCTACCCGGGTAACTTCGTCACCACGTTCGCCGAAGATGGCGAACTCGATTTCAGGTTCCTCGCCGTCGCAGCATCCGCGCGCGGCCGCGGGGTTGGCGAAGCAATCACCCGTTTCGTCATCTCCATCGCCCAGGCGCGCGGCCTGGAACGCGTCGTACTCAAAACCGGTGCCAGCATGACCGCGGCGCAGCGGCTCTACGAACGCGTCGGATTCGTCCGAGTCCCCGAACGTGAAACCCGCCCAGACCGCACCGGAACGTGCACGCCGCAGGCGCTCATATACGCACTCGACCTGGCAGGTTTTGAAACCGAGGCGACCACGGCATCCACCCCACAATTGAACCAAA
Source organism: uncultured Microbacteriaceae bacterium (assembly GCA_964440395.1). Classification (GTDB taxonomy): domain Bacteria; phylum Actinomycetota; class Actinomycetes; order Actinomycetales; family Microbacteriaceae; genus CAYTSH01. The sequence goes on from CAYTSH010000146.1 coordinate 634, forward strand.
CCGCAGAACCGGCAACCATCACCGGCGCCATTCCCACCGTCGATGCCACCCCCGTGCCCATCACCTATCCGAGGCACCCGGGAACAACCGAGCATATCGCGCACCCGGGCGACCTGCTCAGCCGAAAACGCAGACTGCTCTACATTCTGATCCTCGGCGCGCTTACCGCGCTCGGCCCATTCACCATCGACCTCTACCTGCCCGCTTTTCCCATGCTGCAAGAACAATTCGCGGTGCCCTCCTCAGTCATCCAACTCACCCTCACCGGCACCACCCTCGGGTTTGCCCTGGGGCAGCTGGTGATGGGACCGTGGAGCGACAAAATCGGCAGGCGCCTTCCCCTGCTGCTCGCCACCAGCCTGCACATTCTGGCATCGCTCGGAGCAGCCCTGGCGCCAAACATTGAAATATTGAGCCTCTTTCGTGTGCTGCAGGGGGTGGGTTCCGCGGCGGGCTCGGTGGTGGCCATGGCGATGGTGCGCGACCTGTTCGGCGGGAAGCCATTAGTCAGGATGCTGTCGCGGCTTTCCATGGTCAACGGCTTTGCTCCCATCCTGGCACCCGTGATCGGTTCGCAACTGTTGCGCTACATGGAATGGCGCGGCATTTTCGTGGTGCTCGCGGCCTACGCAGCCGTGGTGCTGGTGGGTGTGGCGTTTGGTATTCGCGAAACACTGCCGGAGTCGGTGCGCAACGCGAGAAACCGCAGCATTTGGAAACGCTACGGCAGCGTGTTTCGCGACCGCACCTTTGTGGGCATCACGCTGGTTGGCGGGTTGTCCTTCGCCGGATTGTTCGCGTATTTGTCCGCGAGTTCCTTCCTGTTTCAACAAATTTTTGCGTTCACGCCGCAACAGTACGGCGTGCTCTTCGGAATCAACTCAATTGGTGTGGTCGCCGGCGTGCAAGTTTCGTCCTACTTAATGCGCCGAATTGGGCCGCAGTGGATTCTGGTGTGGGTTACGATTACGCAAGCAGTTGCGGGGGCGAGCATCGTGCTCGGCGCGGCGCTTGATGGCGGGCTCATCATGGTGGTGGTTCCGCTCTTCTGCTTCATTGCGGCCTGTGGGTTCGGGTTCCCCGCGGTGCAGGTGATTGCCCTCGCCCCACACGGCAGCGAAGCGGGCATCGCGGCCAGCCTCCTCGGTGCGTCAAACTTTGCCATGGCTGCCCTCATTTCCCCCATGGCGGGGCTCATTCCGGTGGCTTCCGCCCTCCCCATGGGTGCGGTGATGCTGGCCACCGCACTGCTCGGAATCGCGGTACTGTGGTTGATAGTGCGGCCACGAACCGTGGCGGCGCTGAGCGACTGACCCGGTCCGAGCCACTCCCCCCTTCAGAGAGGAAGCAGATGAACGAGAACACCGCAAACGCTTACGAGATGGCGCAGGTTGCCGCCGAACGCGCAGGCGTTTCAGTTCGGCTCGCAACGCGCGCAGATTTTGACGCCCTGCTCAATCTTTTTGAGGCGACCTGGGGTGCCCGACGCATTCCTGACCAGTCGCTCGCACAAACAATCGGCTACTCGGGCGACACCGTCATCGTCGCCACGGATGACGACGTTGTGGTCGGCGGGGTCTTCGGTTTTCTGGGTTGGGACGAGGGGCCGCACGTGCATTCGTACATGGCTGCGGTTCGCCGAGACCGGGTCTCGCTCGGCATCGGCAGGGCAATGAAACTGTTTCAGCGCGCAACGTGCCTTGACTTGGGCATCGGCGAGATTCGGTGGCTGTACGATCCGCTCATTCAGCGCAACGCGCACCTGAACCTGGTGCGTTTGGGCGCTGAAGTGTCACGATATTTGCCCAACTTTTTTGGCGTGCTCGGCGACGACATCAGCGGCAGTGACCCCACGGACCAGTTTGAGGTGCGCTGGAAGTTGGATTCGCAGCGCGTTCGCCGCGCCCTTGCCGGCATTCGCCCGCAACCCGCGGCGGACTCCGGCGACACGTTCCCGCTGCTGCGGCACTACGAGCGGCTGCGGAGGGAGCAACCGAGTGAAGCGGCTCAACTTCGTGCGCGGTCCGCCACCGTTTTCGCGGATCGCTTTGCTGCCGGGTTGCGGCCCGACCTGAACCAGGCGGGCGATTACGTGTTCGTTGCACCCGACGGCGCTGCGGTAACTTCCGCCTAGGGCGGGTCTCGTGCGGGGGCCGAGCCACCCCCTCGCGGTGCGGCCGTTAGTTTCGGGCAGGCTCGGCTGGTTCGTCACCGGCGGCTTGCCGGGCGGCGTCGGCGGCTTCTTGCACCGGGGATTGCGTGCGCAGCGGGACGGGTTTGAGGAACAGGGTGAGCACAAAAGCGATGGCTGCAATTGCAAGGCTCAATAGGAACACGCTGTGGGATGCCTGACTGAACCCTTCGAGGAAGGGTTGCGTGAGTCGCGGGTCGGCTCCCGTGAGGAACGACGTGTCGCCGTTGAGGCTTGTGGTGAGCGCAGCGCCGCCGGAGGTTTGCGCTTCAGCAAGCATGTTGAGTACCGCGGCGTTTGCCGGGTCTGCTTGCACCGCGGGGTCGGCTGCCGCGGCACTGACCGCTTTGATGGTGTCCGGGTCGGCGAATGCGTCGGCGATTGCGGTGGGGATTCGGGCGAAGAGTACCGAGAAAATGATTGCGGTGCCGAGCGTGCCGCCGATTTGCCGAAAGAACGTCGCGGAGGCTGTCGCAACGCCCATGTTTTGAACGGCGACTGCGCTTTGTGCGGCGATGGTGAGTGTCTGCATGAGCTGCCCCAGCCCTAGCCCGAGGAGGAGCATTCCCGCCACTACCAGGGGCAGTGGATTGTCCGGCGTGAGCAGGAGCATGACCCCGAATCCTGCGCAGAGGAACAGTGTGCCTACGACGGGGAAGATGCGATATTTTCCGGTGCGTGAGATGAGTTGCCCGCTCACGGCGGAGGCTATCATCATGCCCAACACGAACGCTATCATATGCATTCAGGCCTGCTGTGCGGTGTATCCGGCGACGATTTGCAGGAAGAGCCGGAACATCCCGAGCCCACCGAACATGGCGAAGCCGACGAAGATGCCGATGATGATGGCCATGCGGAAGGTGGGCAGCCGGAACAGCGCCAGCGGAATGATTGCCGCCTCGCCCATTGCCCGCTCGAAGAGGATGAACGACACCAGCCCAACAGCTGCAATGCCGTAGCACAGCAGGGCGGCGCCGGAGAGCCAACCCCATTCTCTGCCCTGTTCGGCTACGAGCAGCAGTGGGAGCATGGTGAGCACGACGCTGAACGCACCGCCCCAGTCCACCCGTGATGGCCGTTTCGTGAACGGGTAGTGCAGCAGGCGAAGCACCACAACGATTGCGACCGCACCAACGGGGAGGTTCACCAGGAACACCCAGCGCCAGCCGGTGATGCCGAGGATGGTGTCCGCCCCGGCGAACAGGCCACCGATCAGCGGACCGATAACGCTCGCGATTCCGAATACGGCAAGAAAAAATCCTTGGTATTTTGCGCGTTCCCGCGGCGCGAGGATGTCACCCATGATCGCGAGTGGCAGTGACATGAGCGCCCCCGCTCCGAGACCCTGGATTGCCCGAAACGCGGAGAGTTCGATCATGCTCGTTGCGAGCGAGGAGAGCAGGGAGCCGAGGAGGAAGATGCAGATACCGGTGAGGAATAGGCCGCGCCGCCCGAAGAGGTCGGACAGTTTTCCGTAGATCGGCGTGCTGATGGTGCTGGTCACCAGGTAGGCGGTGGTCACCCAGGCTTGCAGGCTGAGCCCGTCGAGATCATCGGCGATGGTGCGAATGGAGGTGGTGACAATGGTCTGATCCAGTGCGGAGAGGAACATCCCGGCCATGAGGCCCAGGATCACGAACAGTATTTGCCGATGGCTCATGGCTGGCGCAGTGTTGGGCGACGACGCCGATGCTGGTTGTGTAGTCATAGGCGTATTATCTTACGCGCTCACGACCGGTTTCGGGTTCGACGCTCTCGCGAATGGATGCCGTGGTACTTAGAACCGCCAGCCCACAGCTTGGAACCCCGCGGGTGGTGCAGGCTTCCAATGCTCTTGAATGCGCACGAGCCCGGTGCCACCGGGGTTGTTGGATTCGATGATGGTGAGTGTGCCGTCGGCGTTTGTTCCGACAACGAGAACGGTGTGCACACCGGTTGCCCAGGCGGTGGGTGCATCGATGTATTCGTACTGGATTACGTCACCAGGTGTGAGATCGTCCAGCGCGATGCGCTGGGCACCAACGTAGTTTGCGACCGGGTTTCCACTGCCGACCCATTTGCCGCCGCCGGCACGAATCCAACGCTGGGCACTGACGAGGCACTCACCTGGCTGATTCCAGCCTGTTGGTCGCACCGAACCAATTTCTGAAACGGCGGCGGCAATGGTGGCGGCGACATCAAAATTGTGCCCGTTTCCGTTCACGTCAGTGGTAGAAACCCCGTCGATGACGATTTCGAAGCTCTCGATGGTACGCAGCATGCTCTCGCGATCTTGCGCGAAACTAATTTGCTGCGTGGTGTTCTCGAATGCGTAATCCGGCTCCTCGAGAGGCGCCGCCGATGCGGGGCTCGCGGTAAATGAAAACGTCACCGCAGCGACAATCGACATGATTGCGCTCGATCCACTTGCTTTCATACCTGGTTACCTCACTTTCTGGCTTCGCTCTCGCGTCGGGTTGCACTCT
>CAYTSH010000147.1:0-5270 GCA_964440395.1 uncultured Microbacteriaceae bacterium
GAGGGGGCGGCGGAGGGGGCGGACGGGAGCGCGGGCGCGGGCGCGGGCGTGGCTGGGCGCGAGGGCGTGGCCGGGGGCATGCCGGAGAGCGAGGGCGTGAGCGCAGGCGCGGGCGTGGCTGGGAGCGAGGGCGTGGCCGGGGGCATGCCGGAAAGCGAGGGCGTGAGTGGGTGGGAGGACGGGAGCGAGGGCGTGGCTGGCGCCGGCGGCACCAGCGAGGTGGGCGCTGGCGACAGCGGTCGCGCGCGTTTCCTTCGTTCACCGTTCTTCACCGAACCACCACCCGCGGAAACCATTACACTCCCTCGAGTGCCTCGGCTACCTGATTCCACAAGACCAGCCGTGCTCTCCCTGCTTGCACCGCTTGCCCTGGGCGTTGCAATGTTTGCCATCACCAGGTCACCGCTCAGCCTTGCGTTCATCGCGCTTTCGCCGCTGCTGCTGCTCGCGTCGTTTGGTGATGCCAGGCGTGGTGCGGCGCGCAGGTTTCACGAACACCTCAACACGTTCGACACCGCCCTAGAACGCTGCCTCAACCGCATCGACGCCCTGCACCGCGAGGAACAACGCCTCCGCCGCGAAGAGCACCCCGGCGCGGCTGACGTTGCGGGCGCAGTTTCAATCCATAGTGGGATGCTGTGGTGCCGTCAGCCGGGTCAGTCAAGTTTCGGGGTGCTGCGGCTTGGTCTTGGTAGCGCGCCGAGCGGGGTTCGGGTGGTTGCCTCGGCCAGTGCGAATCACGAGCCTGTGGTCGCGGAGGGGCTGGGAAGCGGCGCAGCGCGGTTGGGCGACGGCGCGGGGCAGCGGGGCAACTCGGCTGGGCGCGAAGGCGGCACGGGGCGGGGCGACGGCGCGGCGCGGCGCGAGGACGAATCGCGCGCAGATGTGGACGCGAACACACCCCCACCTTCACTCAGGCACTTGCTCACACGCACACATTCTCGCCGAAGAACTCTCGGAACCAGAAAGGCTCACCCGTCGAAGCGCACACCGCGGGGAGCAGCCGCACAGCGGCGATGCCTCGCAGATCGGCACGATCGGATCCGAGAGATTTTGGAGTCACAGAGCAACATCGATTCGGTGCCAATCACACAACGCCTCCTCGATCAGGGAACCCTAGGAATCTGCGGAAACCCCGAGGAAACCCACGCCCACGCCCGGGCGCTCATCCTGCAACTCGCGGGACTGCACTCCCCCAGTGATCTCGTCCTCGCCGGGATTCGCGGCACCTGCGCCCGCCCTGTGCACCCTCAGGCCCCTGCACACCCCGCACACCCTGCACACCCTCAGCATCCTCAGCATCCTCAGCATCCTGCACCCCCTCAGTATCCAGAGCAGGGTGCACGAGCTGAGCACGGTGTGCACTCTGAGCACGCAACCCCCCAAGAAACACCGCAAAACCGGGAAGATCAGGAAACCGAAGCATGCGCAGCACCCGAAGCATGCGCAGCACCCGAAGCATGCGCAGCACCCGAAGCATGCGCAGCACCCGAAGCATATGCGACACCTCAAGAACCAGAATGGGACTGGATCGCCCTGCTCCCCCACGTGCACGCAGCACGACATCCACTCCGCACACCACCACTCACAACTGACACGAGCAACACCACCACGCTCCTCACCGAGCTTGAGCGGATTCGGCGCGACAGAGCCGAAACCGCCCAAGCGAACCCAACCCACAAAGCAGGCATGCCGCACATCATTGTGCTCGCATGCCACCCCGACAAAGCGCACCTGCCACAACTCGTACGGTTAGCCGAAACGGGACCGGAGCACGGCATCCACCTGCTATGGATCGCACACCGACAACAACAACTTCCCGCATCATGCGAAACAGTCGTCAACATCCACGCAGCGCGCACCACCGTGCACAACACCAAACAGCGAAACCGACACGTGATCGAGCACATTGACCGCATCGAAACCCGCCACGCGCGACAAGCAGCCGCCCAACTGGCCGCCACCCCACAGCTCAACACTGACCCAACACACAGTGCAAGCCTGCCAAACTCCATCCACTACGCAGAACTCCCCGACACCTCGCACTGCGACAACCCAAGCACAATTGCAGCAGGCTGGCACCAACGCGCAACACCGGGGATACCCGCCGCAGTCGGACACAGCACCACCGAAACACTCACCCTCGACCTCGAAACCCACGGCCCACACGCACTCATCGCAGGAACCACTGGCTCAGGAAAATCAGAATTCCTCCAAACTTGGATGCTCAGCCTCGCAGCCACGCACAGCCCAAACCGGCTCAATCTGCTCCTCATCGACTACAAAGGGGGTGCAGCATTCAGCAGCTGCACCACACTCCCCCACACCGTCGGCTTCGTCACCGACCTGACCCCGCACCTGGCTCACCGGGCGCTCACCTCACTCAAAGCAGAACTCAAACACCGTGAAGCAACCCTGCACCGAAAACAAGCGAAAGACCTCAACACCCTCGCACAACGCGGAGACTGCGAAACGCCCGCGAAGCTGCTCATCGTCATCGACGAATTCGCGGTTCTCGCAACAGAACTCCCCGAATTCGTTACCGGGATCGTCGACATTGCGAGACGCGGCAGATCACTCGGACTCCACCTCATCATGGCGACCCAGCGACCAGCAGGAGTCATCCCAGAACACCTGCGCGCCAACACCAACCTGCGAATAGCGCTCCGCGTCGCCGACGAAAGCGACAGCATCGATGTGGTGGGGGTTCCCGATGCGGCACAATTCCCCAACGACACACCCGGCAGGGGCATTGCGCGCATCGGCTCCGGCAAACGAATCCACTTCCAAAGTGCATACCTTGGCGGTTACGCGTTCAGCAGCCCAACACAACAACCCCACATCACCACAACAACCCTCAGCTTCGGCGCACCCAGCAACCTCCCCCAGCTACTCAACGAGAAAACACCCACCGGCCAGGACGCAAGCCCGCAACCAAAACCCCCAAAAGACATCGACCTCCTCGCCCAACGCATCAACGCTGCTGCGCAACTCACAACACTCCTGCCGACACGAAAACCCTGGCTCCCCCCACTGCCAACAACCATCGAACTCCCCAACCAGCCCGCACCACCACAACACGCAGTCACCCCCACAACCCTGCACATCGGAACACTCGACGAACCCACCGCACAACAGCAACACCCCTACGGCCTCACCCTCAGCGCCATCGGAAACCTCGCCATCATCGGCGCCAGCGGAAGCGGCAAAAGCGTCGCCCTACGCACCATCGCAGCGGCGCTCAGCACAAACGCCCCCAACGACCCCACGCACCTCTACTGCATCGACCTCTCCGGCGGTGGACTACACCCGCTCACACCACTACCCACCGTGGGTGCGGTGCTCACCACCCAACAGGGCAGCCAAATCGAACGAATTCTTCGCGAAATCAACGCAACCGTCACGGAACGCGCGCAACGGTACACGACAAGCCGGGCAGCCACCATCGAAGAATATCGTGCCCACACCGCCACCCCGACCGAAGCTCGCATCGTCATCCTCCTCGACGGCGCCGCAACATTCTGCGAAACCCACGAATACGACCCGAACGGCAAAACATACCAACAACTGCTCAACATCATCACACACGGGAGAAGCGTTGGGGTGCACGTGATCCTCACCCTCGACCGACCCGGATCCATCAACACCGCACTCATGGCGAACATCCAACAACACATCGTGCTGCGACTCAGCAACGAATCAGACTACCCAACGCTCGGGCTGCGCCCCAACGTGCTCACCCAGGCACCGCCAGGACGCGGATACGTGTGCGGCTACCAGCACCCAGAATCAACCGAAGTGCAACTCGCCATTTGCGGCGGGACCCCGTCACTCGCGCAAGAATCCGAAGCCCTGGCACAACTCGCACAACACCTCCGCGCCATCAAACACACCCAAACGCCCCCAGTTCGTCAACTACCCGAACACCTCACCCCAACACTCCTCGCCGAGCTCACAGCACCCCACCCATCCGGCAAACGAACCATGACCACGACAAGCCACACACCGCCAAACACCCCGACCCCACCAAACACACCGCCATCACTCACCCTTGGGGTCAGCGACGAAACCCTGGACCCCGTGCACATCAGCGCCCACGGTGCGTTCCTCGTGCTCGGGCCGCAAGGATCAGGCCGCAACAGTTGCATCACCGCGCTCCTCCACCAAACCCAATCCCAATCAGAAACCCCACAAACCCCACAAACCCCACAAACCACCCAAACCACACCAACAACACCACACTGGCTGCACATCATGCTGGGCACGCCAAATCCGGCACTGACACAACACCCCTGGCACCAAATCGTCACCACCACACACCAATGGGAGCAATTCAACCAAACCATCGCACACGCGCTGGCAGGTGAAACCGACGCGGCAGACGCAGCCACGGCATCCCTGCTAATGGTTATCGACGACCCTACAGCGTTTGAAGGCACCCCCACCGAAGCAGCCCTCCACACACTCCTCAACACGCTCAACACCCGAACGCAACACCCACCAACACGCGGCAACATCCTGCTCCTCATTCGGGCGGATCCTGCCAGCGCAAACGGATCATGGGCGCTCATGTCGGCGCTCAAACACGTTCGCAACGGAGTGTACCTGCAACCCGACGCCAGAGACCCCGGAGGCCTCCTTCGGGCGCACCTCCAACACGAGCGCAGCAACCAATTCCCGAAAGGGCGGGGCTACCTCATGCGCAACGGAAGACAAGACCTCATCCAAACCCTCGCCCCCGCATAGGAGAAGGAGAAAACACCCCGCCTAACCCAAACGAGCAACGCAACAGCCCCTACACTTGACTATATGCGCATCATGGGTTTCCACGAAAAAAATATCCGGCACACCATACCAACCGCAGTTCTCATCGGGGCGCTAAGCCTCAGCAGCCTCAGCGGGTGTGCCAGCACCGACAGCGAACTGCCCTACACAATCGCCGCGGGAAACGCACGAAACGCAACCCCGAAAGCTTCACCCCGTCCCACACCGAGCCCCACGCCAACCCCAACCGCGACGGCGCTCAACAACCCCACGGCGTCCGTCACCTGGAAAACGTTTACCAGCGACGACGACACCATCAGTTTCGAATACCCCAGCACCTGGAGTGTTGAAGCAGCCCCGGGAAGCACGCAACTCGCCGGCGACGTGTGGACGGCAACACTCCTCGACGAGACGGGCACCGAACGCGCCGAACTCGTCATCAGCGACGCCTCCGAAACGGTGCCCGCGATCACCGAGGAGCTCTACCCGACGGACGTTGTCAGAAA
>CAYTSH010000148.1:0-5093 GCA_964440395.1 uncultured Microbacteriaceae bacterium
GGCTGTGGAGTGGGTTGGGCGGTATCAGTTGCCGGAGGCCCCGGTGGTGCCTCGGCCTGGTGAGGATCCTGCCGCGTTGCTTTCGGTGGCTCCAGCGCAGTTGGTGAATGTGTGGAACGCGGCTGAGGGTGGTGTGTTTCATGGGTTTGTGGTTTCTCATGTGGCTGCGCCTGGGACTGAGTTGATTGATTCGGTGCCGCCGTTGCCGAGGCAGGCGGTGAATTGGTTGAACGCGTTTTATGCAGCGGAGTGGGCGTTTTTTGCCGGTTTTGCACTGTTTTTTTGGGTTCGATTGGCTCGGGATGCTTGGGTGCGGCAGTGTGAGGAACTCACTGAGGCGGGGTCTCACCTGGCACCGGTCGGCGCTGTTGGGTCTGCGCGGCCTGCTGATGGTTCGGGGACGGTAGAATAGGGGTATGGCTTTCACCCCGAAACGTGCTGATCTTCCCCGGGTGCGCTCTGCGTTGCGCTGGTATCGGGTGGCGTCTGTGGTGACGGGGGTGATGTTGTTGCTGCTGTGCGTTGAGATGGTGTTGAAGTATGTGTTTCACGTTGAGGTGTTTGCGTTTACTGATGACGCGGTGGTGACGTTGGCGCATTTGGAGCCCGGGCTTGACGGCGGGCTTGAGGATAGTATGACGAGTGGCGTGAATCTTTCGCTGGGTGTGCTGATTGTGCACGGCTGGTTGTATGTGTTTTATTTGGCGAGCGTGTTTCGGTTGTGGAGTGCGATGCGTTGGCCGGCGTTGCGGTTTTTCTTGCTTGCTCTTGGTGGCATTGTGCCGTTGCTTTCGTTTGCGCTGGAGCGTCGCATGGGCGCGGAGGTTGTCGGGGTGATTGCCCGCGTGGAGGCTGAGCCTGTGCCCGGAGGGGTTTCGTTGTCGTGAGTGTTGTGTTTGTCCACCGGTTCGGAGGTTTGGTTTGAGTTTTTCAGTTGCAGCGCCTAGGCCTGTTTTGGTGGTGGATTTTGGTGCGCAGTATGCGCAGCTTATTGCGCGACGGGTGCGCGAGGCGGGTGTTTATTCTGAGGTGGTGCCGCACACGGTGACTGCTGCGGAGGTTGCGGAGCGTAACCCGTTGGCGCTGGTGTTGAGCGGGGGTCCGTCGAGTGTGTATGAGCAGGACGCGCCGACTCTCGACCCTGAGGTGTTTGCGTTGGGGTTGCCCGTGTTGGGTATTTGTTACGGGTTTCAGGTGATGGCGCAGGTGCTCGGGGGTGTGGTTGCGCGCACGGGTGCTCGGGAGTATGGCGCGACCGGGTTGACGGTTGCGCAGCCGGGGGTGTTGTTGGCTGATCAACCGGTTTCGCAGAGTGTGTGGATGAGCCACGGCGATTCGGTGGTGGCCGCGCCTGAGGGGTTCACCGTGTTGGCTTCGACGGAGCACACTCCTGTGGCGGCGTTTGGTGATGCGCAGCGCTGCCTGTATGGGGTGCAGTGGCATCCTGAGGTGAAGCATTCTGAGTTTGGGCAGGGGGTGTTGGAGAACTTTTTGCTCCGTGCTGCCGGGTTGGCTGCTGATTGGAATGCTGGCAGTGTGATTGCCGATCAGGTTTCGGCTATTCGCGCTCAGGTGGGCGAGGGTCGGGTTATTTGTGGGCTTTCTGGCGGGGTTGATTCTGCGGTTGCGGCAGCGTTGGTGCACCGCGCGGTTGGCGATCAGCTGGTGTGCGTGTTTGTGGATCATGGTTTGTTGCGGCAGGATGAGCGTCGTCAGGTTGAGGAGGATTATGTTGCCGCGACGGGTGTTCGCCTGGTTACGGTGGATGCTCGCGAACGGTTTTTGGGTGCACTTGCCGGGGTGACCGATCCGGAGCAGAAGCGCAAAATTATTGGCCGTGAGTTTATTCGCACGTTCGAGCAGGCGCAGGCTGAGCTGGTTGCTGAGTCGCGGGAATCGTCGGGCGACCCGATTCGTTTCTTGGTGCAGGGCACTCTGTATCCTGACGTGGTGGAGTCTGGCGGTGGTGCCGGGACTGCGAATATTAAGAGTCATCATAATGTTGGTGGCCTTCCGGAGGATTTGTCGTTTGAACTGGTGGAGCCGTTGCGGGCGCTGTTTAAGGATGAGGTGCGCGCGATTGGTCGCGAGCTGGGTTTGCCCGAGGTGATTGTGGCGCGGCAGCCGTTCCCTGGGCCGGGGCTTGGCATTCGTATTGTGGGCGAGGTGACTGGCGAGCGTCTTGAGTTGTTGCGTGCGGCTGACGCGATTGCGCGTGAGGAGCTGACTGCTGCCGGTTTGGATGGTGAGATTTGGCAGTGCCCGGTGGTGTTGCTTGCCGATGTGCGTTCGGTGGGGGTGCAGGGTGATGGCCGCACGTATGGTCACCCGATTGTGTTGCGCCCGGTGTCGTCTGAGGATGCGATGACGGCGGACTGGTCGCGCTTGCCGTATGACGTGTTGGCTCGCATTTCGAATCGCATCACTAATCAGGTGCCGGGTGTGAACCGGGTGGTGCTTGACGTCACGTCGAAGCCGCCGGGAACGATTGAGTGGGAGTAGCCCACGTGTCACCCCATTCCGCCTGACGCAGGCGGTTGAAGTTTGGCGCGGTTGCGTCAGTGAACCAGGTCACGAGTGTTTCGGTGTGCGCGCCAACGCCTGGGGCTGCGTCGAGCGTGTCGTGTAGGTTGTAGTTGCGTGTAGTCTCGAGCGACTGCTCTGCCGCTGGCTGTGACGGTGTGGTCTGTGCCTCAATGAGTGGATGCCGTCGTCGCCGCATCGCTGCACCTCCTGTGTGTCTGTGGTTGGGTGCTTCAGCCTACGGCGTGCGGCTGCGCCCGGCGCACGAATCGCCACAATCTGTGCATAACTCGCCGAGCTTGCGCCTGTGCAGACCGGACTGCCGCTCCTGGCTGCCACAGAGTGCTCGCCCGCCGCTCCTGCCTCCGCTCACGCCTTTCACACAGTGCTGGCTTGCCGCAGTCCCGCCGGTTGCCGCCACTCAAACCCGCACCTGCCCGACATCTCGTGTGCTATTTCGGCACCTTTGCTGCGTTTCGTAACGGTTTGCTGGAAATTGCAAGGTTTCTCCTGCCTCGGCGAAAGGATCGACTCTGCCTCCGCGTCTAGTAATCATGGCTGACTGAACTCCCTTTCGGGTCTACATACCAACATTGCAGCGCAACAACAAGCACCACCATTCGTTGCATGCGCTGCGGTTTGGTCACGATTCGCAGGGACCACCCTGCAAATCGGCGGTTAAGAAACCGCATGTTAACAGGGAGTTAGGTTTTTCTGCCGCAAAATCAGCAACTATAGATTGATACCTCACGGCGGCAGCATGGTGAGGTAATTACGAAAGGCAAGAATGTTTTCAAGATTTGTGCGTCGGGCGCGACAAACGAGCTCTACGCCCGTTTCTGTGCTTCATAGTCCAGAGCAGAATGCTGCATCTGCTTACCCAGTGCTCTCCGTTGAGCGTAATCGTGATCAAAATTTGGGTGTGTCTCTGCACAGAATCGGCTGGCTTCAACACCTCGGTCGAAAGCGCGCTGTTCGGGCGCTCGGTTTTGGCCTTGCGAGTGTGGTGGTAGCCTCTAGCCTTTCCGTGGTTCCAAGTGATAGTGCACAGGCTGCGAATGCGATGGTTTTGCCTTATTACGATGATTTCAGTGAAAAAAATGGCAGCCCGTTTTACTTCACCGGCATCGGTGGATGGTCTGACGAGCGCATTTTGTTGACATACGACGGCGAAAACCTCGTTGGTGGCTTCCAGATGATGGATGCTATTGATTCAGCAAATATCGATGGCTTGACAATTAGTTTCGATTACATTGCAACAGGTGGTAAGGGCTCCGCTGACGGTATATCAGTGAACCTATCCGACTGGAACTATGGTGTCGGAAGCGGCGGAAATGGTCAGCGTCTAGGTTACGGGCCTTCTGTTACCAAGTCGGATTCAGGAATACCAGGTGGTTGGCTTGGTGTGGGGCACGTTGAGTACACGCGGTCAATATTCGTGCAAGGCGCAGGAAATGGTCAGTCAGGATATGGGGTGATGACCAGCGTCACCAATCCTGGTCTAGGTGAAACTTCTCCTACCCTGTGGTTTGACGACAGTCGTAAGTTGACTGTCAAGTTCAAGAAGTCTGAGGTCAACGGTCATGTTTATTTGACAACGTACTCGAGCTTGAGCCACGGAGGTGAAATGACTCCGATTCTTTCGAATTTTGATGTTACCGCCGCAAACGGTGTGGCTCTGCCTGAGTTGTTGCGGATTGGGGTAACCGGTTCTACCGGAAATTACACAAACTGGCACATGATTGACAACTTTTCTGTTGTCCAGGTTCCGGAGTTAGCCAGGCTCACAGTTGCCCCGAACGGGCCACTTTCCGCAGGTGTTGGAGCAAGCCATGAGTACACGGCAACCGTTGTAGTCGCTGATTCGAATGGTCTTCCGATCGCGGGCGACCAGGTCGATTTTGCGGTAGTCAATTTAGACGGGACGGCTGTTGCGTCTGGAGGACCAACGGTTTCACGACCTTCAGTGGTTGCTGATGCGCAGGGCATTGCTCAAGTGAAGGTGTCATCTGCACTAGCTGGAACGTACAAAGTTGTTGCTACTATCGGTGGTGCGCCAATTGATGGCAGCGGTTCTGTGGTCACGTGGACGCCGGCACTTGCTCCCGTCCAAGGTAAATCAACTTTTACCATCGATAACGAAATCGAGCAGATAGCTGATGGTTCAAAGTCACACGTCGTTACCGCAACGTTGATTGATGAAAATGATATCCCTGTTGAAGGTGCTGCAAGCGACCTGAAAGCCGAGTCTGTGGAAGTTGGCGTTTCTGTCAGCGATTTCGTTGAGACCGAAGTTCCTGGTACTTACACAGCCAAGGTAACTTCCTTGGTTCCAGGTGCATTCGAGGTTGCTGCAAGCTATGTTCCCACTTCACTCTCGTTGGGGGAAGTTATCGCCAGGTTTAAGGATATCGACAACAATCCTGCTGCGTCGACGTCGTCGTTTGTGGTGTCGCCCGCGGGGAAACCAGTATCGATTGATGTCGCTGAGGGATTCAGTGGAACTGTTCAACTGAATAATCTTGATGGTCAGCCGCTTGGTGCTGGTGTGCCGGTGGAGTTTGTGGTGC
>CAYTSH010000149.1:0-5061 GCA_964440395.1 uncultured Microbacteriaceae bacterium
GAAGATGACGCGGCACAGGGAACTGAAGAGGCCGCGGCTCGGGAAGCCGAAGAGGACACGGCCAAGGACGCCCACCGCAGTTTTTACCGCCTGCCGGTCTGGAAACGCATCGTGGTGATGTTTGGCGGGCCGTTCATGAACCTCGTGTTTGCCACTGTGCTGTTCGCCGTGTTGCTGATGGGGTTTGGGGTGCCGCAATACACCACCACCATTGGTGAGGTGAGCGAGTGCCTGCGCCCGGCAACGAGCACAGAGACGGGGCCGTGCACCGCGCAAGACGTTCCGGCACCGGGTGCCGCTGCGGGGTTGCAGCCGGGAGATGAGGTTGTGTCGATTGACGGCAGCCCAATAACCGATTGGGATCAGGTGCGGGATGCGTTCTCCGCTGCCAGCGGCACGCCGCTTGACGTGGTGGTGCTGCGCGACGGCGCCGAGCGCTCGCTGACGATAACGCCGGTGCTCAACGAGCGCGTGGTGGTTGATGACTCCGGCATGACGGTGACCGATTCGACGGGCGCGCCGGTCACCGAACAGGTTGGCATGGTTGGGGTGTCGCCGACGAGCGAATTGGTGCGCCAACCGCTCACCGCGGTGTTCCCGGCGGTGGGGGACGCGATTGCCCGGGTGTCGCAAATGATTCTGCAGTTGCCGCAAAAAATGGTGGCGATCTGGCAGACCGTGTTTAGCGGTGAGGAACGCGATCCGAACGGCCCCATGAGCGTGGTGGGTGTGGGCCGGGTTGCCGGTGAGATTACGAGCATGGATGCGGTGCCGTTTGCGGCGAAAGCGCAGGCATTGGTGGGCATGATCGCGTCACTCAACGTGATGCTGTTCGTGTTCAACCTCATTCCGCTCATGCCGCTCGACGGTGGCCACATGTTGGTTGCCTGCATTGATGGGATTCGTCAATTAGGTGCCAGGATGCTGCGGCTGGCTGCGCCGAAACCAATCAATGGTTCCCGGCTTGTTCCGCTCACCATGGCCGTGGTGGTGCTGATGGGGGGCATGATGCTGTTGCTGGTGTGGGCGGATCTGTTTAACCCGATTCAACTGTTTGGTTAATGGCTCGGTTCAACTGTGGGGTTGCGCGGTGAGGCTGAGCGGCGCGGCGCGGTGTTCGAAAACGATGCTGGTTTTTGTGGTCGCCACTGACGGGTGCGCGGAGAGGTGTTTCACCACGAACTCTCGCACGTGGTGCGCGTCTGCCGCGACCAGGTGAATGATGAAGTCTTCCACGCCGCCGAGGAAGAACACCTGCGTGACCTCGGGGAGTTGCTGGAGTTCTTTGCTGAAATCGGCGATGCGTTGGCGGGCACCCTGCCGCAGGGTGATGCTGATGAGCACCTGCAGCGTGTAGCCGAGGGGTTCTGGGTTGATTGTTGCGCGGTGCCCGGTGATGATGCCCTGTTCGTGCAGCGCCCGGACCCGGTTTATGCAGGTTGAGGGCGCAATGCCGACCTGCGCGGAGAGGTCTTGATTGCTGATCCGCGCGTTTCGTTGCAGGATATTCAGAATATCGATGTCTATGTGGTCAAGTGTGACGTGCTGTCGAACATTCTTCGTCATATCTGCCTCTCATTCTCGATAGTTCGCAGATTCTTCATCATATCGCCGTTTTTGGCAAAAATATTCGGGCATGTTTGATTTTCGTCGGTGGTGCTTCACACTAGAGGGGCGGCGGGTTCACGCAGGTGTGTTCCCCACGAATTGGAGCCGCGCGAAACATTGGAGCCGATCACATGCGCATCGCAGTCCCAACCGAAATTAAGAACAACGAGAACCGGGTCGCCATCACGCAGAGCGGCGTGTTCGAACTTGTCGCGGCAGGCCATGAGGTCTTTGTGCAGGCCGGGGCGGGGCTTGGTGCCGGTATTGCTGATGATGACTATCGTGCCGCGGGCGCGACCATCCTCGACACGGCCGCCGAAACCTGGGCGGTTGCCGAGTTGTTGCTCAAGGTGAAGGAACCGATCGCCGCCGAGTACGGCTATCTTCGCGAGGACCTGGTGCTGTTCACCTACCTGCACCTGGCCGCGGAGCCCGAACTCACCCACGCCCTGCTTGCCGCAGGCACCACCGCGATTGCTTACGAAACGGTGCAGCTGCCAAACCGCTCGCTGCCGCTGCTCGCCCCCATGAGCGAGATCGCCGGCCGCCTGGCCGCCCAGATCGGTGCCTACCACCTCATGAGCTCCGCGGGTGGCCGCGGCGTGCTGCTTGGCGGTGTTCCCGGCACTCGCAAGGCGAACGTGGTGGTCATTGGGGCGGGCGTGGCCGGCGAGCATGCCGCTATCATGGCGAATGGGTTGCAGGCCAATGTGACGGTTATCGACATTAACCTGCCTCGGTTGCGGGAACTTTCTCAGGTGCACGGCGGTCGCATTCAAACCCGCGCATCGTCTCGCTACGAAATTGCGGAGCAACTGCGCACCGCCGACCTGGTGATCGGCTCCGTGCTGATCCCCGGTGAGAAGGCGCCCAAGCTGGTGACCGATGACATGGTGGCAAGCATGAAGCCCGGTTCGGTGCTGGTTGATATTGCTATCGATCAGGGTGGATGCTTCGAGCACTCCCGTCCGACCACTCACGACGATCCCGTCTTCCACGTGCACAACAGCATCTACTATTGTGTTGCAAACATGCCCGGCGCGGTTGCGGAAACGTCCACCCGCGCACTCACCAACGCCACCCTACCTTACGCGGTTGCGCTCGCAAACCGCGGATGGCGTGCGGCGCTGCAGGCGGATGCCGCGCTCGCAAAGGGGCTCAACACGCACCGCGGCCAGGTGACGAATGAGGGTGTGGCGAAAGCGAACAGTCTTCCCTTCGTCGCGCCGGAGCAGATCCTTTCAGCGTCGTGACGGGCGCTCGGGGGCGGTGCGGCGCATCGTCCCCGAGCCGAACAAACTGGCGATAGACTAATCTCGTGGCTGCAATCAATCTAGGTCTTCCGTCTGTTCCCAACACCCTGGCACCGCGTCGAGTTTCTCGGCAGATTCAAGTGGGCAGCGTTGCTGTTGGCGGCAACGCTCGCGTGAGTGTGCAGTCGATGACCACCACGCCCACCACAAACATCAACGCCACCCTGCAGCAGATTGCCGAGCTGACCGCTTCTGGTTGCGATATTGTGCGCGTTGCCTGCCCGAGCCGTGACGACGCGGAGGCGTTGCCGATCATCGCGAAGAAAAGCCAAATCCCCGTCATTGCCGACATTCATTTTCAGCCCAATTACGTGTATGCCGCCATTGATGCAGGCTGCGCGGCGGTTCGGGTGAACCCCGGAAATATCCGCAAGTTTGATGACCAGGTTGGCGAGATCGCGCGCCGGGCGAAGGCAGCCGGCGTCAGCATCCGCATTGGGGTGAACGCGGGATCGCTGGAACCCAGCATCCTGCAAAAGTATGGCAAAGCAACGCCGGAGGCACTCGTGGAGAGTGCCGTGTGGGAGGCGCAACTTTTCGAAGAACACGATTTTCACGACTTCAAAATCTCGGTGAAGCACAACGACCCCGTCGTCATGGTGCAGGCCTACCGGTTGCTCGCAGAACGCGGCGACTGGCCGCTCCACCTGGGTGTTACGGAGGCTGGTCCCGCATTTCAGGGAACCATCAAATCGGCAACCGCGTTCGGCATTCTCCTCGCGGAAGGGATCGGCGACACGATAAGGGTGTCGCTCTCCGCGCCACCGGTTGAGGAGGTGAAGGTTGGCTTGCAGATTTTGCAGTCGCTGAACCTGCGGGAACGCAAACTGGAAATCGTATCCTGCCCGAGCTGTGGCCGGGCGCAGGTGGACGTCTACACGCTCGCGAACCAGGTGACCGAGGGCTTGCAGGGCATGACGGTGCCGCTGCGCGTTGCCGTCATGGGCTGCGTGGTGAACGGCCCCGGCGAGGCGCGGGAAGCCGACCTGGGTGTTGCCTCCGGCAACGGGAAAGGCCAAATTTTTGTCAAGGGTGAGGTGATTAAAACCGTGCCGGAGGCGCTGATTGTGCCCACGCTGATTGAGGAAGCGAACCGGCTTGCCGCCGCACTCCCCGCCGGCGAAGACGGGCTCGGGGAGCCCAGCGTCGAAGTGTATTAGCGCCATTGGGCGTGGGCGGGTGTCTTAGCTGAACACGCCGGGAGCTAGCTTGCCGCCGGTGTGATTCGGCGCAGCAGGGCGAGCTCGGGTTGGAAGCTGGTTAACTGGTCGCCAACGAGTTGGACGCGCTCGGTTGTTTCCACGCCGATGTTCCACAGCAGCAGCGCGGCCCCCGTGTCGTAGCCTTCAAGTTCCCGCTCGCCGTCGGCGCGTTCCAAGAGGATGTAGCTGGCGGTGTCGGTGAGACCCACCAGCTGGAGCGCACCGTTTTCGGTTGCTTTCTCAAATTGCACCGCCCCCGTTTGGGCGGCAAGGAAACTGAGTTGGCTGGCACGCTCACAGCTTTCACCCCGGGCCAGTGCGATGAGGGTGGCGTTGAGCACGCGGTCGTTGCACACGAGTGTCTCTGGGGCAACATCAACCCGCCAGAGGAGTTGACCCGACGCCGGATCGACCCTGCTGAGCGTGTGCGCGGTTGCGTCGTGCACGAGCAGAGAACCCGCCTCGGTTTTACTTGCCCTGCCCGTTTGTGCCCCCGCGCTGACACTGGAAACCGTTCCAGCGAGGGCGATTCGCCACAGCTCCTCCCCGCGATCATTTCGGGCGCTCAGGGTGACGACCTGCTCGCCACGTGCCGATTGCTCGGGTTCGATCGCAATCCAGTTGCCGTCAACGTTGCGCACGGTGGCATTGGGGAAAGTGTGCGCCCTGGTCGGTACCCCGGTTGCGAGCACGAGCACCACCGGGGCGTTTTCGTGCGGGTCCGGCAGCACTATCTGATCGGCGACCACGCTGGGCGGGTCGTCGAGCAGCCCGTGGTGCCGGTAGATCCACACTGGCGCGGTGGGGGTTCGCAGATCGATGAGCATGAGTTCTGTCGCCGACTGCCCTGGCCGCACGCCGCTGAGCAGCACCCGGTTTGGGCTGGTCGGCACCGTCGTGATGGCGACCCGCTCGTAGCTGAGGCGATCATCCGGGGT
>CAYTSH010000150.1:0-5060 GCA_964440395.1 uncultured Microbacteriaceae bacterium
GCACACCGCTTCACACCGTCGTCGGTTCGGCGACCGGCGCCGGTGCCGCCTCGAACCCCGGTACGGGGGGAACCGTCGACTGCGGTTGCTGCGCGGCTGCGGGCTGCGGTGCGCTCTGCGGCACTGGCGGCACTGCTGCTGCGGTGGGGAGGTTGGCGGTTGGCGCGGCTGCTGGAGCCGAGGGTGTTACCGCCGGCTCGGGTGCAGTGTGCGGCGCCACAGCCGGGATTGGTGCGGCTGGCGTGGCAGACGCTGGTACCGGCGCGGCTGGCGTGGCAGCCGCTGGTACCGGCGCGGCTGGCGCTGCCGCGGGGATGGCCTGTGCGCTCTGAACCGCGGCAGCGAGACTGTCTGTTGAGACGACTGGGTCGGGAATGGCTTGGCCCGGCTCTTCTGCTGCGTGTGGTTCGGTGCTCATATCGGATTCTCCTCCAACGGGTATGGTGCGTTCTACCTGAAGTTACTGTACCAACGCGCCGGGGCATTTGTGGGACGTGCTGCGGCATGTGGCGTTGCGGTGCTGTCGCGTTTTGGCCGCCGCCGGGTTCGGCTCGTTGGAGCCGCGGGTTTTGCGGCGCGGAGCTGGCTCGCTATGTTTGTGGTTATGGGTGTGGATTCGCTGGCGACCCGCGTTACGGCGGCGGTTGCGGCCTGGGAGGCCTGGGTGCCGAAGTGGCATCCGCCGAGCGTGCGTCTGCGGGCGAGTATTTGCGGGCGTTGCGTGCATTCCCCTTTTCTGGTTGCTGCAGGTTTTGCGCAGGATGTTCCGCACCAGGTGCGCCATGCGCTGGTGGTGCGGTTGCAGGCGCTGGTGAATGATGAGGTTGATGATTTTGTGCAGAGTTCCTTGCCGTTGTTGCGGCGGGAGCTGGATCAGCAGCAGCGCAGGAGTGCGCAGTTGCCGTATCGTCCTTCAGATAATTTGGCTCCCGAGTTTCAGGGACTTGCGCTTGATCCTGAGCCGGTGCCGGGCGAGCCGTTTTTGTTCACGCTTGCCGGTCTTGCCGCGGATGTGGCGCACGAGGTGGACTTGACACCGCTGCCGCCACTGAGCGCCGAGTTGAAGGATGCGTTGCGTTCGGAGATGCTCTTGGCTGACGAGTGCGCGCTTCTCGCGGGGCAGCGGGTGTGCGCGTTGCTTGCGGAGCATCGGGATCGCCTGCGGGCAGCATTGGAGCGCTGGGTGACGCCTCAGGTGGAGGCGCTGTTGGATGAACTTTCGCGCTCGCTGGAGTTTCCCGATTTCTAGCGGCGTTCGTGCGGGTTGTTCTGGTGCCGGTTCGCGGCCGGGGTGCGTCGGTGAAACCGCTGGTTCTGCTTGCGGTTTGGCGGGTTTACCGGGTACTATAGACCTTTGGTGCTCTCTGTGTGCCTGGGTGGTGCCGGTCTCGTTATGAGCCGGCTCAGTCGGCGGCGTTGAAATCCTCGGGTGCGTTCGTTGTGAATGCGCCCCCACGGCATACCCGATGGTTGTGTCTATCAATTTTGGTGGATGTTCGGGTCCAGTGAACTCGCATGGTTCCGGCGCATCCGTGCCGGGTTGTGTGAATGCATCCCGCTGCAGAACTCTGCAGCAGCAATGTGCTGTCACCGTGCAGCTTATATAAGGAGAAGAAGTGCCAACTATTCAGCAGTTGGTCCGGAAGGGGCGCACGCCGAAGGTCACCAAGACCAAGGCGCCGGCTCTGAAGGCAAACCCACAGCAGCGTGGTGTGTGTACCCGTGTGTACACCACGACGCCGAAGAAGCCGAACTCGGCGATGCGTCGCGTCGCCCGTGTGAAGCTGTCAAACGGTACCGAAGTTACCGCGTACATTCCCGGCGAGGGTCACAACCTGCAAGAGCACTCGATGGTTCTTGTTCGTGGCGGTCGTGTGAAGGATCTGCCCGGTGTGCGTTACAAGATTGTTCGTGGCGCGCTCGATACTCAGGCCGTGAAGGGTCGTCAGCAGGCTCGTAGCCGCTACGGCGCGAAGAAGGAGAAGAAGTAATGCCTCGTAAGGGACCAGCTCCGAAGCGCCCCGTAGTAGCCGATCCGGTGTATGGTGCACCGATCGTTAGCCAGCTTGTGAACAAGATTCTCAAGGATGGCAAGAAAGGCCTCGCCGAGCGCATCGTGTACGGCGCGCTTGAGGGCGTTGCCGCAAAGAATGGTGCGGACGCCGTGGTTACGTTGAAGAAAGCTCTCGACAACGTTCGCCCCACGCTTGAGGTTCGTTCACGCCGTGTTGGTGGCTCGACCTATCAGGTTCCGGTCGAGGTGAAGCCGCACCGTGCGAACACGCTCGCACTGCGTTGGTTGACCAGCTACGCGAAGGCTCGTCGTGAGAAGACGATGACCGAGCGCCTGATGAATGAGATTCTCGATGCTTCGAACGGCCTTGGTGCCGCGGTGAAGCGCCGGGAGGACACGCATAAGATGGCCGAGTCGAACAAGGCCTTCGCTCACTACCGCTGGTAGCGAGTACACTCTGCTGTTGCCCAGTTTCGCTTGAGATACTGGGTGCGGCACAGGAGTTTGGGGCGGCGCGTGCGCGTCGCCCCAAACTCAACTGACACATAACCCCTACACGTTCGGAGGAACCCGTGGCACTTGACGTGCTCACCGACCTGAAAAAGGTCCGCAATATCGGCATCATGGCGCACATCGATGCCGGAAAGACCACCACGACTGAGCGCATCCTGTTCTACACGGGTGTGAACCACAAGATCGGTGAGACGCACGATGGCGCCTCCACCATGGACTGGATGGAGCAGGAGCAGGAGCGTGGCATTACGATCACGTCGGCCGCTACCACCTGCTACTGGAACAACAACCAGATCAACATTATTGACACGCCTGGCCACGTCGACTTCACGGTTGAGGTTGAGCGTTCGCTGCGCGTGCTTGACGGTGCCGTAGCCGTTTTCGACGGCAAGGAGGGCGTTGAGCCACAGTCGGAGACCGTTTGGCGTCAGGCCGACAAATACAACGTGCCTCGCATTTGCTTCGTGAACAAGATGGACAAGCTCGGTGCTGACTTCTATTTCACGGTGGACACGATCATTAACCGCCTTGGTGCGAAGCCGCTCGTTATTCAGCTGCCTATTGGTGCTGAGAGCGAATTTGAGGGTGTCGTTGACTTGGTCGAGATGGTGGCGAAAACCTGGCGCGGTGACTCTAAGGGTGACGTGACCATGGGTGCAAGCTACGAGATCGAGGAGATCCCGGCTGACCTGCAGGAGAAGGCTGATCACTATCGCACGCTCTTGCTGGAGGCTGTGGCTGAGACTGACGACGCGCTCATGGAGAAGTATTTCGGTGGTGAGGAACTCACCGTGGCCGAGATCAAGAAGGGCATTCGTTACCTGACGGTCAACAGCCTCATTTACCCTGTGCTCTGCGGCTCGGCGTTCAAGAACCGTGGCGTGCAGCCAATGCTGGATGCCGTGGTTGATTACCTGCCGAACCCGCTGGACATCGGCGCTATTGAGGCGCACGACCCGCGCGACGAGAGCGTTGTGATTGAGCGTCACGCTGACGCTTCGGAGCCGTTCGCCGGGTTGGCGTTCAAGGTTGCTGTGCACCCGTTCTTTGGCCGTCTGACCTATGTGCGGGTTTATTCCGGCCGCGTTGAGTCTGGTGCCGGCGTGTACAACTCGACCAAGGGCAAGAAGGAGCGCATTGGAAAGATCTTCCAGATGCACTCCAACAAAGAAAATCCGGTGGATAGCATTTCGGCCGGTCACATTTACGCGGTGATTGGTCTGAAAGATACCACCACGGGTGACACCCTGTGCGACGCAAACAACCACGTGGTGTTGGAGTCGATGACGTTCCCTGATCCTGTGATCGAGGTGGCGATTGAGCCGAAGACGAAGGCTGACCAGGAGAAGCTGGGCACGGCTATTCAGAAGCTGGCTGAGGAAGACCCGACGTTCCGCGTAAGCCTGAACCAGGAGACCGGTCAGACCGTCATCGCCGGTATGGGCGAGTTGCACCTTGATATTCTCGTTGACCGCATGCGTCGCGAATTCAAGGTTGAGGCGAACGTTGGTAAGCCGCAGGTTGCCTACCGCGAGACCATCCGCCGCGCCGTTGAGCGTTACGATTACACGCACAAGAAGCAGACTGGTGGTTCCGGTCAGTTCGCGAAGGTGCAGATTGCGCTTGAGCCGCTTGAGGCGACGAGCGAAACGACGTACGAATTTGAGAACAAGGTCACCGGTGGTCGCGTGCCTCGCGAGTACATCCCATCGGTGGATGCCGGTATTCAGGATGCCCTGAACGTTGGTGTTCTCGCCGGATTCCCGATCGTGGGAGTCAAAGCTACACTTCTTGATGGTCAGTATCACGACGTTGACTCGTCTGAAATGGCTTTCAAGATTGCCGGTTCGATGGCCTTCAAAGAGGCTGTTCGGTTGGCAAACCCGGTTCTGCTCGAGCCGATGATGGCCGTCGAGGTGCGTACCCCTGAGGAATACATGGGTGACGTGATTGGCGACCTGAACTCGCGGCGTGGTCAGATCCAGTCGATGGAAGATGCCAGTGGTGTGAAGGTTGTTCGCGCCCTTGTTCCTCTTTCAGAAATGTTCGGGTACATCGGTGACCTGCGGTCGAAGACTTCTGGTCGCGCGGTGTTCTCGATGACGTTCGACTCCTATGCTGAGGTTCCAAAAGCCGTAGCAGACGAGGTCGTGCAGAAGACGAAAGGCGAATAGCCTCTTCCACTTGGTGGTCGAAACTGGTCGACCAATCGAGTAACATAAAAACACAAACCCCCGTAACCTTGCCGGTCAGTTGTTGCTGAGTCGGTGTGGTTACACGAATGTCCTGAGGAGGACCTAGTGGCGAAGGCCAAGTTCGAGCGGACCAAGCCGCACGTAAACATCGGAACGATCGGTCACGTCGACCACGGCAAGACCACGCTCACCGCTGCCATCTCGAAGGTGCTCGCCGACAAGTACCCGTCGGCCACCAACGTGCAGCGTGACTTCGCGTCGATCGACTCGGCTCCCGAAGAGCGTCAGCGCGGTATCACGATCAACATCTCGCACGTCGAGTACGAGACCCCCAAGCG
>CAYTSH010000151.1:0-1828 GCA_964440395.1 uncultured Microbacteriaceae bacterium
CGTCGGCATCCCCCCCATTGGATTCTGCGGCAAGTTCGGGGTTTGCTGCCGGTCCCCCCACGGAGTTTGGCGCGTAGACGGGGGTTTCGCCGCCGGTGTAGAAGTGGCGCATGTTGCCGTGTTTTGCGTAACTGTGACCGTCGCTAATGGGGCGATTCACGGGGAGCTCGTTGTAGTTGGTGCAGATGCGGTAGCGGTGCGCGTCGGGGTAGGAGAAGATTCGGGCGAGCAGCATTTTGTCTGGGCTGGCTTCGATGCCTGGCACGAAGTTGGCGGGGGAGAATGCCGCTTGTTCGATCTCACCGTGGTAGTTCACGGGGTTACGGTTGAGCTCGTAGTGGCCGACGGGGATCAGCGGGTAGTCAGCGTGGGGCCAAACTTTGGTGAGGTCGAAGGGGTTGATGCGGTAAGTTTTTGCTTCTTCGTAAGGCATGACCTGCACGGATACGTTCCAGCGGGGGTAGTTGCCCGCTTCGATTGCTTCGTAGAGGTCGCGAAGGTAATAGTCGGTGTCTTCGCCAACGATGCGGGTGGCTTCGGCGGCGCTCATGGTGTGGTCGCCTTGTGCGCTGTGGAAGTGGTATTTCACCCAGAATCGTTCACCTGCAGCGTTGACCCACTGGTAGGTGTGTGAGCCGTAGCCGTTCATTTCGCGCCAGCTGGTTGGTAGTCCGCGGTCGCCCATGAGGTAGGTCACCTGGTGTGCCGATTCTGGGGAGAGTGTCCAGAAGTCCCACTGCATGTCTGCGTCGCGCAGGTTGGTGTGGGGGAGGCGTTTTTGTGAGCGGATGAAGTCTGGGAATTTCATGCCGTCGCGGATGAAGAACACGGGCGTGTTGTTGCCGACGATGTCGTAGTTGCCTTCGGTGGTGTAGAACTTGAGGGCGAATCCGCGCACGTCCCGCCACGTGTCTGGCGAGCCGAGTTCGCCGGCGACGGACGAGAACCGTTGGAGGAGTTCTGTGGTGGTGCCGGGTTGGAAGAGTGCGGCGCGGGTGTATTTGCTGACGTCTTCGGTTACGGTGAGGGTGCCGAATGCGCCGCCGCCTTTTGCGTGCACCACGCGTTCTGGGACGCGTTCGCGGTTGAATTGTGCGAGTTTTTCGACGAGGTAGTGGTCGTGGAGGACGATTGGGCCGTCTGGTCCGACACTTCTGGAGTGTTCATCGGAGGCGACGGGTGCCCCGCTCGTGGTGGTGGTGTGCTTGGTCATGTGTTGTTCCTTTCGCAGGTGGTGCAGATTCCCCTGAATGTCAGGGAAGCTTCGAGTATGCGCATGCCGTGTGTTTGCGCGGGGGTGAGGCAGGGGGCGTGTCCGACGGTGCAGTCGACGTCTTCTACGCGGCCGCAGCGGATGCATTGTGCGTGGTGGTGGTTGTCGCCGGTTCGGGTTTCGTACTGGGCGCTGTGTGTGTTTTCGAGTTCGATTTTGCGCAGGAGGCCTGCCCGGGTGAGGTCGTTGACGACGTTGTGCACCGTTTGGATTGAGGTGCCGCCGAGGTGTTGGGCGATGCCGGCGTGTATGGTTTCGGCTCCCGAGTGTGGATGCTGTTCCAAGTACCGCAGTGTGGCCAACCGTGGTTGGGTGGTGCGGAGTCCGCGTTTGCGGAGTTGCTCTGACCAGTTGACGGGGCGTGTGTGCACGTGACCCATCGTAGCCCTTTTTTGAGTGATTCAAAAGTGGCTGGCTGTGATTGCGTGGCGGGTTTCGCGTGGTGGGCGTGGCGTGGTTACCTCGGGGCGGGTGTTGCGGGGTGACCTCGGGGCGTTTCTCGCCCGCCCGTTCGGCAGATTGTGTTGTGTGTGGGTGGTTGGTGTGTGCTTTTGT
>CAYTSH010000151.1:1928-4960 GCA_964440395.1 uncultured Microbacteriaceae bacterium
GGGCGTGGCGGGGTGACCTCGGGGCGTTTCCCGCCCGCCCGTTCGGCAGATTGTGCTGTGCGTGGGTGGTTGATGTGTGCTTTTGTGCCGAATGGGATGCGTTCGTGCGGGGTAATTCCGTGGTGGGCGTGGTGCGGTGACCTCGGGGCGTTTCCCGCCCGCCCGTTCGGCAGATTGTGTTGTGTGTGGGTGGTTGGTGTGTGCTTTTGTGCCGAATGGGATGCGTGCGGACGGGGTAATCTCGGCGGGCGAGGTGGAACTTCGTACGTTTTCCTCGAAAAAGGATATGAGCATCCACAGAAATGGATATTGTTAAGCACACCCCCAATCTGTTTCAAGCTGTGCACCGAATGCATAGTGACGTGAAACAGTCACGTTGATCGCGGCTCGGCGAGAGTCGATGCGGCGGTCAAAAACGCTTTGAGGAGCACCATGAAATCCATAGCCAAAAAATCACTCTACGCAGCGCTGCCGCTGCTACTCGTTGCCGGTCTCGCGGCACCGGCCCAGGCCGCCGTCACCACACTGACGCCCGACAGCAGCGCCGTTGTCACCGGTTTCCCGGGCGATGTGGCATTCGACGGAAACCGCACATACGTGAGCACCTACGAAGGCAACGTTGACGTCATCCGGGGCGGTGCGCTCATCAAGAGCATCCCGGTTGCTGAATCCGTCTCGGCGCTCGCCGTTGATTCCGTAGACAGCACGCTTTACGCCACAATTGCCGACGAAAACCGTCTAGCCGTCATCCGCAACGACAAAGTTGTGAAGACGCTCGACGTTGGCGGATACCCCGTCGACATGTTCATCAACGCCGCCACCCGCACCGTATACGTGCTGAACGTGTCCAGCGCAACGGTGAGCGTCGTCCAAGGTGAAAACCTCGTTGGGCAGTTCCCCGTCCAGCAGTACACCCAAACCTTCGCGTTTGACCCCACCACGCAGCGCATCTTCGCAACCCGGTACGTTCCCGTGCAAGCCATCAACGCGCTTGACGAATACTCACTCGACGGCACGCTGCTGCGCACCACCACGGTTCCTGCGTTCCAAGCGTACGTGAACGTGGAACATGCCACCGGAATCGCCTACGTGACGCAAAGCACTCGCCGCTCCAGCGTGGTATCCGCAGTGAAAGACGGCGTTGTGCTCAGCAGCACCCCAATCGCGCCCGTCGCCGAAGGTGCAACGCTCAACCAGGCAAACGGCAAACTGTTCGTATCCGCTCACGGTTGGAACGCGCCTGACAACAGCACCGAAGTGTTTGTCTTCCAAAACGGTCAGCTCAAAGAACAGATCGCTGCACCGAGCCGACTCGCACTGCGCGCCTCAGTCGCCGGCACCAACAAGCTCGTTGGTGTAAACCAGCCCAACCGAAGCGTGGATGTGTTCCGCGCCAAATAACCACAGCCACAGCTGACGCGGCGGTGCATCTTTACCCAAAGATGCGCCGCCGTTTCGGTGAAACGGGTGCTTGCGCCGTGTGTGGGTTCGGAACCGGGTTTCACGCTTGCGCCGAGGTGCGGGTTCGGGAATCCGGTTTCACGCACGCGCCGTGGTGTGGGTTCGGAACCGGGTTTCACGCACGCGCCGAGGTGCGGGTTCGCGGGTGCGGTTTCACGCTTGCGCCGAGGTGCGGGTTCGGAACCCGGTTTCACGCTTGCGCCGTGTGCGGCGGTGAATGGCCCGCAACAGCCCGCCGCCCGGCCGCCCCGGCGCTTGCCCGGTCCCAACCAGCCGCGCGAAACGTGTCCTGCAGATCCCGCAGCAGGGCAGCCTTGTTTCGGGTGAGGCCGTCGTGCAACACCCGAATGAGCGTCCACCCCGCCCGCGCCAGGGCGCGTTGACGTTGCACATCTTTGCGGTACTGGGCGGTGTCGATGCGGTGGTGTTCGCCATCGTATTCCACGAGGATGCCGAAGCGAGCAAAAACCAAGTCGCCCCGGGCGATGAACGCACCCGCGGCATCCACAATGGAAACATTCAACTCCGGCTCAGGCAAACCCCACTCGTGCAGCTGCACTCGAAGCAGCGATTCCATGCGCGACTCACTGCCCGGGCGAACCAACCGCAGCGCCTCAACCAGCCTGCGCTTGCCCCTGCCCCGATACTCGCGCACACGTTCCCGCATGGTTTCCAGCGTGCACAGCGCGCCTCCGGTCAGCGGATGCCAGCGCAGAAGGTAATCGCCGACCGCAACCAAATCCGCAAGGCTGAACGCCGGGAGCAGACCGGGGCGCTCTCCACGTTGGGTTGTCGCGGCGAGTTGCAGCCAGACACTCAATGGATCGCACACGGGGATGCCGTGGAGCTGTTGCACCCGCACGTTGCGGTCGCGGGTTTGCCTGCCGCGGACGCCGGCCCTTCGGGGTCGCTCGGTTGGCGCAAAACTGGTGATGTGCAACAGTTCGACCTCGCCTGCCTGTGCAAAAGCGCGCGGCGGGAGGGGGATTCCCCAGATCGCGGCAGCTGACTGGTGGCTGAAGAACTGGTTTGCGCCGAGGACGGGCAGGTACAGTTCGCAGCGTTCGACGTGACGCGTCAGTTCTTTGCCGTAGAAGGGCGGGCTGCCCGAATGTGACTGGGTTTTTTGGTGTTTTGGCGCGCGTACCCCGTGAAAGGGTCGGAGGAGGTCTGCGCATCGGAGCCGGGAAACGCTCAGCCCCGCACTGAGTGCTTCGGCAACGCTGAATGCCCTGTTGGCAAGGAATGGGGGAAGGGCGGTTGGGGATGTCATGGGGGTAGTGTGCCAGAGACCACTGACATTCCGTGCGGGTTATCCACAGGGCTGATGTTGGTGTCGCGGACTGCCACCGCGCTCCGCCTCGCGCCGCCTCCTCGCGCCGCCACCTTGTGCCGCCGCGCCTCCGCCGTGTGCCGCCACCTTGTGCCACCGCGCTCCGCCTCGCGCCGCCGCGCCTCCGCCGTGCTCTTCCGCCTCGCGCCGCCGCCGTGCACTTCCGCGCTGTGCCTCCGCCGCCGCGCCTCCGCCGTGCACTTCCGCATCGGGCCGCCGCCACACTGCCCTGTTTGAT
>CAYTSH010000152.1:0-4950 GCA_964440395.1 uncultured Microbacteriaceae bacterium
GGCACGTACCTGCCGGTGAAGGAGAAGTACTGTGGCTTCAGTAACATTCGATCATGCTACTCGCCTGTACCCAAACACCCCCCGCCCGGCTGTTGACGCGCTCGATCTCGACATCGCCGACGGCGAGTTCCTCGTGCTGGTCGGCCCTTCCGGCTGCGGAAAGTCAACGTCGCTGCGAATGCTCGCCGGTCTTGAAGAGGTAAACGGCGGTCGCATCCTCATCGGTGATAAAGATGTGACCGATGTTGCCCCGAAAGACCGCGACATCGCGATGGTGTTCCAGAACTACGCGCTCTACCCGCACATGACCGTTGCGGAAAACATGGGCTTTGCGCTCAAAATTGCCGGCGTCGGCAAGGAGGAGCGCGCTGCCCGCGTGCTCGAAGCGGCCAAACTGCTCGATCTGGAACCATACCTGTCACGCAAGCCCAAGGCGCTCTCGGGCGGTCAGCGGCAGCGTGTTGCAATGGGTCGCGCAATTGTGCGCCAACCCCAGGTGTTCCTCATGGACGAGCCGCTCTCCAACCTCGACGCGAAACTCCGTGTGCAGACCCGCACCCAGATCGCCTCGCTGCAGCGTCGTCTCGGCGTCACGACCGTCTACGTGACGCACGACCAGACAGAGGCGCTCACAATGGGTGATCGCATCGCTGTGCTCAAGGACGGCCTGCTGCAGCAGGTTGGCACCCCGCGCGAGCTGCTCGACAACCCGGCAAACCTCTTTGTCGCCGGCTTCATCGGCAGCCCTGCCATGAACCTGTTCTCAACCGGGGTTTCCGAGGCTGGCGTGCATTTCGGCACCGCCGTGCTGCCCACGCCTCGCGAGACGCTCGCCGCGATCAGCGGCAACCAGGTCACCGTTGGTATCCGTCCCGAAGACATCACCATTTCGCATGTCGAAGGCCAGGGTCTCAAAGTTCATGTTGATCTCGTTGAGGAGCTTGGCGCCGACGGGTACCTGTACGGCCATGCCGAAGCGCAGGACGGCACCCGCACGGATATCGTTGCACGCGTCGATGGTCGCGAGCACCCGAACGCTGGCGAGACGGTCTACGTAAGCCCAGTCGAGAACCACGTTCACCTGTTCAACGTTGACTCCGGTCAGCGTGTCGGTGGCGCGGCCTCCCACTAGGCGAATCACCCGGAAGCGGGGGGGGGCGTGTGCCGCACCCCGCTTCCGTGTTTGTAACCGTGCCGCGCCCGCCCGCGCGCTCCCTAACCGGGTCAAGCCCCCAAGCGACATGTCACTGCGACCGTGATGCAGCCGGGCGATGTCGCATAGACTACAAAGCGGGGTTCCCGTTCACATCCGCGCAGAAAGCTTACTCACCCTCTCATGCAAAAATCTTTGAACATCACCGCTGCCCGCGTCGATCCGGCGCTTCTCGAGCTTCCCTGGCGTTTGCCGCTTGACGAGTGGCCGAAGGAAGTTATTGCGGCACTCCCCAAGGGCATCTCACGTCACCTCGTTCGCTTCGCCCACCTGAGCGGCCACATTGCCGCGGTGAAAGAGACCACCGAGCAGATGGCTCGTGGCGAATATGAGATGCTGATGACGCTGCAGCGTCTGGAGATTCCCTGCGTGGAACCGATCGCCTACATTGCAAATCGGAGTGACGCGTCGGGTACCGCACTCAAATCGGCGCTCGTCACGAAACACCTCACCTTTTCCCTGCCCTACCGGGCGCTGTTCTCCGGCAGAATGCGCAAAAAAACGGCCGGGCGTCTCGTCGATTCACTTGCGCTGCTGCTCGTTCGCCTGCACAACATTGGTTTTTTCTGGGGGGATGTTTCCCTCTCCAATACGCTCTTTCGACGGGATGCGGGCGCGTTTGCGGCGTACCTGGTCGACGCGGAGACCGGCAAACTCTATGAACGCTCGCTCACGAACGGGCAGCGCGAGCATGATTTGGAGATCGCTCGGGTAAACATTGCGGGCGAACTCCTCGACTTGCAAGCCAGCGGGCGACTCGATGAGAGCATCGACCCGGTCAAAATCGCGAACCGTTTGCACGAGGTGTACAACTCGCTTTGGGCGGAACTCACCCAGCCAGAGAGCTTCGCCAGCGACGAAACGTGGCGGATCCGGGAACGCGTGCGAAGGCTGAATAAGCTTGGCTTCGACATCGAAGAAATGTCGATGACCACCGATGCGAGTGGCACCACGGTGCACATTCAACCCAAGGTGGTGGATTCTGGGCATCATCAGCGCCGACTCATTCGCCTCACCGGTTTGGACGCGCAGGAGAATCAGGCGAGACGCCTGTTGAACGACCTGGATGAGTATGTTGCGACCCACCGCGATGGCGGACTGCCCGAGGAGATGCTGGCACACGAGTGGCTCACCGACGTGTTCGAGCCGGTCATCATGGCCATTCCTCGCGACATGCGCCGCAAACTCCAACCCGCCGAAATTTTCCACCAGGTGCTGGAGTTCCGCTGGTTTGAGAGTCAGCGGCAGCAGCGGGACATTCCGCTGCGCGAGGTGGTGGACAGCTACGTCTACGATGTGCTGGCGCACCGCCCCGATGAGGCCCGGCTGTACGATCCACCGACCGGCACCTACACCGCGCCGATCAGCGTCATTCCTGCTGAAGAGCTGCAGGCAGCCACCGGGGTGTTCGTCGATCCGCTCACGCCGGCGATTGGCGAAGATACCAATGAGGATCCGGGTTACGATCCTGACGATGAAATTGATTGGCGCGAACTCGTCTAACGGTTCACCCCGCGCGGGTTGTGCTCGGCAGCCCCGGGGCGTTCAGCGGGCGGCAGCGACCGCCCGCTGAACGCGGGTTACTTCTTTCCCTGCGCCCGGCGTTCCGCCCGGTTGGTTGGTTCCGCAGCAGCTGATTGCGTTTGACCAAACGCGCCCCGTGTTTGCGCGGCAGGGGCCGCTTCCTCCGTGCCGGCCACGCGAGCCTGTGCCGCAGCGCGCTGCGCTTTTTGCGTGGCAGCCTGCTGGATTTTGCCGCTCGCGTTCCGAACCTCAACACCGCCGTCATCACTTGGTGCGGTGTAGCTCAGCTTCTGCTGCTGCGGGGATTCGACCGCGAGGCCTTTCCCTTCGATGGCAACGGGATGCGCATCATCTTCACCACCGCGCACCTGCACCTCAAGGTTGAACAGCAGCCCCATCGATTCCTCTTTAATCTGCCCCATGCTGTTTTGGAACATCGCGTAGCCTTCACGTTGGTATTCCACGAGCGGGTCACGCTGCGCCATGGCGCGCAGGCCGATGCCTTCCTTCAGGTAGTCCATCTCGTAGAGGTGATCACGCCACACGCGGTCAATCACCGAAAGCACCACTCGCCGTTCCAGCTCGCGCATGGCGGGCTCGCCAAGTTTTTCTTCCCTGGCGGTGTAGGCAAGTTTCACGTCGGAGAGCAATTCGCGTTCCACGAAATCCCGGTTGATGCGACCCTTACTGCCGGCCTCTTCAATGACCTCTTCGATGGTAATCGCAATCGGATACAGTTGCTTGAGCTCAGCCCAGATAGCGTCGAAATCCCAATCATCACCGGTGCCCT
The DNA here is from genome assembly GCA_964440395.1 of uncultured Microbacteriaceae bacterium. Classification (GTDB taxonomy): domain Bacteria; phylum Actinomycetota; class Actinomycetes; order Actinomycetales; family Microbacteriaceae; genus CAYTSH01. The sequence goes on from CAYTSH010000152.1 coordinate 3,528, forward strand.
CACCGGCATGCGTATTGAGCACGGCGCGAACGACATCCGTCATGAACCCGTCAACCCGTTCCCGAATGTTATCGCCCTCAAGAATGTGGCGCCGATCGCTGTAAATGGCTTCACGCTGCCGGTTCAACACATCGTCATACTTGAGCACATTTTTGCGAATCTCGGCGTTGCGCGCTTCGATCTGCGACTGGGCGCTCTGGATGGCTTTGCTGACCACTTTGTATTCGAGCGCCATGTCGTCAGGAACACCCGGACGGTTCATGAGCGACGAGACCGCACCAGAGTTGAACAACCGCATGAGGTCATCGGTGAGGGAGAGGTAGAACCTGCTCTCGCCGGGATCACCCTGGCGGCCGCTTCGACCGCGAAGCTGATTGTCGATGCGGCGTGACTCGTGTCGCTCGGTGCCGAGCACATACAGGCCACCAACCTCAATGACTTTCTTGGCTTCAATCGCCACCGCCTCTTTGACGGATTCAAAGACCTCGTCCCAGGCGGCTTCGTACTCTTCAGGGGTCTCGGTTGGGTTGAGTCCGCGTGCAGCCATCTCGCTCACCGCAAGGAACTCAGCGTTTCCACCAAGCATGATGTCGGTGCCGCGACCCGCCATGTTCGTCGCAACCGTCACCGCACCGAACCGGCCCGCCTGGGCGACAATCGCGGCCTCCCGAGCGTGGTTCTTGGCGTTCAAGACTTCGTGGCGCACGCCACGTTTCGCGAGCATCTTGGAGAGATACTCGCTCTTCTCCACGCTGGTGGTTCCCACCAGCACGGGCTGTCCGACTTCGTGCCGGGCAACAATGTCGTTCACGACCTGCTCAAACTTGACCGTTTCGTTTTTGTACACCAGGTCCGGCTGATCGATGCGCACCATGGCCTTGTTGGTAGGGATGGGCACCACCCCAAGCTTGTAGGTGCTCATAAACTCGGCGGCCTCAGTTTCGGCGGTGCCGGTCATGCCGCTGAGTTTTTCGTAGAGGCGGAAATAGTTCTGCAGCGTCACGGTTGCGAGCATCTGGTTCTCGGCTTTCACCTGCACCCGCTCTTTTGCCTCGATGGCTTGATGCATGCCCTCGTTGTAACGCCGCCCGGCGAGAATACGTCCGGTGTGTTCGTCAACGATCATCACCTCGCCGTTGAGCACCACGTAATCCTTGTCTTTGGTGAACAGCGCCCGCGCCTTGATTGAGTTATTCAAAAACGAGATCAGGGGGGTGTTCGCGGATTCGTAGAGGTTGGTAATGCCGAGGTAGTCTTCAACTTTTTCAATACCCGGCTCGAGCACGCCGACGGTGCGCTTCTTTTCGTCAACCTCATAGTCCACACCTGGGATGAGGCGCGCGGCTATCGTCGCAAACTCGCTGAACCAGCGGTTCGCTTCACCTGAGGAGGGACCCGAGAGGATCAGCGGGGTGCGCGCCTC
>CAYTSH010000153.1:0-4931 GCA_964440395.1 uncultured Microbacteriaceae bacterium
AAGACCAGCAGTGGCCAACGACAACGCCACGAGAGCGGCAAAGCCGCGCCGCAGGAAAGGTGCCACGGCACGTGCAGGAGGTAGGGCATCCTGGCTATTGAACGGCGCGGATGGCAGCGCACTCTGCGCTGCTTCTGGGCGCGACCCGGATCGACCTCGACGCCGGGCGGGGCGTAGCGTGAACAACATAAGAACCTTTACAGTCTCAAAGCGGTGACAGATCAGCGGCAAAGTTGCCATGACCGGGCACGCCAACAGCTGGCGAACCAGTAACAAACGACGGAGTCACCGTATCGGCATTACGCAAAAAAAATCACAATCCAAAACACCCAGCTAATTTTCAGGAATACCCAACAGGCGTCAGGCTGAACAGCAGAAACCCTATCGACGCAAGCTGCAGAGAGCCTGCGCAAAACCTGAATGCCAGCCGAATTGCACCTGCACAAAGCCCGGCTAACCGCAACGCGCACAACACCCGCGGGCAGACTAGACTACATGCCAAGCCAACACGCGAGGAGCACCATGATCGAAACCCGAATCGTCACGCTGCAGCGCAACAACGGCGCCTGCTCGCCCCACGGCAACACCAACCGTGCCGGCACCAGCGCACGAGGCGACCGGGCATCATGACCATCTTCGCCAGCCACACCGCCCGCGAACTACAAACACTCCTCGCCACCGGTGCGCTCAGCCCCACCGAACTCACCCAGCAGGCAATCACCGCCACCGAGCGGTTCAACCCAATCATCAACGCACTCAGCCACTACACCCCGGAGCGCGCACTCGCCCGGGCCGCGGAACTTGAACGCACCGCCGCGCACACCACCGAACGCCCCCTTCTCTGGGTGCTCCCCACCGCCGAGAAAGACCTCGAAGATCGGGCCGGGGAACCGACCGGGCACGGTTCGCTGCTGGGCGGCCAGGTGGCGAGCACAAACTGCCCCATTGTGGATGCCGTTGATCACGCTGGCACCGTCAGCCTCGGCAAAACCGCCACACCCGAGTTCGGGCTCAGCGCCTACACCGAACCGCCACACACCGCCGCAACGTGCAACCCGCACGACGTGACACTGGGCGTTGGTGGTTCCAGCGGCGGCGCGGCTGCCGCGGTGGCGGCGGGCATGCTGCCGTTCGCGCCGGGCTCCGATGGCGGGGGTTCGGTGCGCATCCCCGCGGCTGCTTGCGCTCTTGTCGGCATCAAACCCACCTACGGACTGCTCGATGCCGACCGCGCCGACGGGTTCGGCATCACCGGCATGGCGCGCGGATCCATCGCGCGCAACGTCGCCGACGCGGCACTCCTCCTCGACGCGATGCGCCTCGGCGCCGCGCCGGGCCCCACCGAGTTCCTCAACGCCGCACTCCACCCGCACGCCCACCTGCCGCGCGGGCAGGACCGGCCACAGCGCATCGCGGTGAGCACAGCATCCGCCTGGGATGGCAGCACCGACGTGACCCTCGATGCGGCGGCACACGCAACCGTCACCCGCGTCGCGCACCTGCTCAGCGGCCTCGGCCATGAGGTGCACGAAGATGCGTTCACCTACCCCGCCTGCGACTACACCACCATGTTCCGCCGCGCGTGGCAGCGGGCCGCGGCGTCGGTGCCCGCGTACACAGAGGAGGAACTTGCGCTACTCACCCCGGTCAATCGGGCGCTGTGCCTTGCCGGCCGCGCGCTTGACCGCCAGGCGGTGGCGCGCAACGATACCGACCTGGCCAGTTTCGGTCGCGCACTCCGCAGCAACCTGGCACCGTTCGACCTGCTCCTCACCCCGGCACTCGCCCAGTCGGCACGACCGCTCGGCTGGTTTCCTGATCAATCCGAGGGGGATGCCGACCGCAACTTCACCCGCCAAGTCCAGTTCACCCCCTACACGTCGCCGTTCAACGTGTCCGGGTTGCCCGCTGTGGTGATTCCGGTGCCCGCAGGCGACGACGCGAACCCGCCGTGGTGCGTGCAACTCGTGGCACCCGCGTGGCAGGAGGCGCGGCTGATTGCGGTGGCGGCAACCCTGGAAACAGCCCTGGCGGGGTAGTTGTTCGCTACCGGTCCGTGTGCTGCACGGTGCCGTCAAGCCGAAGGACGCCCTCCGCAATCGTCACCCGGCTGACCCGCACCGCTGGCAGCCACCTGGCGAGTAAACCCGGCACATGCACCGTGAGGAGCACTTCCACACCGGCGAACTGCACCCGCACATGCTCGGCGAGGCCGGCATCCCGAATGGTGGTTTCAAACGATTGCGCCACCTGCGCCAACGATTTCGCGGTGTTTGCCTGCGCCGGCTGCATCTGCATGGTGAGCAGAAGGGTGGTCTCGTCACGCACCGTGGGGCGCGCAACCAGTGAAACGTTGCCGAGAACCGCCTGCGCCAGCTGCGCCATGGGGCCTTGGCCGAGGACCGCGGGCAGGTTAACGTCGGCGACGATGGTGTCGCCCACGATTCGCAGTTGCCGCACTTCCGGCGGGAGTTGCGCACCAATGTTGGCCGGCAGCTCAATGAGTTCCTGGAGCGAACAGGTAAGCATCATGGTCGATCACCGTTCCAATTTCCACCGGCGGGGTGGTTGAATCTGGCTGTTTGTGAGGCGGGCGGGCGCAGGCGCAGCACGTTTGAGGCGGCGTCGACCAAAGAGGGAATGTCGGGCACTTCTGGCAGCACCGGCACGGAAGTTAACAGTTGCACCGTGTAGGGGTGTTGCGGGTTTTGGATAACGTCCTGCACCGTGCCGCTCTCCACGAGCCGACCGTTGCGCATCACCGCAATGTTGGTGCACAGTTGCTGCACCACGCCAATGTCGTGACTGACGAGCACCATGGAGAGCCCCATGGAGTGGCGCAGATCCCGCATAATTTGCACGATTTCGTCGGTGGTGCGGGCGTCTACGGCGCTGAGCGGTTCATCGCCGAAGAGCACGAGTGGCGCGTTGACGAGTGCCCGCGCGAGCGCAATGCGTTGACGCTGGCCGCCTGAGCATTCGTGGGGGAACTTTGTGAGCAGTTCGTCCGAGAGCCCCACCCGTTCCATCGCTTGACGCACCTGTTTGCTGTGGTCGCCTTTGTCGTTGAGTGCGGCGAGGGGTTCTTCGATGAGGCTTCGCACGTTCATGGCGGGGTTGAGCGAAGCGCCGGGGTCTTGAAAGACCACACCGGTGTGTGTGCGCAGCCAGTTGATGGCGGGCGAGCCGCGTTCCAGACGGTGCCCGTCGATGCGCACTTCGCCGCTGGTTGGGGTGACCAGCCCGAGCATGGCGCGCAGTAGCGTAGTTTTGCCCGACCCGGATTCGCCGATGATGCCAAGCCATTCGCCTTCTTGCAGGCTGAGACTGACGTTGTCGAGCGCAATAACGGGGGTGGATGCCCGGGAAAGTTTCAGCTCTTTCCTGCGGTAGTGTTTGCTCACGCCGTCCACCCGCAGCAGCGCCCTGGGGGGTCGGTTGCTGTTGCGCGGGGTGGATGTGGCGGCTGGGGCGGAGCGGTTGAGGGTGATTGATCGGGATGCCGCGAATAGTTGCCGGGTGTAGGGGTGCGCGGGGTTGGCTACCACCTGGTCGATGTCGCCGGTTTCGACGACGCTGCCTCCGCGGATCACCACCACGCGGTCGGCGATGCTGTGCAGCACGGCCAGGTCGTGCGTGATGAACAACATGCCCATGTCGCTGGTGTTGGTGAGTTCTCGAAACAGGTTCAGAATGTCGTGTTGCACGGTCACGTCGAGCGCCGTGGTTGGCTCGTCTGCGATGAGCAACTGTGGTGTGGTTGCGATTGCTGCGGCGATGGCTGCCCGCTGCCGCTGCCCCCCAGACACCTGGTGGGGGTATGCTTGCACGATTCGTTCTGGCCCGTGGAACCCGACGCATTCCGCGAGTTCCGTGGCGGCTTCGCGCTGTTGGTGTTTGCTGAGCACATAGTGCACGTTGAGGGCATCCACCATCTGGCCGCCGAGTTTGGTGTATGGGTTCAGCGCGGTTGCGGGTTCTTGAAACACCATGCCGATGCGATCACCACGAATGCTGGCGTGCCGTTTCGATGGGCTGCCGATGAGCTCTTCCCCTTGGAAGGTGATGCTGCCGGTGACGGTTGCGTGCGGCGGTAGCAGACCCAGGATGGCGAGCGCGGTCATTGATTTCCCGGAGCCGGATTCACCAATGAGGCCCACGCGTTCCCCGGGTGCGATTTCGAATGACACCGATTCAAGGATGGTGGTGCCACCGATGGAGACGCTCAAATTTTTCACCACAAGCATCAGCGCGACCGCCCTGTTCGATCATCGTTGTTGTCACGAATGGCGTCGCCAATCGCTTGGAACGAGAGCACGGTGAGCGTGATTGCGAGTCCCGGCCAGAACGCAGCCAGCGGGTGCATTGCGACATACGGTTGACATTCGGCGAGCATGACCCCCCACGACGGGGTGGAGCCGTCAAGCCCGAACCCCAAAAAGCTGAGCGTTGATTCGGCGAGCAGGGCGAGCCCGCACGTGAGTGAGAGCTGCACTAACAGCACCGGCAAGACGGTGGGGATGACGTGGCGAAACAACAGCGCCGAGCGTCGCACGCCAAACAGTGCCGCCATGGTGACGTAGTCGCGCTGCCGGGCGGACAGCAGTTCGGGGCGCAGCACCCGCGCATAGGTGATGGAACTGACAAAGGCGGCCGAAAAAATGACGACACCGAGCGAGCCGCCTTTCGGCACGGACAGCATCATCGCGACGAGCAGCGTTGGGAACGCGATGAGTACGTCCAGCGACACCGCGACCGCTTCGCGGGCGAGGGGCCACGCGAACGCGCCGAGCATAGCCAACGCCCCGCCACACAGTGCGGTGAGCACGGTCACCGAGACGCTCACAATGAGCGCGATGCGGGTGCCGGCCATGAGGCGGGAGAGCTGATCTCGCCCCGAAGCGTCGGTGCCGAGCGGGTGCGCCCAGCTT
>CAYTSH010000154.1:0-4890 GCA_964440395.1 uncultured Microbacteriaceae bacterium
TTTGGCGGCGCGTCTCGGGGCGCGCGTGTTGGGGCTTGCTTCGTCGGCCTCGTGGGGTGCGCTGTGGCGCGGTGCGCACGCGCCTGCGCTGCTCGCCGGCGCCATGGCGCACGTCGGCAGCCGGTTGCCTTCGCTGACTGCCGCCGGTGTTGGCGTGGTGCTTACCGCCTTGGCTCATGGGCGGGGTTGGCCGTTTGCGGTGGGCGGTTCGCAGGCTATTGTCGATGCGCTGGTGGCTGACGTGCGCGCGCACGGCGGCAGCTTGTTTTCCGATTCGCATGTTGGTGATTTGGCTGAGTTGGCTGAGTTTGACGCGGTGGTGTTGAATGTTTCGGCGAAGGCGGTTGCGGGCATTGCGGGCGCGTATTTGCCTGCCCGGGTTGTGCGGACGCTGCGTGCGGTGCGGTACGGGGTAGGTTCGGCGAAGGTTGATTTGGCGTTGGCTGAGCCGATTCCGTGGCGGGATGCGGAGTTGTTGCGTGCCGGTACGGTGCACTTGGGCGGGTCGTTTCGGGAGGTGTTTGCGGCTGAACGGGGGGTGTTGTCGGGGAGGCGACCACGGCATCCGTTTGTGTTGTTGACGCAACCGACGCTGGTTGATCCGAGCCGCGCGCCTGCGGGCAGGCACACGGTGTGGGCGTACACGCACGTGCCGAATGGCGCTGGCGGGGATGAGGCGGAGGCGGTGATTCGGCAGATTGAGCGGTTTGCGCCGGGGGTGCGTGACGTGATTATCGGTCAGCACAGCGAGTCGGCGGCGCAGTTGGGGGTGCGAAATGTGAATCTGGTGGGTGGCGATGTGTCGTCCGGTGCGATGACGCTGGGGCAACTTGTGCGGCGGCCGGTGCTTTCGCGGGCGCCGTGGCGGTTGCCGATCCCGGGCGTGTATTGGGCTGCTGGGGGAACTTCGCCCGGGCCTGCGATTCATGGTCTTGCGGGGTATCGCGCGGCGGTGTTGGCGGCGGCGGACGTGTTTGGGGTGCGGGAGGAGATTTCGCTCGCCCCGCACCCCGTGCAGTGACCGTATTGTTGGCGTGCTGTTAGGTGCGCGCCAACGGTGTGGTTATGCTGTGCCTTCGTCTTCGGCGGTTGCCCGATCGAAGAGCGCGCGGTGGATGAGGCCGCCGAGCGCGCCACCGATTGCGGGGAAGATGAGGAACACCCACACTTGTGTGAGCCAGTCGCCGCCGGCGATGACCGCGGTGGCGAGTGAACGGGCGGGGTTGAGGGACATGTTGTCGATGGGGATGGCGATGAGCATCATCAGGGTGAGTGTGAGCCCGATGGCGATTGGGGCGAATCCGGCAGCCGCACGGGCATGCGTTACCCCAAGGATCACGAGGAGAAATACGGCGGTGCCGATGATTTCAAACGTGATGGCACCGCCGATGCCGAAACCGCCGGGGGAGTTTTCGCCGAAGCCGTTGGAGACGAACCCGCCGTCGAGTGCCGAGCTGAGGAAGCCATCCGGGCCGTTGGATGCGAGGAGAAGGGTTGTGCCTGCGCCGAGGAGTGCACCGACGATTTGGCTGAGAATGTAGGGCAGCGCTTTGGACCATTCGCTTTTGCCGGCAACGGATAGGCCAATGGTGACTGCCGGGTTGAAGTGCCCGCCGGAGATGGGGCCGAACGCGTATGCGCCGATCATGACGGTGAGGCCGAGTGCGAGACCCACGCCGAGGAAGCCAATGCCGAGCTGGCCGGGTTCATCTGCGGGGAAGTTTGCGCTGAATACCGCCGCGGCGGTGAGGCCGAATACCAGAAGAAACGTTCCGGCGACCTCAGCAAGCAGCGCTGGCCCGAGGCGTGGTTTTTGCGTGGTTGTTGTGTGATCGCTCATGATCTGCTCCACTTTCGTGCTGGTTGATCCGGGGAAGTTGTGGAATCTGTTTTTGCCCCCGGAGTGGCCTGGCTGGCCGGTACGTTTATCCTATCCTCGGGCTGTGGGTTTGTGTGGGAAATTGTGAGCGCGTGGCGCGGCGCTGGGTGTTGTTGGGGTGCGTGGCGGGTCTCTCGTCGCGCCCGGGTTGCCCGCGTCGCCCGGGTTGCCCGCGCCGCCCGGGTTGCCCGCGCCGCCCGGGTTGCCCGCACCACCCGGGTTGCCCGCACCACCCGGGTTGCCCGAACCACCCGGATTGCCCGTGCCACCCGTCGGAATGAATACGCGGTGTATACGCTTGGTGTATAGTTGGGGTTGTGAGCACATCATTACTGTTACTCGGCCTGATTTCCCGGGGAGAAACCCACGGTTACGACCTCAAGCGCGATTTTGATCGATCGGTCGGCGCGCAGAAGCAGATCCCGTTCGGGCAGGTTTACTCCACCCTCGCGCGCCTTTCTCGAGACGGTCTTGTGGAAGAGCTCGGCACCGAGCAGGGTGCCGGCCCGGACCGCAAAACGTATCGAATAACCGAACTCGGGCGGCAACGGGTTCGCGCCTGGTTAGACACGCCGGAACAGCCGCAGGAGTCACTGCATGCCACGCTGCTGGCCAAGCTCATGCTCGCAACTCTCATCGACGGCGACCCCGAAGCGTTGTTGCGGATTCAGCACGCAAAGCATCTGCAGCGACTCCGAGAACTGGTGGCATTGCGCCGCGCTGCGCCACCCGGCGAAATGATTGCCTACGACTACGCCATGTTTCATGTCGAGGCGGACATTCGTTGGATTGAACACACCTCGGCCCGCCTCACCCAACTCACAACGCACTGGAGGAACGCATGAACCGCAACAGCCCACTCGCGCGCATGCGCCGCATGCCAGCCAGCAACCCCACCAACCCCGCAAACCCCGCAAACCCAGCAAACCCCGCAAACCCAGCAAACCCCGCAAACCCCCAAGTCATCCTCCGCGCAACGAACCTGCAAAAATCGTTCGGCAAAACCTCGGCACTCAACGGGGTTTCACTCACCGTGCAACGCGGTGAACTGCTCGCCATTATGGGGCCCTCGGGGTCAGGTAAATCGACCCTCATGCACGTGCTCGCCGGGGTGTACCCTGCCGACGCCGGCTCCGTCGAATACCTGGACGAAACCCAGCACCCCACCCGGTTGGAATCGTTGACCGATCGCGAGCGGGCGCAGCTGCGACTGAGCACCTTTGGCTTCGCATTCCAGTTTGGGCAGTTGCTGCCAGAACTGAGCGGGCTCGAAAACGTTGCACTACCGCTCCTCATTGCCGGGGTGCGCCGAGCCGAGGCGCTGGAACGGGCGGCTGCGCAGCTGGGTGAGTTCGGCATCCACACCCATCAATTGAAACCGCACCAACTTTCCGGCGGTCAAGCGCAACGCGTGGCCATGGCGCGCGCACTCGTGCACCGGCCAGCGGTACTGTTTGCCGACGAACCCACCGGGGCGTTGGACAGCCTCACCGCCGAGCAGCTCCTGGAAAGCACCAGCGAGCTGGTGACCCGCTACGGCATGACGGTCATCATGGTGACGCATGATGCGAAAACAGCCGCCTACGCGCACCGTGAGATAACCATGAGGGATGGGCGACTCACCGGGGTTGGTGCGAGTGGCGACGCCCTGACGGTGCCAGCCTGGCCGGTGACTGTCGATGCGCTGCCAATGCAACGCCCAGCCGGTTTCGCCCAGGCGATGCCATGAACCGCGCGCTCGCACGCCTGGTGCTGTTCGGCAGCCGCGGGCAGGTTGCGCAGATGGGGATTGTTGCGCTCGCAATCGCGATCGGCACCGGGCTGCTGCTGACGCTTATGGGTGGCTATCACGGCGTTGCGGATCAGCAGCAGCGGATCGGCTGGATGCGGCCGGTAATGGATCCGTATTCGGCGGAGGAGGCCACTCTCACGCTCGAGACCGCGCTCGTTCAGGTGCGTGATGGCGCCGTGCGCAAGGCACACGTGAGCGAAGTTTTCGTCTCCTCGTTGCCGGGCAGTTCAGTCACCCTGCCGAACGGCGACGCGTTGCCGGAGGCGGGAACGTTCCTGGCTTCGCCCGCGCTCGCGCGACTCATGTCGTCCCTGCCTGCCGATCAGGCGCAGAACCGTTACGGAACGCCAGCGGGCGTGCTCGCACCGGAGCTCCTGGCCGGACCAGATCACCTCGCCGTTGTCGTTGGTGTGACGGAGCAGGCACCAGAACTGGCCTTCGCGGCCAGCGTGCACACGTTAGCTGCGGGTGACAACGCTGGCAGTCTCTATTCGCAAACTATGCTGCAGTATCGCCTGCTAATTCTTCTGGGCGCGTTGTGCCTCAGCGTGCCCATGCTGCTGCTGTTGAGCGTTGCAAGCCGCCTCGGCGCGGTACAACGAGATGAGCGTTACGCCACGCTGCGACTCATCGGTGCCTCCAAGTGGCACATTGCGCAGCTTGCCGCAGCCGAAATGCTCGTGCCAAGCACGCTCGGGGTGCTGCTCGGGGTGGTGTTGAACTATCCGATGGCACTGGTTGGGGCGACGGTGCCGCTCGCGCTTTCCGCACTGTATGTGAACGATTTTGTGCCACCCGCCACCACCACCGCGGTGATTGCGCTCACCGTCGTCGTGGTAGCCGTTGCCGTGGTTGCGGCACGAACCACGCGCCTCGTTCCGCAACCTGGCGGCCAGCGGGAGCTCAGTTTTGAACGCAACCCGTCACCCTGGCGCTGGGGATTTGTGGTCCCGATTGTGCTCAGCGCTGCGCTGATTGTCGCAGAAATACAGGGTAAACTGCCGGAAGGGTTTCGCGGTGCGCTGCAGCTGACCTTTCCGATGTTGCTGATCAGCACCATCGCGTTGCTGGTTGCTGTCGGCCCCCACCTGACGGTGCTGCTCGGTCGGCTGCTCGCAACCACCGGCAACCCGGGCACGCTTCTCGCCGCGAAACGGTTGCAGGCGGCACCGCGTTCCGCGTTCCGCGCGGTTGCGGGCGTGGTGATGGCGGTGTTCAT
>CAYTSH010000155.1:0-4878 GCA_964440395.1 uncultured Microbacteriaceae bacterium
CTTTGCCCGTGATCGGGTTTCTGGCGGGGCACAGGTGGTGCTGGCCGCGCTGGAGGAGGCACTCCCCGACGATCTTGCGGTGCTGTCGGCTGCGCAGGCGCAGGATGCCGATTCGTATGTGGTGACGGCGGAGTTTTCGCAATCGTTTGGGGTCACGTCGCTTGCGGATCTTGCCGGGCTTACGGAGCCGTTCACGGTTGCCGGCAACCCGGAACTGGCGGAGCGCCCCTACGGCCCCGGTGGGTTAACCAAGGTGTACGGTGTGCCCGCCGAGCTGGTGCGCTTCGCCCCGTTCAATGACAGTGGCGGGCCGCTCACCATTGCGGCGCTGCGCGAGGGGAAGGTGCAGCTTGCTGACGTGTATTCCACCAGCCCGGCCATCGCCGAGGAGCAACTGGTGGTGTTGGCGGATCCGAAGGGCATGATTTTGCCTCAGCAGGTGCTGCCATTGATTCGGGATGCCCGGGTTGCTGAGTCGGCGCGGGTTGCGTTGGATCGCGTCTCGGCTCAGCTCACCACGGCGGATCTGATTGCGATGAACGCACAGAGTTCGGGCGACGAGAAGCTCTCGGCGAAGAAGATTGCTGCCAAGTGGGCGAGTGCACACGGTTTTTGAGACGGTGGTGTTGCGCTCCCGGCGGGTGAGCCTGACTTCTGCTGCTCGCCGGCGTGTAGTGGAGGGGATGACGGGAATCGAACCCGCGTCATTAGTTTGGAAGACTAAGGCTTTACCATTAAGCTACATCCCCACGGTGTGCGCCTGTGCGCCTGGTGGCGCGCTGCGACCTTCACAATAGTAGTACATCTTTGGGGGAGCGCGTGTCGCCACCTGCCCGTTGAGAAGATTTTTGACCAATTTCTTCCCGGAATTCTGGGAGAAATTTTTTTTCAGGCCTGTTTGGGTTCGCACCAAGCCCGTCTCGTCGGTTAGACTTGCGAAGGTCGTTACCGCGGTTCCTCTGAGTATGAGTGAACATCCCCTGGTGGCGGCCGTTGGATTGCGTAGCGATCCGGGGCGTAGCTCAGCTTGGTAGAGCGCTCGTTTTGGGGGCGAGAAGTCGCAGGTTCAAATCCTGTCGCCCCGACACAGTGTCTGAATGTTCACCTATACCCAGTGACGGTGTCACTCGATCGAAGGAATACTCAATTGCCCACTACTACTGTTGAGCAGATTAACCCAACCCGCGTCAAGCTGTTGGTGGATATTTCAGCTGAGGATCTGCAGCCACACATCAAGACTGCGTACCAAACCATTGCTCAGCAAGTCAGCATCCCTGGCTTCCGCAAGGGCAAGGTTCCCGCACCCATCATTGATCAGCGTTTGGGCAAAGGCGCAGTGATTGAGCAGGCGGTGAATGATTCCCTTGATCACTTTTATCGCGAGGCGCTGAGCGGCACGGATGTTCGTCCGATGGGGCGCCCGAGCGCAGACGTGGTTGAGATGATTAACCCGGCCGATCTTTCCGGCAAGCTTGTGCTGGCCTTTGAGGTGGAGGTTCGCCCCGAGTTCACGGTGCCAAACCTGGACGATATCACCCTGACCGTTGACGACGCCGTCATCGATGAGGAAGCGGTGCAGGAGGAGCTTGACGGCCTGCGCAAACGGTTCGGCACGCTGGTCACCGTGGAACGCCCCGCAGGTGACGGCGATTTTGTCACCCTTGATCTCACGGCAACCATCGGTGAGAAGCAGGTTGATTCTGCGACCGGTGTTTCTTACCAGCTTGGTTCTGGCGAACTCATTAAGGGCATCGATGAGGCGCTCGACACGCTCAGTGCCGGCGAATCGACAACGTTCGTCTCCACCCTGTTGGGCGGGGAGCACGAGGGTGAAGAGGCTGAGATTAGCGTGACCGTTACCGCCGTGAAGGAGCGCGAGCTTCCTGAGGCCAATGATGAGTTCGCGCAGATCGCGAGCGAGTTTGACACGATTGCCGAGCTTCGGGAGTCGCTCGCCGAGCAGGTTGGCAAGCAGGCCGTGTTCACGCAGGGTCGCCAGGCACGGGATGCGTTTGTTGACTTGCTGCTCGAGCAGGCGGATATTCCGGTGTCCGCGGAGATTGTTGCCGCCGAGGTTGAGCGCCACCTGGAGGGCGAGGGGCGCATTGAGGATGACGAGCACCGCGCAGAGGTGACTCTGGAGAGCGAAAAAGCGCTGCGCATCCAACTGTTGCTCGACGCAATTGCGGAGCAGGAGGCGGTGCAGCCGACGCAGAACGAGCTCACCCAGTACATCATCTCGTCTGCCGCCCAGTACGGCATGGAGCCGGGACAGTTTGTGCAGGCACTTGAGCAGAACGGCCAGGTTCCGATGGTGATCGCCGAGGTGACCCGCAATAAGGCGCTCGCGATTGCGCTGGCTAAGGCAACGGTTGTGGATGCTTCGGGCAACCCGGTCGATCTGAGCGAGTTCACTGCGGTGGACGAGGAGCCTGCGGCTGCAGCTGCTGAGGCCACCGACGCGGCTGCTGCGGAAGAGGCAGCAGAGTAATCTGATTTGTTTCCCAAACGCGCCTCCGGAAACGGGGGCGCGTTTGGCGTATCCGCCGCGTTTCTCTGCCCTGAGCGAACTTGACGATATTGTGCCGATTTTCCCTATAGATTCAATGCAAGCCCACTACCGAAATGGAGCCACCGTATGAGTGAAGTTACACCGCCCAATAGTGTCTTTGACCGCTTGCTGAAAGATCGAATTATTTGGCTTGGCTCTGAGGTTCGCGACGAGAACGCGAATGAAATTTGCGCGAAAATGTTGCTGCTGGCTGCTGAAGATTCGCAGGCAGATATTTATTTGTACATCAACTCTCCCGGCGGTTCAATCACGGCTGGCATGGCAATTTATGACACCATGCAGTTTGTGCCAAACGACATCGTGACGGTGGGTATTGGTATGGCAGCCTCCATGGGACAGTTCCTGCTCACGGCTGGCACAAAAGGCAAACGCTACATCACCCCGAACGCTCGCGTGTTGCTCCACCAGCCGCACGCCGGTTTTGGTGGCACCGCAAGCGACATTCAAACCCAGGCGCAGCTGATCGTGTCGATGAAGAACCGGCTTGCGGAGATTACCGCGGCGCAAACCGGCAAGACCGTTGAGCAGATCCACGAGGATGGTGACCGTGACCGCTGGTTCACCGCCCAGGAGGCGCTCGACTACGGGTTTATCGATCACATCCGCCAGTCCGCATCAGACGTTGTTGGCGGTGGTGGCACCACAGCTGCAACTGAGTCAGCAGCCAAGTAGAGCCTAAACCCTGAAGGAACAGAAACTATGTCGTATTCGCCAGCTGAATCCCGTGCATTTTCGGGTGTTGAGGCACCCGCAGCGCGCTACATCCTGCCCAGTTTTGAGGAGCGCACCGCGTATGGCTACAAGCGTCAAGACCCGTATGCCAAACTGTTTGAAGATCGCATCATTTTTCTCGGCGTGCAGGTGGACGACGCCTCTGCCGATGACGTGATGGCTCAGCTGCTGGTGTTGGAGAGCCAAGATCCAGAGCGTGACATTCGCATGTACATTAATTCCCCCGGCGGCTCATTCACCGCTATGACCGCCATTTACGACACCATGCAGTACATTCGCCCCGAGGTGCAAACGGTGTGCCTCGGACAGGCTGCGTCTGCCGCTGCGGTGCTGCTGGCTGGCGGCGCCCCGGGCAAACGTTTGGCGTTGCCGAACGCGCGCGTGTTGATTCACCAGCCCGCTGTCGGCCAGGCGGGTCATGGTCAGGCTTCAGACATCGAGATTCAGGCGGCTGAGATTCAGCGCATGCGACAGTGGCTTGAGGAGACGCTGTCGCAGCATTCCAACCGCACCGTGGAGCAGGTGCACAAAGACATCGATCGCGATAAAATCCTCAGCGCCGCCGAAGCGCTCGAGTTTGGACTGATCGACCAAGTGCTGACCGGTCGCAAGTCGGGCGCAGTTCAGCGAGCCTAGTGTGTGCGCCGTGGATGAACTTGGGTTCATCCACGGCGTTACCATGTGTTCGCCGTGCGCGATGCGGGTTGCTCGGCGTTGCGTGTCCGCGTGTCGGTGGGAGCCGTTAGGCTGGTGTTATGAGAAACAATGCGCACCGTATGCGCATTGCGGTGTGAGGAGGAACACATGGCACGAATCGGCGAGAGCGCTGACCTGCTCAAGTGCTCGTTTTGTGGCAAAAGCCAGAAGCAAGTGCAGCAACTCATCGCTGGTCCGAGCGTCTACATCTGCGATGAGTGCGTCGAACTGTGCAACGAAATCATTGAGGAGCGCATGGCCGAAGATGGCGATGCTGAAACGCTTGAGTTTGATCTGCCGAAACCGCGCGAGATTTTCGAGTTCCTTGAAGAGTACGTTATTGGCCAAGAGCCTGCGAAGCGTTCACTTGCCGTTGCCGTTTACAACCACTACAAGCGGGTGCGGGCGTTGCAGAACTTCACCACCGCTGACGCGCTCAGCGATGAGGTGGAGATTACCAAATCGAATATTTTGGTGCTGGGGCCGACCGGGTGCGGCAAAACGTACCTGGCGCAGACACTCGCGAAGCGACTCAACGTGCCTTTCGCGGTTGCGGACGCCACCTCGCTCACCGAAGCCGGTTATGTGGGCGAAGACGTTGAAAATATTTTGCTGAAACTCATTGTCGCTGCGGACTTTGATGTGAAACGGGCAGAGACCGGCATTATCTACATTGATGAGATTGACAAGATTGCTCGCAAAGCCGAAAACCCGTCGATCACGCGAGACGTTTCGGGGGAGGGTGTGCAGCAGGCGCTCCTGAAAATCATTGAGGGCACTGTTGCCTCGGTGCCGCCCCAGGGTGGGCGCAAGCATCCCAATCAAGAAATGATTCAGATTGATACCACCAACGTGCTCTTCATCGTTGCTGGTGCATT
>CAYTSH010000156.1:0-4817 GCA_964440395.1 uncultured Microbacteriaceae bacterium
GACCGGCTGCGCGCGCTCACCGATGACGGCGACGTGCGACTGCTCCTGCCCGGTGGCATTGATCAACACCAACAGCCCCCTCAGTGCAGGATCGCTATCCACCCCCACAGTGTCGTCAATGCGCATGGCAATCACCCCGGGCACAACCTGGCCGTCAAGCGTTGGGAAACTCACCTTTTGTTGAATAAGCGCCGGGTGACCAAGCGAAAACAGGGGCGAAGCTGATCGCAACTGCAGCAACGTTTTACTCGCTGCCGAGGCCGCCGCAATATCCGCCGGGCTCGGCTTCAGCGCAGGATTCGCGAGCAGCGGGCGCTGCACATCCCACGCACCCTCGTTGCGATTTGCCGGGGGAAGCCCCCGACCAAAACCGTTATCTTGCCCAGTCCAATCGATCGCATTAAACCAGTCACCAGAGTTGTATGAATCGCGGTCAAGCGATTTTGAACGCAACATATCCGTGCCAGCGTGCCACAACAATGGCGACTGGCCCAGGGCGGTCGTGGCGAGCGCAATCGTATTCATCCGCACCCGATCCGACATGCTCAGATCGCTTGGTAACTTCTGCACCAGCGCATCGAACAGCGTCTCGTTGTCGTGCGCATCGACATACGAAATAATCTCATCTGGCGCAGCAGCATACCCCGCACCCGGAGAGCCGTTGTACAGCACGTCCTTGCCCAGAATGTTGGCACCGGTCACCGCTGAGGAGAACGAAAAGTCCCGCAGGTTGCCCGCCATGCCCAATTCGATCAGATTCATGTCCCGCAGCAGTGCCGCTTCGTTCGTCTGCCCGGAAGCGAACCCCTGGCCGAGGCTTCCACCGCCACGAACACCGTCACGAAGCCGATCAGAGAATGTGCCGATGCCCGTTCCGGCAAGGTTCGACTGGCTCGCCTGCACAAACAGGCGGTTGTTCGAAACCTCACCAAAGTTCCAGCCCTCTCCATACAGGTAAATGGCCGCACCGTCCACGCCATCGCGCTCAAGTGTGAGCTGGTCAAGCGCGGCACGCACATCCAACATGTTTTGCTTCGTGTGGTGACCCATCAGGTCAAACCGGAACCCGTCAACATGGTACTCACGTGCCCACAACACAACCGTGTCGATCATCAGCTTCGCACTCATCTGACGTTCAGTAGCAATATTCTCGCAACAAGTAGACGTTTCAACCTTGCCACTCGCATCAAGCCGGTGATAATACCCCGGCACAACCCGATCCAAAATCGACTGCTCATCCGGCCCCGAAGCCGCGGTGTGGTTAAACACCTGATCGAGCACTACCTGCAACCCGGCGTCATGCAGCCCGCCAACCATTGCACGAAACTCAGCCACCCGACTGCCGCCGTATGCGTTTGTTGCGTAAGAACCCTCGGGGGCGGCAACGTGCAACGGGTCGTACCCCCAGTTGAAGCCGTCGGTCGCCGCCACCTCGGCAAGACACGCCTGTTGCCGCTCAGAAGCGGGACCGTCCGCAGGGTCGGAGCTTGCGGTGATGGCCGCCAAATCACACTGAGGCACCGTTTGCAGCGCCCGATCCTCCTGAATCGATGCGATATCAAACGTGGGGAGCAGGTGCACGGTGTTCATTCCAGCCGCAGCAAGCTCACGCAAATGAGTCATGCCGGCAGAATCCGGTTGCGTAAACGCCAAATAGCTTCCGCGCAGCGCCTCCGGAACAGTCTGATCGGCAATGGAAAAATCGCGCACGTGCAACTCATAAATCGATCGCTGCGCGGCACGTTCCAAAACCGGCGGGTTCGCCGTCTGCCACTGCATCGGGGCGAACTCCGGGTCGTCAAGATCAACCACGACAGAATGCGTGGAGTTCAGTGTCAACGCAACCGAAGCGGGATCAGTGACGCTGAACGTGTTGACGGCACCCACCGGCCCAGCAGCGCCCCAGTGCCCCTCCGGGGCCGGCTTATCTTTCGGCGCTTTCGTGGGTTCGTACACGGTGAGTTCATACCGGTAAGGCAAATTCAGCATCGCTGAAGTGCCGGTAACCGACCACGAACCGTCAGCATCATCGCGCACCATCGGGGTTCGAGTGGGTTCGCCACTCGCATCCGCAGACGACCAGGTCAGCAAGGTAACCTGCTGCGCCGTAGGCGCCCACAGCGCGAAACTCGGCACCCCCTCCCGCACAAGCACACCGAACGAACGATCCTTCGCCTTCGCGGCATACAGATCATCAAGCACCCCGGGAATCTGCACCCCAGTAGCCACCTTAAGCGCCTTCACCCCGGTGGCGAGACCATCCCGCAAGCTCACGATCAACTGGCCGCGGAGCAGTTGCGCAACCCCGGCCCGATCTACGCCATCCAACCTGAGGGCAATTGAGAGCGCAAGATCGGGGCGCGCTGCCCGTTGCTCGGCGGTCAAGCTCCCAACGTTGCGCAACGGATAACTCACGCCGCCACTCACCTGGCCGTTACTCACCGTCAGGTCCGCGGTCGTTGAAGCACTGAGCGTAAACACCGCATCGGCGAGGCTCACCCCGCGCGGCACATCAGCCGCCGGAAACGCCAACGTGTTCTCGTCGATCCAGTGCACCCTCGATTCCGCAATGCCAAGAATTGGAATATCAGAAAACGAGACCGTGAGCAGGTGGTCGGCGAGGGTGTAACTAAACGTTGCCAGCTTGCCCTCGGGCACCGTGAACGGAATGTTCTCACCGTCAGCAACGCCGTCCAGGCCGTAGTTCTCAGCCCAGCTGCGGTTATGGGCAACCTTCACCGAATAGGTTCCCGGGGCAATCGCCGTGGTGCTCCACGTAAACGTTCCGTTCCCCTTCAAATCATTCATCCAAGTCGCCAAGCAAGCGGGTTGCCAGTTCTGCGGCTCGCCGGCAGCATCGACACAGCCCACCTGCCCCTGAAAGTCACCCGCCAGGGTGACAACCGGCGGTTGGGCAGTCGAACCAACACTGTGCGTTACCGGGTTGTAAAAGAACGTGACATCTCCCCCACCCCAGGTGTAGCTAATGTTCTCGCCATCACGCACCGCGAACTTGCCGTAATTTTCTTCCCAACTGCCGTTCAACGCAACCTTGTATTCGTAGGAGCCGGCGGGAATGTTAAACGTGCCGGAATACACACCCGTGTTCGGGTCGAACTCAAGCGCCGCCGCCTCGCAGTCAGGCTGCCAGGAACCCGAGCAGCCCATTGCGCCGTTGTGCGTGCCCGGCACGGTCACGAGCGGGGCGGCCGGTGCCGGCTCAGGTGCCCCAAGGTTCACCCCGACAAAACCAAAACTCGAAGCGGCGGTTTTCCCGCCCGCCAGGTCGGTTGTCACGGCGCGATACTCAACCAGTGTTCCCGCGGCAAACTGCTTGGTGTCGTGGAACACCCGAGGCGTGCCGCTATCGGCAGTGCCAAGGGGAATCCAGTCCTCTGTGCCCGCGAGCCGGTACGCGAACGAAGTTTCAGCGTAAGGCGAAGTTGCGGCGGCATGTTCCACCGTCGCCGAGACGGCAACCCGGCCGTCGAGCTTCGCCCCGGCACCCGGCGCAGTGAGAACGGTTGCCGTTACCGCAGTTTCAGGAAGCGTCTGCTGGGCGCGCAACGCCAGCACGCCCAACGGCGGCACGGTGAGCGTCACCGCACCAGACGCGTCGCTGCGCACGGTCGCCGCCCCCAACTCACCAAGAATCGTTGCAAAATCAGCATTCGGCGTGAGGGTTTGGAGTGTCACCGTGCGCGCTTCCTGCGCGTTGTTTGCGGCGACAAGATGCTCCACCCGTTCGGTGCGATCAACGCGTGAAAACGCATACACGCCGGCACCGCTGTCTGCGTAACGCTCAATCTGGGCTCCCGTGCTGAAGGCGGGGTATTGCTCCCGCACCTGCGCGAGCTGAGCGATGTGCCGATACAGTTCGTTGTTCTGATCGTAGTGCTCCCCTCCCCCCGGTGCCCCGGTCAGCGTGGTTTGAGCCGCGTAGCTCGCAACGTTCGTCGCGAACATGTCTTGTCGGGCATCCTGATCGCCACCGGTGCCAACGAATGCTTGCTCGTCACCGTAATACACAACCGGCTGGCCGCGCGTGAGATACATAAGACTGTGTGCGAGCTCGTCGCGTGCCAGCGGCTGCGAATCACCGGCAAGGAACATGCCAATGCGCCCCATGTCGTGATTGCCGAGGAATGTGGGCAGCGCACTGGCCGAGGTGGTTGCCGTGCTGTAGTAGTCATCGTTCGCGAACAGCTGGCGCAGGCTCGCCGCGCCGTTGCCTTTCGCGAAGCCGGTCGCGGCACCCTGGAACGCGAAATCGAGCACGCTCGGCAACCCCGCCTCGGTCACATACGTTGAGAGGGTTTTCGGGTTTCCGTCATACACTTCGCCGAACATGAAAAACTCGTCGCGCCCCTGCTGTTGGGCGTAGTTCATGATCCGCGGCGTCCACTGCTGCCAGAACTCCGTGTTGACGTGTTTGACCGTGTCTATGCGAAAACCGTCGATGCCAAGGTCGATCCAGGCTTGGTAAATTTCGGTGAATCCATTCACCACATCGGGATGCTCGGTCATGAGGTCATCGAGCCCCGAAAAGTCACCCAGGGCATCCGATTCGCCCCCATCGAACTTCGCATTTCCCCGGTTGTGGTAGTAGCTCGGGTTGTTCAACCATGCCGGAATCTTCGAGCTCGCCTCCTCGGGGGCGATGTAGGGCACGTTGGGGAACGAGGTTGCCGGGTCGAGCGCGGGGAACGCCCCACCGCTCATCGCGGCGCGGGCGGCCTGGCGCAGGTCGAATGCTTGCCCGGCGGCGTCCCGGTAGGGTGCCGTTTCGAGCGGAATGTAGGCATTCGCGGGGTCGG
>CAYTSH010000157.1:0-4765 GCA_964440395.1 uncultured Microbacteriaceae bacterium
CGCCGAGCAGGGCGACGGGGTGGTCACAAAAACAGCCACGGCGCAGGCGACGCAAGCACTCACCACGGCGACGATCGTCTCCGAACCGGCCACGGCATCCACCCCCATTGCGTCGCCGCAGCCGGCACTCACCGTCGCCGTCACCGCAACGCCGCCAGAGGTGAGCCTGGCAAACCCGGCAATCACTTACGACGTGGTGCTGCGCAACGCGGGCAACGTGGCGTTGAGCGCCGTGACCGTTGACGAGTCCGCTTTCGCCGGTTCCGGGGCTTTGAACGTGTCGTGTGCCCCACCGCAGCTCGCCCCCGGCGAGTCGTATCATTGCACCGCAACGACCACCGCGGTCGCGGCTGACTTCACGAGGGGGGTTGTGGACAACACGGTTTCGGCAACCGCCCAGACGGTTGGTGCCGGAACAGCCGTGCAGGCCGACCCCGCAACGGTTCAGGTGCTCACCGACAGCAGCCCAACCCTTTCCGTTATTGCCAGCGAACCGACGGTGAATGGCTCGTCGACGCCGGCGGTCGTCACCGCCCCCGGCGAAACGGTGGTGATCACCCACACGATTGCGAATGCGTCCAGTTCGCCCGTCCTCGGGGTGCAGTTTACGCCCACCGCGTTCACCGGCACCGGAGCAGCGCCGAGTGTGGATTGCGTGTCCACCGAGATTCCGATTGGGGGAGTGACCACGTGCACCGAAACCTACGTGAGCACGCTGGCCGATGTGGAGCGTGGCGGAATCACCAGTTCAGGCACGTTCACCGGGAAGGAGAACGGCAACCCGGTGAACTCGTCCGCTGTTTCGGTGACCGTGCCGAGCGTTGCCGACCCGCAACTTGCGCTCACGGTGACCGCCCCGGAGGCGTTCACCGCCGGGCAGCCGTTGCTTTTCGTGACCACCATCACCAACACCGGCAACGTTTCGCTGCTTGACGTGCACCCGGTTGTGACCGAGTTCACCGGTTCCGGCACTCTTGGCGCGTTTCAGTGCGCGGCTGGCGCGGCTTCGCGAGCTCCAGGAGAGGCGGTCGAGTGCGCCGCACCCTATGTGGCCACAACGGTGGATGCCGCGGCTGGCGAGCCGCTTCGCCTGGCTCTCAGCGGTGTCGGTGCCGCGGTCACCGGTGGCTCGTCGACCGCACAGGTCGCCGCCGCGATCACCACGCCGAGCGTGCCGCAGTTGAGCGCCACGGTCGCAAGCGACACCCCCGCGGTCACGACCGCGGGGCAGCTCGTGCAGTACACCGTGACCGTGACGAACGAGAGCGCCGTCGAGTTGACCGCGCCGAGTTCACCCACCGTGTCGCCGACCGGTTTCAGCGGAGCTGGGGCGCCGCCCGAGCTTACGTGCCCGGCGGGTGAGATTGCTGCGGGGCAGAGCGTGCAGTGCGTGGCGAGTTACGTTGTGACGCAGGAGGATATCGACGTGAACGAGCCGCTCAGCTACACCCCAACGGTCATCGCGGCCGGGGTGTTCGACCCCACCCCGGTTGCTGCCACCCCGGTTGCGACGCCGGTCGCCGTCACCCCCGTGCAGCAGCTTGCGGTTGGCACCCCCGGCACGATTCGCCCGACCGTTGCCGGTGCGGTTGTTCAGTTTGAGGCCACCGTTACCAACACGGGCACGGTTACCGCAAACGCGCCCGCGGTGAGCACCCAACCGAACCCCGCAGGGGTTACCAGCACCGTGCTGTGCCCGCCGGGCGAGATTTCGCTGGAGCCCGGAGCGGAAATGGCGTGCATTGTGCAGCTGGTGCCGAGCGCCGAAGTGGTGCGCAGCGGGACAACGGTCACGGTCACCGCCGCCGCCCGCACCCCGACGGGTGCAGCCATTCCCGCGGTCAGCGCCCCGGTGCAGCTCATTGGGGAACCCCCGGTGCCCTCACCCACGGCAACCCCCACGGCTACGCAGAGTGGCTCGCCAACCACCACCCCGCCCACCAGCCCCAGTGTTTCGACTTCGGCCGGCACGGTGCCCCCGGGGGATGCCCTGACGCGGGGACGAATCGCCCGCACCGGAGCGGATGGGCTCGCGGGCGTGGCATGGGTTGGGGTGCTGTGCCTCCTGGTTGGTGTGCGATTCGCTCGGGCGCGCCGCGCCGGCTGACCGCGGGGGACTTGAGGGCGCGTTGCGTTCGCTGACCCAGCTGCGCCCCGCGGCAACGCGCGTGGTTGCCAGCTGATCCTCAGGAAACGGCAGGCGCATTAAGCTAGTGTAAAAGTCTGGTCGGTTGTTAACAGATCCTGTCCTGCCCCTGCTTCTTGTCGACAAGGAACTCTTTGCTATGGTGTTTTCCCTGCCTAAACGCGTTGTTTCGGCCACTGTTGTTGCTGCTGTCTCGGTCTTAACCTGGTCAGTTTCCCCAGCTTTGGCCGCGCCTAGCCCGGATTTTGGTTCGGTGAGTGGCGGCAACAGCGTCACGTTCCCAAAACCGGTTGGGATGAAATTTACGCAGGTTGCCGCCGGTGCGATAAGTTCTGCGGCTCTTGACGAGCAGGGGCGCATTTGGACTTGGGGAGCACAATCCTTGCTTGGCGACGGTTTCAGCACCGATCGCTCCACGCCCGCGCCAATCGCTGCGCCAGACGGTAAGAAGTTTGTTTCAATCACTGCTGGTGAGACCGCCATGTTTGCGATTGCCGAAGACGGCAGCGCGTACTCGTGGGGGAATAACAACAGGGGGCAGCTCGGTATTGGTTCCACCGTCGCAAGCGTCAATCCCGTTCAAGTCGCAATGCCGCAAGACGTGACCTTCACGAAGATCAGCTCAAAGAATCAAATTGTTGTCGCACTGGCCGCAAATGGCGACGTGTACGCTTGGGGCGAGAATGGACGTGGCGCGAGCGGCAGCGGTTCGTTGAGTCCTGTGATCACGACGACACCCTCCAAAGTACTCCTGCCCGCCGACGAGAAAGCCGTCGATGTAGAAATCGGATACCTGCACGTGATGGCGCTCACCGAGAAGAATAACTTGTACAGCTGGGGCTGGAACGGCTGGGCGCAGCTCGGTTACGGGTATTTTAACTCGGGCGCAGCCGCTGCTCACCCTACGCCCGAACGGGTGACCGTTTTGCCCGCGGGTATCACTATCGCCAATATTGCGTCGGGTGACCAGGCGGTTCTTGTGACCGATTCCAACGGCGTGACGTATGGTTGGGGCCGCGGCAACGAGGGGCAGCTCGGCGATACGTACTACACCATTCACGCCGAAGCCACCACGATGATCAACCCACCGGGCGTCACCATGAAGCAGATTCAGGGCGCGTACAAGAGCGCGACCGGTCTGGGCAGTGATGGAAAACTCTACACCTGGGGTGCGAATACCGAGGCTCAACTGGCGAACGGAAGCGCGCTCGGTGCAAACCGGGTCGCCCCCACCGCGGTGCTCGGGCAGGAAGGCCTGAAGATTCAGAGCTTCTCGCAGGGGTACTATCACACGCTCGTGCTGACCGAAGACGGCGAGCTCTACGCTTTTGGTGCGGGAGGCAACTCCAAGATTGGGAATGGTACCACCGCCTCAGCGCTGCAGCTGACTCCGATCAGCGCGCTGAGCGTTGACCAGCTCACCTTCGACGGGGTAGTCGCAAGCGACCTCGTCGATAACGGCGATGGCACCATCACCGTTACCGCCCCGGAGGGCAGCTGTGGGGTCGTGCCAACAGAGTTGAGCTACACCCAATTCCAGCGCAGCGAAACCGTTGCTGCGGGCGACTACACCTACGGCGATCAGCTCGTGATTACCCAGCAACCTGCACCAGTATCGGTTGTGAAAGGCGCTGTGGCGTCGCTCTTCAGCGCGGCCACCGGCACGGAACCCGTGACCGTTCGATGGCAGGTGAGCAAGGATGGTGGGATGACGTGGTCAGACATTGCCGATGCGAACCTCACCCAGCTCAGTACGGCCGCGTTGACGGAGGCTGCTGCGTTCCGTGCGAACTTCACCAACTGTCTTGGCACCATCACTTCGGATGTTGCGGTTGTCAGCGTCACCGACGTGGTTGACCCCGATCCAGTGGATCCGGTCGAGCCTGAACCGAGCAAGACACCTGAACCGAGCAAGACACCTGAACCAACGGAGACGTCCGACCCCGCGAAACCGGCTGATCCAACGAAGACGCTTGACCCCGCAAAGCCGGCTGACCCGACGAAGCCCCTTGCGCCGAAGCAGCCCGTTTCGCAGGAAGCTGCGCTGGCAACGACCGGTGCTACAACACAGCTGCCATGGGCACTGGTTGCCCTGACGCTCTGCCTTGGCTTGCTGCTGGTGGGCCGCAAGCGCGCAGCTTCGTTCTAACCTCGTGTGCCAGCTCGCTACGAAGGTGGCGACGCAGACTAGCCTTTCACCCCGCTGGATGCGACGCTGTCAATGATGTGTCGCTGCGCCATGGTGAAGAGAATGAGCACCGGCAGGGCGGCGAGGACTGCGCCAGCCATGATGACGCCGTAGTGCGTGGTGAAGGTGCCCTGGAGCAGCGAAAGGCCAGGTTGCAGTGTTTGCTTTTCGGGGCTGAGCAGCACGTACACGGGCCAGATGAAGTCGTTCCAGTTGGCGAGGAAGCTGAGCACAGCCAGGGTTGCGAGTGCCGGTTTGGCGAGCGGCAACACGATTTGGAAGAAGATTCTGAATTCGCCGGCGCCGTCGATGCGCGCGGCCTCTTCATATTCCAGGGGGAGGCCGAGGAAGAACTGTCGCAGGAAGAACACCCCGACAACGCCGGCCGCGCCGGGCACCACGAGGGCGGTGAGGCTGTCGATCCAGCCAAG
>CAYTSH010000158.1:0-4749 GCA_964440395.1 uncultured Microbacteriaceae bacterium
GTTCGGTGGTTGACCTTACCGAGGTCAACCTGCACGCGCGGGCGATTGTTGAGGGGTGGTTGCTCGGCCAGGCGGGCGGCGGCGCAATCGCCGATGTGCTGACCGGTGCGGTGAACCCGTCCGGACGGTTGGCGGAAACCATCCCACACCGCTTGGCGGACACCCCGGCATTTCTGTCGTTCCCCGGTGAGGCCGGGCGCGTGCACTACAGCGAGGGGTTGTTTGTTGGCTACCGCTGGTTTGACGCTCGCGAAAGCGACGTCGCGTTCCCCTTCGGTTTCGGGTTGTCCTACACCACCTTCGCCTACGAGTCTGCCCACGCCAGCGTGGTTGCGGAAGGGATTGCGGTGACGGTGCGGGTGCGTAACACCGGCGAACGTGCCGGACGCGAAGTGGTGCAACTCTATGCGTCGCTACCGGGGAGCAGGGTGCAGCGGGCGGTGCGCGAACTGAAAGCGTTCAGCGTGTTCAGCATTCCTGCGGGACAAAGCGTGGAACGCACGATCCTCATCCGCCGCGACGATTTGGCCTACTATGACACCGAAACGGGCGGGTGGCTCGTTGAGGGCGGTGACTACCAAATCGCGGTCGGCTCGTCGAGCCGAGACCTGCACCACACCCTGGTCGTTGGGGTCGCGGGCGATCCCCGACGGGTGCAGTACACGCTCAACTCAACCGTGGGCGAATTGCTCGCCACGCCCGCACAGCCGTTGGTGATTGCAGCAATCACGCGCGTATTTCAGCCAGAAGCCGCGGTTGACGAGGCGCCCGCAGCACAAGGCACGGGCGACGACACGCTGTTTCTGCTCATGCAATCCGTGCCGATTGGGCGACTGGCCAACTATGCGGGTCCCGACTACGATGTGAGCCTGCTGCAGGCGGCCGTCGACGCCGCCAACGCGGCTGCGTAACCCTCGTCGGCGCGAGCACCGCACCAGACGGAATGATCCTCGTCAGCACCGCTGCACTGCACTAGCATTGGGGGCATGAGCAGCAGTGAAGAGCAGCAGAGCGCATCTCCAGATCACCCGCAAATGCCCGCGCGGCACCACGACGGCACTTCGCCGCGCGACGCCGCTCGCACCCTCCTGGTGAGTGGGGCATCCGGTCTTATTGGCACGGCGCTGCTCGAGGCGGCGCACACGGCGGGTCACACGGTGCGCACCCTGGTGCGGCGTGAACCGCGCAGTCAGGGCGAGTTTCGGTGGGATCCGGCGGCGGGTCTGCTGGATCCCGCGGTGTTCAATGGGGTGGATGCCGTGGTCAACCTGAGCGGTTCGTCTATCAGTTCCCTGCCATGGACTGCGGCGAAACGGCGGGAGATTCTCGCATCTCGGGTTGCGGCGACGAGCACCATCACGCGCGCGCTGCACGAGGCCGCGGCTGACCTTTCCCCCGGGTTTACCCTGTTGAACGCTTCAGGCGTTGGTGTGTACGGGTCGCGGCCTGGCGAGCAGCTCACCGAAACGAGCGAGTCTGGTAGCGGTTTCCTCGCCGGGGTGTGCCGCGAGTGGGAGGCGCGGGCGACTGACGTGCCGGACGGCGTGCGGGTGGTGCTCTTGCGAACCGGGCTGGTGCTCAGCCCCAACGGTGGGGTGCTGCCGTTGATGACGCGCATCGCCCGCTGGGGTCTTGCCGGACCGCTGGGGAGCGGGCGGCAGCATTGGCCGTGCATTTCGTTGACGGATCACGTTGCGGCGCAGTTACACTTGCTCACCGCGGGGGTGCGCGGCCCGGTGAATCTTGCCGCACCAACCTCACCCACCGCCGGCGAGGTGATGCGTGCCATTGCAGCGGCAGCGCATCGACCGTACCTGTTGCCGGCACCCGCGTTCGCGCTCATTGCACTGCTTGGCGATGCTGCCCGCGAGCTACTCCTCATCGATCAGGCGGTTCAACCGGTGGCCCTCACCGAGTCCGGGTTCACATTTCGCGCGCCCGACGTGCACACGATGCTGCGCACCCCGCACCCGGAACGGTAAGCCACACCGCAAACCGCACACCAGCCGAGCGCTCCGTAGGCACACCTCGCCCGCACCGCTGGGGAGTTCAGCTGCCTGCCGCCCGCGAGATCGCCTCACGAATTGCGGCGCGCCCCCGGCGGCGATCCCCGGCGGCGTCGTAGGCGAGCCCCAGCAGAAACCAGCAGCGCCAATCGTCGGGATGTTCCTGCGCTTGCCGGGCGAGCAGCACAAATTCTTCATCCGCCCGCGCGCGCTGCTGCGCCCGGGTGAGGCTGCGGTCTGGCGCGGAGGGAAACAGTAACCCCTCACCCGCCGCGCCCTGCAGCCGATCAAGCAACCCGCTGGCACGCCGACCAAACTGAATCTCCCGCCACACGAACCAGGCAGCGATGAGTGGCAACACACACAGGGCAAGCCCCAGCAACACCCCAATCACGCTCCCGGAACGCAGCATCAGCACGGCGCGCTGCCACGAAAACACCAGGTAGAGACCCAGCAGCGCCGTCATAACTACCACCGAGCCAAGCGCCCGATTCATTCGCGCGATCCAACGCCAAGCACGTGCTCCAAACCCACCGTCAACCCCCGCTGCCCCGGCAACCACCGCACAGCGGCGATAATCCCCGCCCGGTACGACTCCGGCGAATTCGTGTGATGCGCGATGGTGAGCGTCTCCCCCAACCCGCCGAGCAGTACCTCCTGGCGGGCAACGACGCCACTCATGCGAACACTGTGCACCGGGATGCCGGCGACGCGGGTGCCACGGGCGGGTTGCTCCGGGTGCGGGGCGACCAGGGCATCCACCCCCAATCGAGCCGCGGCCATCAGCTCAGCGGTGCGCACGGCGGTGCCCGACGGGGAATCAACCTTGGCGGCGTGATGAGACTCCACAATCTCGATGGACGAAAACCACGGCGCCGCCAATTGCGCGAGCACCTGCCCCACCACCGAGCCGACAGAAAAATTGGGCACCACCAGCACGGCTGCACCCGGCGTCGCCGAAACCTGCGCTTCCAGTTCGGCAAGCCGCTGCGCAGACCAGCCACTCGTGCCAACCAACACCCGCAAGCCGTTCTTCACCGCGAACCGCACCAGTTCCGGGGAAACCTCCGGCGTGCTCACGTCGATGAGCAGATCCGCAGCGAGCATGTCCGCAGGTTCGCTGGTGCGGCCGAGGCGAGCGACAAGCGTCACATCGTCCAACTCGGCAAGCACCGCGCACACCACCGAACCCAGCCGACCCGACGCGCCCGCGACCGCGACCCGCAACGGCGCTACCATGACGCCACCACCGAACGAACCGCCGCACCAGCCCCCACACCGCCGGACGCGGAAGCGGTCGACAGGTCACCAACCAGCACCGTGCTGAGCGGCCCCGAGACGAGGCGCGCAGCCAACGCCTGCACGTCGGCGCAAGTCACTTCGGCATACCGGCGCAGTTGCTCATCGAGACTGACAAACTCACCAGCCCCCATCTCGCTGCGGGCGAGTCGGCTCATGCGGGAATCGGAATCTTCCAGCGCCAACGCTGAGGAACCCGCCAACTGGCCAAGCGCCCGGGTGCGCTCCGCCTCGGTGATGCCGTCCGATGCGACCCGCACAAACTCGTCGTGCATGAGCTGGGTGACCAACCCGGCTTTCTCGGGTGCGCAGCCCGCATACAACCCAAACAGTCCCGCATCGGAATAGAGCGACGCAAACGAATAGGTGGAGTAGGCGAGGCCGCGTTTCTCGCGAATTTCTTGAAACAATCTGCTCGACATTCCGCCACCGAGCACAATGTTCAAAAGACTCTGGGCGTAGCGCAGCGGGTCGGTGCTGATCAGTCCGGGCACGCCAAGCATCACGTTCACCTGCGCGCCGGGCCGATCCACTTCCACCAGGTCGCCCTGCGGGTAGTCGACTGCATCGGTTGGTACCGGCCGGCGATCAACCGGGGTCGCGTTCGATGCCATCGACCACTGCGGGGACTGCGCCGCGGCAGCGTCCAGCGCAGCCACCACCTCGGCAACAAGCTGGTCATGGTCAACCGCCCCGGCCGCGGCGATCACCAGCGACTGGGGCTGGTAGCGTTGCTGATAGTGTTGCCAGACTCCCGCCCGCGTGGCGCCGAGGATGGTGTCGGGTGTTCCCCCAATGGGTCTCCCCAGTGGATGCCCGCCCAAGACCGCCGCAAACAACCGTTCACTTGCCACGTCGCTTGGATCATCCTCAGCCATGGCGAGCTCTTCAAGAATGACCTGCCGCTCGGTGTCAAATTCGGTCGGGTCGATGACCGAGTCGGTCACCATGTCGGCAATCACACTACTTGCCATCGACAGGTCTTGATCGCGCACCTTGGCGTAGTAGCAGGTGTACTCCTTTGCGGTGAGTGCGTTGTGTTCCCCGCCGACCTCGTCGAATGCCTGCGCAATGTCGCGGGCGGTGCGGCTGGTGGTGCCTTTAAAGAGGAGGTGTTCCAGAAAATGTGTCGAGCCGAGGCTGCCGGCCGCGCCGGCATCGGTGGGGGCTTCGTCACGGGAGCCGACCGGAACCCAGTAGCCGAGGGTTGCGCTGCGTGCACCCGGCATGGTTTCGGTGAGTATGCGCACACCGCTGGGGTGCACGGTGCGGCGAATCTTGCTGTCGCCGTCAAGCGTTACGGAAAGTTCGGGCTGGTCGAGGGGGAAATCCACAATGCTAGTCACCTACACGAGCTTAGGCGATTTCGGCGCTCGGCACACAAACGGGGTCTTCCCGGGGAGATTCCCGGGAAGACCCCGTTTGTGTGTAACGGTGATCGTTG
>CAYTSH010000159.1:0-4705 GCA_964440395.1 uncultured Microbacteriaceae bacterium
CAGGGTGGAGGCGCACACGGAACCCATCGAGGTGGAACCGTTGGAGCTGAGCGCTTCGGAAACCTGGCGAATAGCGTACGGGAACTCTTCGCGGCTGGGCAGCACGGGCACGAGGGCGCGTTCCGCGAGGAAACCGTGACCAATTTCACGGCGCTTCGGGCTGCCAACCCGGCCAGTTTCGCCGGTGGAGTAGGGTGGGAAGTTGTAGTGGTGCAGGTAGCGCTTCGCCTTCACGGGCGAGAGCGAATCAATCTGCTGCTCCATCTTCAGCATGTTCAACGTGGTCACACCCAGAATCTGGGTCTCACCGCGCTGGAAGATGGCCGAACCGTGCACGCGAGGAATAACCTGCACTTCCGCATCGAGCGCGCGAATATCGCTCAGGCCGCGCCCGTCAATGCGCACCCCTTCGGTCAAAATGCGGCCACGGACAACTTTCTTCGTGACCGACTTGTATGCCGCGCTCACCTGGGCGTTGGCCTCTTCAGGAAGTTCACCGTTCGAAACCCGAAGCGCGATCGCATCAACCACGCGTGCCTTCAACGCGTCGTCCGCATCCTGGCGGGCAACCTTGTCGGCGATCTGATAAATCGTCACCAGTTCAGCCTCGGCAAGCTCCGCAACAGCGTGCAGCGTCTCATCTGCGTAGGGCAAGAACACCGGGTAGTCCACAACCTCTTTCGCGGACTGCTCGGCAAGCTCCTGCTGCGCCTTCACCAGCTGGCGAATGAACGGCTTCGATGCTTCCAAGCCCTCCGCAACAACCGCCTCATTCGGTTTCGTGGCACCGCCGGCGATCAGTTTCATGCTGTGCTCGGTTGCTTCCGCCTCGACCATCATGATCGCCACGTCCTGCGAACCATCGGCGGCGGTCACGACGCGACCCGCGACGATCAAGTCGAACACGGCATCCTCAAGTTGGCTGGCCGTGGGGAACGCAACCCACTGCGACCCAATGAGCGCCATGCGCACACCGGCAATCGGACCCGAGAACGGCAATCCAGAAATCTGGGTGGATGCCGAGGCCGCGTTAATCGCGAGCGCATCGTAAAACTCTCCCGGCGCGATGCTCAGCACCGTCACCACGATTTGCACCTCGTTACGCAAGCCCGCAACGAATGACGGGCGCAGGGGGCGGTCGATCAGACGGCACACCAGGATCGCTTCGGTTGAGGGGCGACCCTCGCGGCGGAAAAACGACCCCGGAATCTTGCCCGCGGCGTACGAACGCTCTTCCACATCCACCGTCAATGGGAAGAAATCGAAATGCTCTTTCGGCTGCTTGCTCACGCTCGTCGCGGAAAGCAGCATCGTTTCTTCATCAAGGTAGGCCGCAACGGCACCCTGTGCCTGCTGTGCGAGACGTCCGGTTTCAAACCGGATCGTTCGCTTGCCATAAGAACCGTTATCAATCACGGTTTCAGCAAATTTAATTTCTGGACCCTCCAAGAGGCCTATCTCCTTACCTGAGGAGTGGCCAGACAGGATGTGCACAGCACGCAGCAGTGCACCCACGGTGGCTGCCAGCGCCTGCCAGCACCCACGGTGCTGATCAACAGTAGAAAATCACCCTGCGCGTTGCAGAGGGATCCACCACCGAAGATCAGCGCTCCGTCTAACCCACTCATCGCGAACGCAACACAATGCTGCGCATCACCCAATGGGCAACACTCCCATGCTAGCAGAGGAAGCCAGAAACGCGAGGGAACTGCGGCAAGAAAAATACCCTCCCGGGCTTGCGCCAGGAAGGGTATTGCGTTGTTGTGACCCCAGCGGGATTCGAACCCGCGTTACCGCCGTGAGAGGGCGGCGTACTAGGCCGCTATACGATGGGGCCGCGCTGCAACGTGTTCAATACTTACACAGCAAACCTCGGCACGCAAATCGAGCGGCAACATCCTTGAAAAACCGGGCTCTGCAATCCGCCCGGCTCGCGTGTCGCACCCGCGAGCGCGCACGACCGCGCGCACGACCGCGCGCGCAGCGAGCCGAGTACCGATTATCAAGCACCAGCGACGCCGCCAATCCGGCTACCCTATACCCATGCGCATCACGAATCTCCACCATGCGGCGCTGCACCTCGCTGCTGCGGCGGACGGTCCCGCCCTGCTCATCGACCCGGGAAACCGCACCCCGCCACTCGACGCGGCCCACCGAACCCGCCTCAGCGGGGTGGTCATCACGCACGAACACCCCGATCATTTCGACCTGGCGCACCTCGAACCGCTCATCACCGCCCAGCCCGCACTCCCCGTCGTGTGCACCGCGGCGGTGGCCCACCACATCACCCAGGCCTGCCCCGCCGCGCGGGTGATCGTCGCGAAAACCGGCGAAACGCACCGGCTGCCCGGTTTCACGCTGCGCATTTTTGGGGAACTGCACGCCAGCATCCACCATTCCATCCCGCGCGTGCACAACCTGGGCGTGTTCGTCAACGAATGTTTCTACTACGGTGGCGACAGTCTCGACGTGCACCCAGAACTCATTGGCCGGGTAGCCCTGTGCGCGGTGCCGGCGGGCGCCCCCTGGCTGCGCATTGCAGACGTGATGGACTTTGTGAGCGCACTGGCACCCGCGCAGACTTTCGCCACCCACGACGAAGGACTTTCCGACTGGGGCAAAACAATGTCAGCCGAGCGCATCGCATCGGCCACCGCCAGCGTCGGCGGCACCTTCGTGCGCCTCGCCCCGGGCGAAACGGTGACACTCGCAGGCGCGCAGAAACCCGGTGCGCTCAACCCCGCAGCGAGTTGAGACGATCCAGCGCGAGTTCGGCCTCCGAAACCACCCGCCGCACCACCTCCCCTGCATGCGGAATATCGGCGATCAGCCCCTGCACCAGCCCGACCGTCCAAATCCCCGCCTCCAGGTCGCCCTCCTCAAAAACGCGGCGCCCACGCGACCCGGCAACGAGCGAGCGCACATCGGCAAAGCTGCCCCCGGCATCCAAAATCGAAACCACCTCGTCACTCACCGAGTTCTTGGCAACCCTGGCCGTATTGCCGAGCGTACGAAAAATCAGTTGCGTGTCCAGTTCACTCGCCGCCACAATGTGCTCCTTCACCGACCGCGCCACCGGCGCCTCCTCGGTGCACAGAAACCGGGTGCCCATATTCACCCCGTCCGCACCCAACGCCAACGCAGCCGCCAACCCGTCGCCGTCAGCGAACCCGCCGGACGCCAGCACCGGGATGCCCAGCCGGCGCACCGCCGCCGGGATCAGCACCAGCCCGGGCACGTCGTCCTCCCCCGGATGCCCGGCGCACTCGAACCCGTCGATGCTCACCACGTCCACCCCGATGCGTTCCGCTTTCAGCGCGTGCCGCACACTCGTGCACTTGTGGATCACCCGAATGCCGGCAGCTTTCAGGGCTGGCAGGAACGGTTCCGGATTCGCACCAGCGGTTTCAACAATGCCCACACCGCTCTCCACAATGGCACGCACATACTCCGCGTAGGGCGGCGGGGCGATACTCGGCAACACGGTCAGGTTCACGGCGAACGGTTTCGTGGTGAGCTGTTTGGTGCGGGCAATTTCTTCGCGCAGCGCGTCGGGTGTTGGCTGCGTCAATGCGGTCAGGATGCCGAGCCCGCCTGCCTCCGAAACTGCCGCTACCAGCGGCGCCCTGCCCACCCACATCATGCCGCCCTGCACAACTGGGTGTTCGATGTCCATGAGGCGGGTGAAACGGGTGCTGAGCGTCATTGCGGGACTCCTTCGGGTTGGTGATGATGCTAGCAGACCGCGTGCCGGCGATCAGCGTTGCCCGCAGAAACGACCGCGGGGTGGCTGTGGGCTTCGCGGTCTCAGACGGTTTCGTCGGATCGGCAGGTTTGACGCTCTCCCCGCCAATCGTGCTCTCCCCGCCAAAGCCATCGCGCATCGTGATCACCAATTCGGTTGCCGAAACGGGCCGGCAGAGTTGCACGTCCACCAACCGTCCGGACCGACGGTGGCCGAACACACCTCGGCACCGGCGGTAGGTGCCGTCAAAGAA
Source organism: uncultured Microbacteriaceae bacterium (assembly GCA_964440395.1). Classification (GTDB taxonomy): domain Bacteria; phylum Actinomycetota; class Actinomycetes; order Actinomycetales; family Microbacteriaceae; genus CAYTSH01. The sequence goes on from CAYTSH010000159.1 coordinate 3,999, forward strand.
CGGCTCCACCGTCAAGGTGGGAACGGTGGTGACCAGCACGGTTACCCCATTCGGCGCATACACGGTCACGGTTGAGCCGAGGGGGCAACACCGGTTACAACCTTGCCATTGTTAGGGCTCGCGGGCACCACACCGACGGTATCTACCGTGACCGAAATCGTGTTGCCGGTCGTCGTGCCCGCCTCTGCCGTTCCCGAAAGCGTCTGCCTCGAGACCTTTTTATCGGTCACCAAAATCGCCCCGTCGAGCGGACTCGTAATGGCAGGTGCGCTCGGAAGGGCAACAACCTCAGTCGATTCCTGCGCGAGGGACTTGTTTCCGGCCACGTCAATCGCCGTGCCGAGCACCGTCGTGCCGACAGGAATCGGGGTTGCCGGGGTGAACGTAAACCGGCCGTTTGCGTCTGCCGGCGCACTGATGCCGATTGGCACGCCATTCACGAACAACTCCACTCGTGCACCAGCCTCGGTTTGTCCGGTGATTACCGCCCCACCGGTTGGATCGAACGTTGGTGCAGGCGGAGGGGTCAGATCGACGGCCGAGACGGCAGGCGCCGAGCTCACACCATTGCCATCTTTTTGCACAAATGTGAACGTGTCGTTCTCGAGGTAACCGTTCGATGGAATCGTAAACTCAAACGCGCCGCGGGCGCGGGTTATAGGACAGAAATAGTGGATGGAGTCCTCGTCTAGCCGCGTCAGCATGCG
>CAYTSH010000160.1:0-4698 GCA_964440395.1 uncultured Microbacteriaceae bacterium
CACCCCCCGCGAACAGCTCGCCGCCCCGGAAGACCAGCCACCGTCCGCATCGCATACCATGCGTTGGGGGTGCTCGGAACAATCCGGGCACCCCCAACGCGCGCCGCCGGCTGTTACGCGCCGCGCAGGATGCCGGCCATCCATTCGCGAGCCTCAGCAAACACGGCATTACTGTAGCGCTCCTCGGTTCGCACCTGCGCCCGATCAGCGCGCGGGTACGAGCCCAAAAAAATCACATTCGGGCTGAACCGGCGCGCACCCATCAAGGCGTCGGCAACCCGCTCATCGGCCACATGCCCGTCCAGGTCGATCACAAACCGGTAACGGCCAAACCGGTCCCCAATGGGGCGCGACTGAATCAAACTCATGTTCACCCCCCGCGTCGAAAACTGCTCCAGCAGCGCCAACAGCGAACCCGCAGCATCGTCGGGCAACTCGGCAATAATGCTCGTCTTGTCCGCGCCCGTCGGTGCGGGCACAGGCCGGGTGCGGCTCACCAACACGAAGCGAGTCGCGGCGTTCGGGTTGTCACCAATATGCTCCGCCAACACCTCCAAATCGTAGTGGGCGGTAATTCCCGGGGGTGCCACGGCCGCGTCAGCCGGGCTGCCCTCCAACAACGAGGATGCCGCAGAAACGTTCGAACCGGCCGGCACGTGCTCGTGGGCTGGCATGGTGCGCTCGAGCCACCGATGACACTGGGCGTAGGCCACCGGGTGGGCGTTCACCACCCGCACCTGCGCAAGCGTCGTACCGGGGCGGGCAACCAGCACAAAATCAACCGCAACCAGGTATTCGCCAACGATTTGCAACCCCGGAATATTCGCCAAGGCGTCCTGCGCCATGGTGACCCCGCCATCGATGGAGTTTTCAATCGCAATCATTGCCGCATCGCTGCGGCCAGACACCACATCGTCAAGCGCTTCACCAATGTTATGCACCGCACGCCACCGCTGGCCAGCCGCTTCAGGAACCTGCGCGAGCGCAGCCTCAGTAAACGTGCCCGCGGGGCCCAAATAGCTGTAGGTGCGGGTGACATTCAGGGGCTGTGCAGTCATACAGCCCATTCTAGTTGCGCACGCACCGCCCACCCGGTTGGTTCGTGGCAAACTAGAAGGCATGCACGAACGCGCCGGAACAGCAGCCCTCCCCGCAGACCTCATCGATGTACCCGCACTCCTCGAGGCGTACCACAGCATCATCCCCGACCCGGCCACGCCCGAGCAGCGCGTCGTGTTCGGCACCTCCGGCCACCGTGGCACCGCGCGCAACGGCAGCTTCAACGAACACCACATCCTTGCCATCACCCAGGCAATCGTCGAATACCGCGCGGCACAAGGCATCACCGGGCCACTCTTCCTCGGCAGCGACACCCACCCGCTGAGCGCCCCCGCAGAGCAGACCGTTCGCAGCGTGCTCCTGGCAAACGGGGTGCGCGTGTACGCCAGCCTGGACGACGAATACGTGCCCACGCCGGCACTCAGCCACGGCATCCTGCACCACAATCGAGCCCACCCAGACGACCTGGCGGACGGCATCATCATCACCCCCAGCCACAACCCGCCCCAAGACGGCGGCATCAAATACAACCCACCGCACGGCGGCCCGGCAGACAGCGACGCAACCGGGTGGATCGCTGCGCGAGCAAACGCACTGCTCGAAGCGAAGCTCGCAGGCGTGCGGCAGGCGGCGGTGGACCCCGCCCGGTTGGAACGGTACGACTACCTGGGCAGGTACGTGCAAGACATCGCCGCGGTGGTTGACGTGGCCGCGATTCGCCAGGCCGGCGTTCGGATCGGAGCCCACCCGCTCGGGGGCGCGAGCGTATCGTACTGGGCTGAAATTGCGCGGCAGCTCGGGTTGGACGTGCAGGTCCTCGGCCCCGGCGTTGACCCGCAGTGGGCGTTCATGACGTTGGACTGGGACGGGAACATTCGCATGGACCCCTCCTCACCGCACGCAATGGCGGGCGCGCTCGCCAGCCGTGCCGACTTCGACCTGGTCGTCGGCAACGACGCCGACGCGGATCGTCACGGCATCATCACCCCCGACGGCGGGCTGATGAACCCCAACCATTTCCTCGCCGTGTGCATCGACTACCTGTTCACCCACCGACCCGGCTGGGGGGCGCACGCCGCCGTGGGCAAAACGCTCGTCTCCTCGAGCATCATCGACCGGGTGTGCGAGGCGTTGGGGCGCGAACTTGTTGAGGTGCCGGTGGGGTTCAAATGGTTTGTGCCCGGGCTGAGTGACGGTTCACTCGGGTTCGGCGGGGAGGAAAGCGCCGGTGCGAGCCTGCTGCGCATGGATGGCGGGCCGTGGTCAACCGACAAAGATGGCATCGTGCTCGGGTTGCTTGCCGCGGAAATTCTGGCAGTGACCGGCAAAACCCCGTCGGCGCTGTATCGCGAATTGACGGCGCGTTTTGGCGAGCCGCACTACCAGCGCGTTGATGCCCGGGCGACCCCGCAGCAAAAGGCGGTGCTGGCGGCGCTGACCCCGGCATCCATTAGCGCGAATTCGCTTGCCGGCGACCCGATCGTTGCCGTGCACAGCGCCGCACCCGGCAACGGCGCAGCCATCGGGGGAATCAAGGTGGTTAGCGATCGCGCCTGGTTCGCCGCGCGCCCGAGCGGCACGGAAGATGTGTACAAAATCTATGCCGAATCGTTTGTGAGCGAAGCGCACCTTGCCCAGGTGCTGCGCGAGGCGCAATCAATGGTGGATGCCGCGGTACAGGCAGTTTCCTAGCGTTGCGTGTGCGGGTGGTGCGGGTCCGCGCCGCCCTAATGCTTATGCAAACTTAATGCTTTACTGTGCGCAACCCGTGCGCTAAGTTGGTGGAGAATATCTACGCCGCTTAAAGGAGCATTACTTGAAGCTATCACTCCCACGCGCGCTGGGTGTGGCGCGCAAACGCCGCACCACAGCGCTCGCGATCACCCTCACACTCGGCCTCGCTGCGGGGCCGCTGGTCTGGTCGCCCGCAGTTACCGGCGCCGAAGCCGCCACACTGCCGGCAACCGGCGCGCTGAACCCGAGCATCGCGAGGGGTATCCTGCCGACCGTTGCGGGACAGCCGGGCGTGCCAACGCCGCCCACCCCGGTTTTTGACGAGCAGTTCGACGGCACCTCTGCCGTGCCGAACAGTTTCTTGATCACCAGCTACGTTGGCCAGGCGCCCGAGTTGATGACCTACCTGAGTGACCCAAACTGGGCATCCTTCGCAGGGTGCAACGGCATCGTACTCAGTGCAAACTCCAGCTTTGCCGGTCGGACTTGTGCGGGGTATGATCTCGGACCATTCGGTAAGGCGATCGCAAAGCATCTTGGCATTACTGATCCGGCAGAACAGAGCGCCTATCCGGTTGTCTCGGCTTTCACCATCGGCAACCCCGGCGCTGGCGTGCAGCTCCAGACCGCGAAGCCGATCACCGCCGGAATCCAGCCGGGTCACTTCTACCAGGTGTCGATGGTCTACGCCGCTGCGTTCTGTGGGGCAGGAATACCACAGATTGCGTTCAACATAATTGAGAGCCAAACCGGCAGCGGCCCCGGCCTCGGCTCGGGAACCGGAACGATCAAACCGCTCACCGCGGCACCCATCTCCCCGTGCACCGATCCGAACGCTGGCACCGTTACCGCGGAACCTGGTGAAGGCGGCCCTGCGTTTGGCGATGTAAAAATCACCACGCTCAAGTCTGACGGGTACCTCCTCGCTCCGACGGTGACCAGTCTGGGCTTCCAGATCCGCAACGAGAACGGTTCCGGCCAGGGCAATGATGGTGCGTTTGGTGAGGTGAAGTTCACGGACGCAACCCCGCAGCTCGATGTGCAGTTCTCCTCTGCGACCATCGCAACAAACGCTCAGACCGGACCGAGCTTGGTGTACACCGTGACGAACACGAGCGACCTGGCCAAAAAGGCCGGTTGGTCGTTCTCGGACACGCTCCCCGCCGGGCTCACGATTGACGCGGCGGGCATCACGAACACCTGTGGTGGCACGGTGACCGGCGTTGCGGGCGGCAACACGTTCTCCATTGCGAATGGCGTGCTAAACACGGATGCCACCTCCTGCACGGTTACGGTGCCATTGGTCATGCCCGCGATTGGCACGTACACAACGCAGGCGAGCACGGTGACTGAGGTTGGTCTGCTGGAACCCGCAGGGGCTTCCCTGAGCGTTGCAGCTCCGGTGGCATCTGCTGTGAACTCAAGCTGGACGGTAAACGAGGCCGGCCCGGTTGTGGCTGGCGGCACCTACACCGCGGTCGTGACGGTGAAAGACGGCGCGAATCTTTCGGTTGGAGAGGGCACCCCGGTCACGTTTGATCTGCCGGCTGATGTAACCATCACCACCCCCGGACCGTACAAGACGCTTCCGGACGGCACGGTCACGGTGCAGTTCACCTCGACGAAAGCTGGTTCATACAACCTGAACGCTGCTGTTGGCGGCAACACAATTGGTTCGCAGATCACGCGCGCGTTCACCGCTGGAGCGGCGGATGCTTCGAAGTCGTCGTTCATGATTGCACCTGGGAATCCTGTTGCGGATGGGGTTTCCCAGGCCACCGCGACGGTCACGATTCGTGACCAGTACGGCAACCCGGTCGGTGCCGGAGTTGCGGTGGATCTGCCGGCACAGCCCGGGGTCACCCCGTCACCAGCCGGGCCGTACGAGACGGATAGCAACGGTCA
>CAYTSH010000161.1:0-4692 GCA_964440395.1 uncultured Microbacteriaceae bacterium
TTGGTGTTTGGTGGGAATCGTTGGTGTTTGGTGGGAATCGTTGGTGTTTGGTGGGGCGCGTCGGTGTTTGGTGGGGCGCGTCGGTGTTCGGTGCGAATCGTTGGTGTTTGCTGGGACGCGTCGGTGTTTGGTGGGACGCGTTGGTGTTTGGTGGGACGTGTCGGTGCCAGCGGGGCTGCGCCGCCGCGGAATCGTTTTTCGTTGCCCTGAAAAACGAACTCGGCTCTCGGGAGGGTTGCCTTCCATCTGGCATGCATTCCACTGTATGAGCAGCGTGCGCGCTCAACGTATGTGAGGCACCATCCCGGGTCGCGCTCAACGTATGTGAGGCACCAACCCGGGTCACACGATCAAAGCACGTGAGGCACCATCCCGGGTCGCGCTCAACGTATGTGAGGTAACAACCCGGGCCACGCGCTCAAAGTACGTGAGGCACGCCGGACCCTTGAATTCTCGCTGGCGTCTTGTTCATGTTGTGTTGCGTCTTGCGACTTGTAAGCGTGCGTGCAAGCTAGACAATGCGAAAAGTCCGATGTGTAAAAATATGGACGTCTCTCTTGCATTCGCCGTGTTTGTCTCAGCTGAAACTGTGCTACCCGCGCAGGGCTTGGTTCGCTTGGGCCACGCAGCTGCGAGCTATCTGTTGTAGAGGAGAACCATGGTTAAAATTCTTAAGATAGCGCTCGCCAATTATTTTATTGGATGGATCTTCCTCAAAATAATCGATCTCGTGTTCACCATCGGTGCAGGTAACGACTTTCCCGCTGTCTTGTATCTGTGGCTTGCCGTTCCAAGTATTTTGATCGCACTTCTCGCAGTGTATTTTTCCAAAGACTAGTTGATTTTTTTGTTGGGGCGAGGCTCCGGCAGCACCGCAGCGCGGTCGCAACTGCGCTAAACTGCCGGGTGGCTGGTGCCGCAACCCACCAACATGCGCAGGGACGGCATCCACCAATTGGCACACTTGGTCGCAGGGAAAGGCAGCATGGGCTGGGCAACGTCGCACACACTTGAGGCAGCAATTGATCGTTCGCAACCGTTTGCGTCACTGTTGCGGCTGCTCGCACCCTCCAAATGGCCGCTCGGCGCCGCAGCACTCGCCTTCGCCATCAAAGACAGCCCAAACTGGGCGCTGCCGCTGTTCACCGCCGGCATCATCGACACGGTCTCCACCCACGGCTCGCCCAGGGTGCTCATCGGCTGGGCAATAGCGGCGTTCGTGCTCCTCGCACTCAACTACCCCTTCCAAATGGTGTTCATTCGCATCACCAGCAAAGTCACCAGAACACTCGCCGTAGACCTGCGCAACGGGCTCACCGACCGGCTGCAACGCCTCTCCATCGGGTTTCACAACCGGCAAAGCTCATCGCTGCTCCAATCGAAACTCGTGCGCGACGTCGAAAACGTCGAACTACTCCTGCAACAGGCGCTGCCAACCGTGCTCTCCACCGTGTTCGCCCTCACCGGGGCGCTCACCATGACCAGCATCAAAGTGCCACAATTCGTTCCCGTGTTTCTGGTCACCGTTCCCGTGGCCGCCCTGCTCATCCACTACATCCGGGCGAGGCTCGCGCGGCGCAACGAACAATTCCGACACGAGGTGGAGAAATTCTCCAAAGGCGTGGGCGAAATGGCTTCACTCATCCCCATCACCCGCGGGCACGGTTTGGAACATGTTGCCGCCAAAAAAGTTGCCGGACGTGCAGAGCGGGTGCGCGCCGCTGGCCGCGAACTCGACAAACTCAACGGTCGCTTTGGCGCCATGACCTGGATCTCCTACCAGATGCTTGGCATCGTCTGCCTCGTCGGCGCCGCAGCGGCCTCACTCACCGGCGTGCTCCCCATCACCGTCGGCGAAGTCGTGCTGCTCTCCACCTACTTCAGCGTGCTCACCGGTGGACTCGTCGGGCTCTTCAACGTCACCCCCGTGCTCAGCCGCGGACTCGAATCGATGCGCTCCATAGCCGAAGTGCTCGAAGAACCAGACGTGGAAGAAAACGAAGGCAAACACCGGGTGCATGGCGTGCAAGGCGAAGTGCGGCTCGAAGCGGTGTCATTCGGCTACGATCAGCGCACCCCGGTGCTGAACGGGCTCAACCTCACCATCCCCGCCGGCAAAACCATCGCCCTCGTCGGTGGCAGCGGATCCGGCAAATCCACCATCCTCAACCTCGTGCTCGGTTTCATCCGGCCCGACTCCGGAAAAGTCCTCCTCGACGGTGTCGACATGAACTCGCTCGATCTGCGCACCATGCGCTCCTTCGTCTCCGTCGTGCCGCAGGAATCCATCCTGTTTGAGGGCAGCGTGCGCGACAACGTCGCCTACGGGCTCAGCGGGGTGAGCGACGACGAAATCATGCAGGCGCTCGCAGACGCAAACGCGCTAGACGTGCTGGAACAGCACGGGCTTGGCCTCGACACGGTTGTGGGGGACCGCGGGGGCATGCTTTCCGGCGGGCAACGCCAACGCATCGCCATCGCGCGGGCGCTGATTCGTGACCCAAAGATTTTGGTGCTCGATGAGGCCACCAGCGCACTCGACGCCGTGTCCGAAACGAAAGTGAAAGAGGCGCTCGCCCGGCTCATGCGCGACCGCACCACGCTCATCGTGGCGCACCGCCTCTCCACCGTGCGCAATGCCGACCAGATTGCCTATATCGTTGGAGGCAGTGTTGCCGAACTCGGCACCCACGAAGAACTTATGGCACGCGACGGCCTCTACGCCGAGCTCGTCGCCCAACAGAACGGATAACCGCACATGGCGCAATTTGACCTGCCACTCGACCAGCTCCACACCTACCGCCCCGAAGTTGCCGAACCGCACGACTTCGACGAGTTCTGGAGCCGCACCCTCAACGAGGCGCGCGCGCACGACACGCCGCTCACCATCACCCCCCACGAGTCGCCGCTCACCCAGGTTGAAGTGTACGACCTGGTCTTCCCCGGGTTTGCCGGGCAACCCGTGCACGCGTGGTTCATGCTCCCCGCCAACACCAGTGGCGCGCTGGCCACCGTGATCGAATACAACGGCTACGGGGGCGGGCGCGGACTGCCGCAGGAGCGCCTCACCTGGGTGAGCGCCGGCTACGCCTACCTGTTCATGGACACCCGCGGGCAGGGCAGCGCTTGGGGTTCCGGCGGCGTCACCCCGGACCCTGTCGGCACCGGCCCCAGCTCGCCCGGTTTCATGACTCGCGGCATCGAGTCGCCAGAAACCTACTACTACCGCCGGGTGTACACCGATGCGGTGCGGCTCATTGACGCCGCAAAAGCGCTCAATAGGGTGGATGCCGCGCGCATTATTCTCGCCGGCGGCAGCCAGGGCGGTGGCATTGCAATCGCCGCGGCGGGGCTCGCCGATGGCGTTGCGGCAGCCGTGCCCGACGTGCCGTTCCTGCAACATTTTGGGCGTGCGGTCGGACTGACGAACGACTACCCGTACCAGGAAATCGTGCAGTACCTTTCGGTGCACCGCACCCTGGTGGCGCAGACGTTTGCGACGCTGAATTATGTTGACGGCATCCATTTTGCCAAGCGAGCCACCATGCCGGCGCTGTTCTCCACCGCCCTGCACGACGGGGTGTGCCCGCCATCGACCGTGTTCGCCAGCCGCAACGCGTGGGCGGGCGAGGCGGATATTGAAGTGTATCCGTTCAACCAGCACGAGGGCGGGCAGGCGCTGCACTGGCAGCGACAGTGCGCCTGGTTGCAGGCACACGGGCTCGGCGCGTAACGTCAGTTCACCACGTGTCGCCGGGCGCGATCTCGCCGGATCCGCGCGCAATGAGCGTCGTGGGAATCTCCACCTGCCGCATGAACCGCGCCGGGTCGCCCAGGCGATCCAGTGCGAGGCGCGCCGCCGCCCGCCCAATCGCGTGCGGGTCGTAGGACACGACAGTCGTGCCGAGCGCATCTGCCAGGTCGAAATCGTCGAACCCGATGAGCGCCGGCGGGCGGCGTAACCCGCGCTGGTGGAACACGCGCAACGCCGCGGTGGTGGCACGATTATTTGCCGTCACAAGGGCGGTTGGCGGTTCGGCGCGTTCCACCAGCGCGGTGATGAGCGACTCCGGCGAGCCGTCGTCGGAACTGCTGGAATATTCGAGCAGGGTGGTGTCGTGCACGCCCACCTCCGCGAGGGCGTCCCGGTAACCCTGACGACGTTCGGTGATGCTGAACATGTGGCTGGGGTTGCTCACAAACGCAATACGCCGGTGGCCGCGGCGGGTGAGCGTGCGCACGGCATCCCCCATTCCCTGTCGATTCTGCAGCACCACCGAGTCAGCCAGCAGGTGTTGCGCGGGGCGGTCGACGCTCACGACGGGGGTGCCGAGTTGGCGCTCGCCGTCCAGGTACGACTGGTCTTCAGAGACGGGAATGAGCAGCAACGCCCGCACCCGCTGCGCCAAGAGTGCCTCGACCACGATCGGCTCGTTTGCGGGGGTGTCGTCGGTGGTGGCGAGCAGCATGGTCAGCCCGTGCGCCGCAAGTTCGCGTTCAACACCCGCGGCAACGTTGAAATAGAACGGGTTGGTGAGGTCGCCGATGACGAGCGCCACGGTGTTTGTGCTGCCACCGGTGCGGAGGCTGCGGGCGAGCGTGTTGGGGCGAAACCGTAACCGTTTCGCCGCCCCGAGCACGCGTTCGCGAGTGTCTGGGGCGACCTGACTGGTGTCTGCATACACCCGGGAG
>CAYTSH010000162.1:0-4655 GCA_964440395.1 uncultured Microbacteriaceae bacterium
GTGGCCCTTCGCGTTTCTGATGCTCATGGCCGCACTGCAAACCATTCCCGGTGAAGTCTACGAAGCCGCGGCACTCGACGGCGCCTCACTGTGGAAACAGTTCTGGCGAATCACCCTCCCCATGATTCGGCCAGCAAACGCCATCCTCCTGCTCGTCACCTCACTGTGGACGTTCAACCAGTTCAACGTGCCCTACGTGCTGTTCGGCCCGTCGTCACCGAAAGAAGCCACCCTGCTCTCGCCACTCATCTACCAAAACTCGTTCGGCTCCTGGAACTTCGGGCTCGGCGGTGCCATGAGCGTGCTGCTGCTCATCGCGCTCATGGGGGCGTCAATCGTCTACATTCGCCTCGTGCTCAAAGGGGGCGACGAACAACATGATTGAAACCCGCGCGTTCCGAATCGCCAGAGCAATCGTGCTCACCCTCCTCACCGCGTTCATCGCCCTGCCGCTGTACGTCATCGTCAGCACCTCGCTGAAACCCCTCGAAGACGTCTCGGGAGTGTTTCGCTGGGTGCCCAAGCGGGTCACCCTGCAACCCTTCATCGACATGTGGAAAACCGTGCCACTCGCAAACTATTTTGTGAACAGCCTCATCGTCACGATCACCGCAACCGCATTCTCTGTCGTCATCGCCGTGCTCGCCGCCTACGCCATCGCCCGGCTCAACTTCCGCGGCAAACAGCCATTCCGGCTCACGGTGCTATCCACCCAAATGTTCCCCGGCATCCTGTTTCTGCTGCCGTTGTTCCTGCTGTTCACCCAAATCCGCAACCTCACCGGCCTGCAACTGCAAGGATCCTACCTCGGGTTGATCCTCACCTACCTCACCTTCACGCTGCCCTTCGCCATCTGGATGCTGTCCGGCTATTTTGCGGCAATCCCCGCCGCACTCGAAGAGGCAGCCATGATTGACGGCACATCGCGCATGGGTGCGCTGTGGCGGGTAGTGTTGCCCGTCGCGAAGCCGGGAATCATCGCCGTTGCCGTCTACTCGTTCATCACCGCCTGGAGCGAAGTGCTCTTCGCCTCCGTGCTCACCAACGAACGCACCAAAACCCTCGCCGTGGGGTTGCGCGCCTACGCCAGCCAGGCAGACGTGCTGTGGAACCAACTCATGGCGGCCTCGGTGACCCTGTCACTCCCGGTGCTTATCGCGTTTATTCTTGTCCAAAAACACCTCGTAGCAGGTCTCTCATCAGGAGCAGTGAAATGACACAACCCCTCGGAATCGCCGTAATTGGCCACTCATTCATGGGTCGGGCGCACAGCCACGCCTGGAGCGTGGTGCACCGGTTCGCCGATGTGCCCGCCGTTCGCAAACAGGTGCTGGTTGGGCGCAACGAAACCCGCGTCGCCCAGGCCGCCGCGGAACTCGGCTGGGAAGAATACAGCACCGACCTCGACGCGGTGCTCGCCCGCGACGACATTCACGTCGTTGACATTTGCACCCCTGGTCATCTGCACGCCGCCGCGGCCATCAAAGCGCTCAACGCCGGCAAGCATGTGCTCGTCGAAAAACCGCTCGCAAACAGCATCGAAGAAGCCCAAGCAATGGTGGATGCCGCGGCTGCGGCCGCCCAAAACGGCACCAAAGCCATGGTTGGCTTCAACTACCGCAGCGTGCCTGCCCTCATTGAGGCGCAGAAACTGATCGCCGCGGGGCGGCTCGGCGAGATTCGCCAAATTAAGGCACAATACCTGCAAGACTGGCTCGTCTCACCCGACGCGCCCATGACGTGGCGGTTGCGCGCCGAAACAGCCGGCAGCGGCGCCCTCGGCGACCTCGCCTCGCACGCAATCGACCAAATCGCGTTCCTCACCGGCGACCCCGTGGTTCAGGTGAGTGGCACCGTCACCACGTTCGTCACCGAACGGCGCGGCGAGGACGGCCCGGAACCTGTGACCGTCGACGACGCCGCCTGGGCGGTGCTGCATCTCGCCTCCGGCGCGGTCGCCTCGGTCGAAGTTTCCCGCACCGCCACCGGCCACAAAAACGGTCTCGAAATTGGCGTCTACGGCAGCACCGGCGCGCTCAGATTCAACCTGGAAAACCTGAACGAACTCCACTTCACCGACCTCACTCTCCCCGTCGCTGAACAGGGCTTCCGTCGCATCCTCGTCACCGAACCCGAACACGCCAGCATCGCCAACTGGTGGCCCGCCGGCCACATCATCGGTTGGGACAGCAGCTTCGTGAACCAAATGGGTCGATTCTTGGGCAACATTCACCACGACACACAACCCAGCCCCAGCCTCGCCGAAGGCCTCGCCACGCAGCGCGTGCTTGACGCGTGGGTGACGAGTGCCGCGAACGGCAGCGAACGCACCCAGGTGGGGGCGTAACCATTGTGGATGCCGTTGGTGCGGCATCCACCCCATTGAATCCCAGCCAACACAGCAAAGGAACACACATGAGCAACACACAACCAGTCACCCTGTTTACCGGGCAGTGGGCAGACCTGCCGCTGGAAGAGATCGCGAAACTCGCCAGCGGCTGGGGTTACGACGGCCTGGAACTGGCCTGCACCACCGAACATCTGAACGTGCAGCGCGCCCTCGAAGAACCCGGCTACCTGCAGGGCGTGCAGGATCTGCTGGCCCGGCACAACCTCAAGGTGTGGGCGATTTCAAACCACCTCAGCGGCCAGGCGGTGTGCGACGACCCGATCGATTTTCGACACAAATCCATCCTTCCCACGCGCGTGTGGGGCGACGGCGAAGCGGAGGGGGTGCGCCAGCGGGACGCGAAGGAGCTGCAGGACACCGCCCGCGTCGCCCGCCAATTGGGGGTGGATACCGTGGTCGGCTTCACCGGGTCCAGCATCTGGCAGTATGTGGCCATGTTCCCGCCGGTCGGCGCAGACGTCATCGCGGGCGGTTATGAGGACTTCGCGAACCGGTGGAACCCCATCCTCGACGTGTTTGACGCGGAAGGGGTCCGGTTCGCGCACGAAGTGCACCCCAGCGAAATCGCTTACGACTACTGGTCGTCGGTGCGCTCGCTCGAAGCGATCAACCATCGTGAAGCGTTCGGGTTCAACTGGGATCCGAGCCACATGATGTGGCAGAACATTGACCCGGTGGCGTTTATCGGCGATTTTGCGGACCGCATTTATCATGTCGATTGCAAGGATACGCGACTGAAACCGACCAACGGCCGCTACGGCGTGCTCGGTTCGCACCTGCCGTGGGGCGACATGCGTCGCGGGTGGGACTTCGTCTCCACCGGCCACGGCGATGTGCCGTGGGAGGACTCGTTCCGTGCGCTGCGCGCCATCGGCTACACCGGCCCGATCTCGATTGAGTGGGAAGACGCCGGCATGGACCGGTTGCACGGCGCGGCCGAGGCGGTCGGGTTTGTGCGTTCGCTGCTGTGGGACCTGCCCGCGCAGTCGTTTGATGCGGCGTTCTCGGCAGCATCGGAGGATGCTGAGTAATTCGCGGCTTCGTCCGTGTGAGGCGGGGTGCCGGTTGGTGCCCCGCCTTTCGCACGCTGCAGCAGGTACCCTTGCGCGCGCGGCTTTCTGCCTACCATTGATTGAATTGCCGTGAAACGGTCGCACCGCGTGTGGAGGCAGGCAACCCCGCGACCAGTCTCGCGGTTGCTGTCGACCGGTCCTGCGACAGCGTCGCGAATGAATCCAGGCATTACTCACTCTCACTCTGAAAGATAATCACGATCAATATGCTCGATGTCTCACAATTCGCCGCCTTCAGCATCGCTTCGATTATTGTCATCCTGGTGCCTGGTTCAGATGTCTTTTTACTGCTTCGCATGTCTCTGAACCAAGGAATTCGTGCCGGACTGCTCGCTTTGCTAGGCATTCATCTCGGCAACATCGTGCAAGCAATCATCATGATTTCTGGCTTAGGTCTGCTGCTCAGTAAAATTCCTGGCGCGCTCTTTGCGCTCAAAACTCTGGGTGCGCTGTACCTGCTCTTTCTCGCGTTCCAAACGATTCGGTCCCTCCTGCAAAAGAGTGACACCAAGCAAGAAGCAAGTATCGAAGAACAGCAACCGCGGCTCGCGTTTACGCTCGGATTCCTCACCAACGTAACAAACCCCAAGGTCCTTATTTTCTTTCTCGCGTTCTTTCCGCAATTCATCGGGCAGGCAACGAATCTCCCGCTTCAGCTGACCCTGCTTTCAGCAATTTTTATCTGCTTGGCGGTTATCTGGGAACTTGTTATTGTCCTGACCGCAGCAAAAATCGGCAAGACCCTCAACTCGCCACGGTTTATGCGGATCATGGATATTGTTTGTGCGATCGCATTCGTATTGCTTGCAATAATGGTGTTTGATTTGGCATGACTCAAGCGCCCTGTAGTTCGTTGCGGTGACTGCGCGATTAAAGCGCAGCCGGGAGGGGCGATGAGCAGGAATGGGTAGTATTGAGTGGTTGGCGCGGTTCGCGCCGACGTGAGGTGCACACTAGGGAGAGGTTACGATGGCCGCGCAGGAAACAACACACGCACACGGCGAGGGGGAGCAGCCACACGCTGCCGCACTCGTGAGCGGCACGGCGAGAAAACTGGCGCTCTACACGCTGTTTTTGGCGTCGTTCATGGAACTGCTCGACGCAACCATTGTGAACGTTGCGCTGCCCAGCATTGAGCAGTCGCTCGGCGCGAAGGGTGCGGAGCTGCAGTG
>CAYTSH010000163.1:0-4648 GCA_964440395.1 uncultured Microbacteriaceae bacterium
CCGAGCGGCCAACAATCGGAAAGCAACGTCAACTCGATGCCCTCCGGCCAGGCAAACGCGCGCAACGTCTCCTTCGCGTCCACCGACCCGCCAAACAGCTGCACGCCGCGATCCTCACACCACGCGCGATGCGCCGAAAGCTCACGCAGTTCACTCGTGCACACCGGCGAAAAAGCAAGCGGCACAAACACAACCACACTCAGCTGGCCAAAAGCCCGCTCGGGAAACGCCCACCGCTCACCAAACTGGCTCGGACCGGTGATCTCAGGAAGCAGACGATGAAGCAACTCATCGGGGGGACGCGGCTGAAACTCAGTCATACTTCCCCACTGTTGCACACAGTGCGCCGCCGCGCCAGTCACACAAAACCGGCACCGGGGCGCAAAACCCCCGGACGCACAGACATTCGTCACAACAGAAAATAGCCGATAAGGTTAAGAGACCTATGACTGTGGCGAACAACCAGAACGCCGTCGAATCGACCGGCAACCAACGTGTCGAGAAATAGCGAAGAGAAAGAGCTCAGGGTGGCTGCACACAACCAAGACCCCTACGCGGTAAACACCAACGATGTTGACCCCCAAGAAACCGCCGAGTGGCGCGAATCGCTTGATGCGTTGACCGCGGTGCACGGACCGGCGCGGGCGCGTGAAATCATGATGAGTCTCAATCAACGCGCCCGCGAACTGCACCTCAACGTGCCAAGCGTGCCCACCACCGACTACATCAACACCATCTCGGCAGCTGAAGAACCAGAGTTTCCCGGCGATGAGCTACTCGAGCGCGAATACCGTTCCTGGATGCGCTGGAACGCCGCAATGCTCGTCCACCGTGCCCAACGCCCTGGCGTCGGGGTGGCAAGACCACCCGTGCGGCGGGGATCAGGTTTTTGTGCAAGGGCACGCATCACCCGGAGTCTACTCCCGGGCGTTCCTTGAAGGCCGCCTCAGCGCCCACGACCTAGACGGGTTCCGCCAAGAAAAATCACACACCGGCGGCGGGCTGCCCTCCTACCCGCACCCGCGCCTCATGCCAGACTTCTGGCAGTTTCCAACCGTATCGATGGGGCTCGGCCCCATCAACGCCATCTATCAAGCCCAACTCAACCGATACCTCACCAATCGGGGCATCAAAGACGCGTCCGAACAGCACGTCTGGGCGTTCCTCGGCGACGGTGAAATGGACGAAGTGGAAAGCCGTGGCCAACTGCAGGTCGCGGCAAACGAAGGCCTCGACAACCTCACCTTCGTCATTAACTGCAACCTGCAGCGCCTCGACGGCCCCGTGCGTGGCAACGGAAAAATTGTGCAAGAACTGGAAAGTTTCTTCCGCGGCGCAGGCTGGAATGTGATCAAAGTCATCTGGGGTCGGGAATGGGACGATCTGCTCGCCCGAGACACCGACGGCGCGCTGCTCAACCTCATGAACACCATCCCCGATGGCGATTTCCAGACCTACAAATCAGAAAACGGCGCATTCGTGCGCGAACACTTCTTCGGGCGCGACCCCAAAGCCCTCGCACTGGTAGAGCACCTCAGCGATGATGAGCTGTGGAAGCTCCGGCGCGGCGGAAACGATTACCGCAAGGTATACGCGGCATACAAAGCTGCCGCCGAACACAAAGGACAGCCAACCGTGATCCTGGCACACACCGTGAAAGGATACGGGCTCGGCGGCCAGTTCGAGGCGCGCAATGCGACCCACCAAATGAAGAAACTGTCGCTCGACGACCTCAAGCTGTTCCGCGACAACATGCACATTCCCATCACCGATGCGCAGCTTGAAGAAAACCCCTACCTGCCGCCCTACTACCACCCGGGCGAACACGCGCCGGCAATCCAATACATTCAAGAACGCCGCCGCGCGCTCGGCGGATTCCTCCCCGAGCGTCGCACCGAGCACACCCCCGTCCAGGTGCCCGTGCCCGCCTCCTACGCGGTTGCCGCGAAAGGTTCGGGCAAACAACAGGCCGCAACCACCATGGTCTTCGTTCGACTCCTCAAAGACCTCATGCGCGACCCCAACATTGGTGCCCGGTTCGTTCCCATCATTCCCGATGAAGCGCGCACCTTTGGCATGGACGCCTACTTCCCCACCGCCAAAATCTACAACCCCAAAGGGCAGCACTACACCTCGGTGGATCGCAAACTCCTCCTCGCCTACAAAGAAAGCCCCGAAGGCATCCTGCTGCACGTGGGGATCAACGAGGCAGGGGCGGCCGCGGCGTTCACCGCTGTGGGAACCTCATACTCCACCCAGGGTGAACCGCTCATCCCCATCTACATCTTCTACTCAATGTTCGGCTTCCAGCGAACCGCAGACGCGCTCTGGGCCGCGGGCGACCAAATGGCGCGCGGTTTCCTCATCGGCGCGACAGCCGGACGAACCACGCTCACCGGCGAAGGCCTCCAGCACGCCGACGGGCACTCCCTGATCCTGTCCGCCACAAACCCAGCAGTCGTTTCGTACGATCCCGCATTTGGCTACGAAATCGGGCACATCATGCGCAGCGGCATCGAACGCATGTACGGCGGCACACATCCCGACCCCAATGTGTTCTACTACCTGACCGTCTACAACGAACCAATCAGCCAGCCGGCAGAACCGGAATCGGTCGACGTAGACGGCATCGTCCGCGGCATGTACCTGCTCAACGAAAGCAGCGCACCGGGCCCCAAAACCCAGCTGCTCGCCTCAGGCGTAGCGGTTCCCTGGGCGCTCGAAGCGCAACGACTACTCGCAGAAGACTGGGGGGTGAGCGCAGACGTGTGGAGCGTGACCAGCTGGTCAGAACTGCGCCGAGACGGCATCGCGGCGGATGAACACAACTTCCTGCACCCAGAAGCGAACCCACGGGTGCCCTACGTGACCGAGCGGCTCAGCAACGCGCAAGGTCCCGTTATCGCCGTGAGCGACTTCAGCCACGCGGTGCCAGATCAAATTCGCCAATTCGTGCCGGCCGACTACGCAACGCTCGGCGCCGACGACTTTGGCTTCTCCGACACCCGAGCCGCCGCCCGCCGATACTTCCACATCGATGTCGAATCGATCGTGGTTCGCGCGCTGCAACGACTCGCACTGCGCGGTGACGTACCCGCAGACAGCCACCAGCAGGCAATCATCCGCTACCGCCTCCACGACGTATCCGCAGGAACAACCGGAAATGCGGGTGGCGACAGTTAGTGCCCCGCAGAGCGAGCCATGACGGAAACCAAACACCAAGAGCTCACCTGGCTCAAAACCGTGTCTGGCGAGCTCGCAACACTGACCATACAGCGATTGGAAGAAACCCTCCCGTGGTACGGTCAAATGCCACCAGGTCGACGCTCAGCCGTAGGCCTGGTGGCACAAAACGGCATCAGCGCATTCATCAGCTGGTACGACGACCCGGCATCCACCCCATGGATAGCATCCGAAGTGTTCGGCTCCGCGCCGCGCGAACTGCTGCGATCAATCAGCCTGCAACAAACACTCCAATTGCTGCGCGTCGTCGTGACAGTCGTTGAAGAACGCGTTACAGCAGACCACGCATCGCTCCGAGAAGCGATACTCCTCTACTCGCGCGAAGTCGCGTTCGCCGCGGCGGACGTATACGCTCGGGCAGCCGAAGCCCGCGGGCTGTGGGACGCGCGACTCGAAGCACTCGTCGTCGACTCCATCCTCACCGGCGAATCCGACGACCAGCTGCAAAGCAGAATCGCCGCACTCGGGTGGCACGGACACGGCGAAGCCAGCGTGCTCGTCGGCACCAGCACCCGATTCGTCGACGCGGACAGCATTCGCCGCATGGCAAGGCAACTCGGCTGCGACGTGCTCATCGGGGTGCAAGGCAAACGGCTCGTACTCGTCATCGGCAGACTCGAAGAAGCCGAACTGAAACCAGAGCACGCGGCGAACCCCCCCAGTTTTCTCACCATCGCGAGCCAGCTTGCCCCGGCGTTCGCACAGGCTCCACTCGTGCTAGGCCCGCCGGTCTCCTCACTGCGAGAAGCCTCCTCAAGCGCGCGGGCAGCACTCGCCGGCGTCGCCGCAGCCGCGGCCTGGACACAAGCCCCCAGACCCGTGCTCGCCGACGACCTGCTCCCAGAGCGCGCCCTGGCAGGCGACGCACTGGCACGAACACGGCTCATTGAGCGAATCCTCACCCCGCTCACCCAACAATCGCCCGAAACACTCACCACACTGTGGCGGTACCTCGAAAACGGGCGATCACTCGAAGCAACCTCGCGGGAACTCATCGTGCATCCAAACACGGTTCGATACCGGCTGAAACGAATCGCCGACACCATCGGCTGGGATCCACGCACACCCCGAGACGCCTTCGTGCTGCAATGCGCGCTCATCGTCGGGGCGGTTGCAAATCGCACCCGGAACGAACCGGAACGAAACAAACCCTAAGGCCGCCCCCGTAGCAAGCACGGCATCCACAATTGGAGAAAAGCTACAAGGAAACGGCGAATTGTTCATGGGTGCTATCAGCGGAATCGTCGGTCGATCTGCCAAACTGAAAAGGTGATTATCGTAACCTGCCCCGGGCAAGGCTCCCAAACACCCGGATTCCTGCAACCCTGGCTCACCACCACTGGCGCACACGAACAACTCACCGCGCTCAGCGAAGCCGCCGGGCTCGACCTCATCGCACACGGCA
>CAYTSH010000164.1:0-4562 GCA_964440395.1 uncultured Microbacteriaceae bacterium
ACTTGCACTTGCACTTGCACTTGCACTTGCACTTGCACTTGCACTTGCACTTGCTGAGCATCCCAGATATGGTCACTAATACCAATACCCTGTAGGGGTATAAATTGATTGGAGTCCTAATGAGTTCCACCGAATTCCCTGGAACACACGCACAAGTGGAGCTGGTCATTGAGGGAATGACGTGCGCCTCATGCGCGAATCGCATCGAACGCACCCTGAACACACTCGAAACCGTCGAGGCAACCGTGAACTTCGCAACCGAAAAGGCGCGGGTGATCACCCCGGTCGGCTACGACGCCACTCGACTCGTCGCCGAAGTCGCAAAAGCCGGTTACCGCGCCACCCTTGTCCAACCTGGTCGCGCGGCAACGACAAGCCCTGCGGCGCGGCGCGGCGCTGAGCACGACGCCCCGCCGAGCACTGGACACAACGACAAGCACGACACCAAGCACCCCACCGAACGCGACGTAGAACAAGGTGCCGAACACTCCGCTGCGCACACTGCACTCCGGGCACGCGTGATCGGGGCCGTGGTGCTTGCCGTGCCGGTGATGCTGCTCGCGATGGTTCCCGCGTTGCAATTCACCTCCTGGCAGTGGGTCTCACTTGCACTCGCCACCCCAGTCGTCACCTGGGCGGCGTGGCCTTTTCACCGGGCTGCCTGGTTGCACGCAACCCACCGCACGGCCACAATGGACACCCTCGTCTCGTTGGGCGTCGTCACCTCATACCTTTGGTCGCTCTACGCTCTCTGCTTCGGGGGCGCCGGCGACCCCGGAATGGTGCACACGTTCAGCCTCACCCTCGGCGCCGCCGAGGGGACTGCCGCGAGCTACCTTGAAGTGTCAGCCGGGGTGACAATGTTCCTGCTCCTGGGCCGTTTCATTGAACAGCATGCCAAGCGTCAAGCCGGCACCGCACTTCGCTCATTGCTCGAACTGGGCGCCAAAGAAGTCACCGTGCTGCGCAACGGCACAGAATCAATCATTCCCATCGATCGACTGGCGGTCGGCGATCACATTGTGGTTCGACCGGGCGAAATCATCGCCGCGGACGGTGTTGTCGTGACTGGATCTTCAGCCGTCGACGCGGCACTACTCACCGGCGAGTCAACCCCCGTAGACGTGGCTGTGGGTGATCACATAACCGGTGCCACCGTCAACATCAGTGGCAAACTTGAGGTGCGCGCGACCCGAGTAGGCGCGGATACACAACTCGCACACATGGCTCGGCTCGTAGAACACGCTCAAACACAGAAAGCGCAGCTGCAGCGACTCGCTGACCGCATTTCTGGCGTATTTGTGCCCGTCGTCATCCTGTTCGCACTCCTCGTGTGGGGGGCTTGGCTGGTTGCGGGGTTCCCCGTTTCGTCCGCAACCACCGCCGCGGTTGCCGTGCTCGTCATCGCCTGCCCCTGCGCCCTGGGACTAGCAACCCCGATGGCGTTCCTCGTTGGCACCGGACGGGGCGCGCAGCTCGGAATCCTCATCACCAGCCCGGAAGCGCTCGAAACAACCAGAACCATTGACACCGTCGTGCTCGATAAAACCGGCACCGTAACCACCGGCACCATGAAGCTCGTTGCGGTCATCCCAGAACCCGGCACGCATCGTGCGGAACTCCTGGCAACCGCGGGCGCCGTGGAGCACGCTTCGGAACACCCAATCGCGCAGGCAATAGCCCGGGCTGCCGAACAAGAAACGGGTGCGCTGGCGGCAGTCGAAAACTTCCACAACTCCCCCGGCCTTGGTGTCAGTGGCATCGTGAACGGGCGAACAGTGCTCATTGGCCGCGACTCATTCCTCACCGAAAGGGCGCACCAGCTCAGCCCAAACCTGAGCGCCGCGCAAGCGGCCATGGAGCAGGAAGGCAAGACAGTCGTGACGGTAGGTTGGGACGGTGCTGCCCGCGGCATCCTTGTTGTGGCTGACACCATCAAACCCACCAGCGCAGCCGCCGTGCGAGCAATGCGTGCACTCGGGCTCACCCCCGTGCTGCTGACCGGAGACAACGAAACAGTTGCGCGGCAGATAGCCGCCGAAGTGGGCATCGAACGGGTACACGCCGGGGTACTGCCGCACGAAAAAAGCGCCGTCATCACGCGCCTCCAGCAGTCAGGCGGCGTGGTAGCGATGATTGGTGACGGCGTCAACGATGCCCCCGCGCTTGCCACGGCAGACCTCGGAATTGCAATCGGCACCGGCGCAGACATTGCCATCCAGGCCGCTGACATCACGCTTGTGCGCGGCGATCTCCTCGCCGCCGTGGACGCCATCCGGCTCTCACGAAGCACCCTGCGCACCATCCGCGTCAACCTGTTCTGGGCGTTCGCCTACAACGTCGCCGCACTGCCCATCGCCGCGCTCGGACTACTCAACCCAATGCTTGCCGGGGCGGCAATGGCACTCTCCAGCCTCGTCGTGGTTGGCAACAGTCTCCGGCTGCGCCGCTTCCGGAGCGTCAACACCCGCCTGCCAGAATGGTGACCCCCGTCCATCTGGCAAAACCCAAACCCAAACCCGAACCCAAACCCACCAGCACCCAAACCCACCAGCACCCAAACCCAAACCCACCAGCATAAGGAGCGCACAATGACCGCCACGCCCGAAACGCACACACACCATCACGGATACATCACCGACAAAGCCAACTACCAGCAGCGCATGGCGCGCATCGAGGGCCAAGCCCGTGGCATCACCAAAATGATCACCGAGGAACAATACTGCATCGACATCCTGACGCAAATCTCGGCGATCACGAAGGCACTCCAAGGCGTCGCGACGGGGCTGCTCGACGATCACCTCCGGCACTGCGTACTCGACGCGGCCAAACAAGACGACGCCGAAACCGCCGCAGCCATGATCGCAGAGGCGAGCAAAGCAATCACCAGGTTAGTTCGCTCCTAAACCCACTGCCGCCCGGCACGTTCCAAAACCCACTGCCGCCCGGCTCGGTCTAAACCCGCTGCCGCCCGGCACATTCCAAACCCACTGCCGCCCCGCACGTTCCAAAACCCACTGCCGCCCGGCAGGCGGGTCCTGGTTGGGTTGTGGTACCTTTCTGAGCCGTTGGAACATTTGCTGAAGGGAAAGCCAGGCGTTCATTCGGCGGGTATTGTCGCCTGATCACACTCCGGCGCTTGCCGATACGCAGCATCAAGGTCAAACGCACCCTCCTCAACCTGCTGCCGAAACTGATCAAACCCCACTTCGCTGCCAAGCACCCGATGCGTTTGCAAGCATGCGTGGATCCAACGCCTGCGGTCCGTATTGCTCGGGTTGGCTCTCATTTCGGAATATAAAAACGAAATGTCCGGGTATATTTCTGTTTCGTTGCACGAGTTGAGCAGCGCGAACGGATCCCCGCGCTTACTTTCAGGCACCCCCAACATCATCTGACCGTCGGCAGTAAACTCCACATCCGAAAAACCGGCCGCAAGCAAACACTGTTTGTAGATTTCTTCGGCATCATTCAGTTCAGATTCGGAAATGTAACTATCCGCAATGATTGCGCGAGCCAACTCATCGCCGTTCTGGGCGAGCTGCTCCAACTCTGCTGCAAACGGACCAGCATAGTCCACCTGGTTCCGCACATCCGAAACCGCACATCCGGTCAAGACACCCAAACAAACAGCGACAAAACAGAGCGTAGTGAGCATGAATCGCGAAAGCTCATGAAGATACATCGCGAATTCGGTACTTGGCCTGGCCAAGTTGTTGTTTCGTTCCACAAAGGCACACTACATCACTCGGGCATCCCGCGCACACAAACCGGCGCCCGCGAACCAAGTACTTCCCACGCACGCACCATCGCTTTCCTCAACGCAACCGGATGACAAAAGTAGAACCACCGCAGTTGAGAAACGCAGACGAGCTGAATTACAGGTTGTTGGCTCGGTGATTTTGCCGTTTCTGGATGATCGCAACGACCGCAGCAGCAATCAGCAACAGCATCCCCACCACGAATGTCCAAAAACCAAAGTTGAATCCGTGCTCTACGAGCGGCGGGGCGTAAGCAGGTTCAAGTCCTCTGTCCTCATCGATTCGATAGAGCAGTCCCGAGGTGATAATAGAAATCACCATGATGATCAATCCGAGTGCAGTAACAAAGATTCCAGAAATAACCAGCGATTTTGTCATGTTTTCCGATTGTTTATGACTACCTGTTACAGCAATGCCTGAGCAAGACTCTCCAACCAATTCGGTTTGATCGCACGCACCCGTTCAAGATTCAAATCCTTCGTAAACAAAAGGCCTGGATGACCTGCTACGACGTGGCAGTCCTACTGCTGTTTCAATGTCACTTCGTTGGCCAGGACCGGTTCGCGGTAATTTGATCAATTCCCGGTAGAATTCGGCCCAAACTACCGGGAATTGGTCAAAAAACCGGGAATTGGTTCGAGCCCAGGAAGCGCAGCACAGCACAGCGAAGCACAGCGCGCAGGGTGATTGAGCATACCACAGCTGCAACACAGCGCAGTGCAGCCAGCAGCACACTGCTGGGCACGCGGGCCCACGCCGCAGCGCTTCACTGCTGTGTGATGCTCCCACAGCCATGCCCGC
>CAYTSH010000165.1:0-4540 GCA_964440395.1 uncultured Microbacteriaceae bacterium
GGCGGACGCAAGCGAGGCACCCCTGGCAGCAACAATCAGCATCGCCAGCAGGAGGGTGGGAAACGCGATCACAATATCGAGGGTCGCGGAGAGCGCATCGTCTACCCAGGGCACCGCAAACGCCGCGAGCAACCCCGTGAGCAACCCAACCAGCACGCTCACACACACCGCACCAACACCCACTCGCAACGCAATCACCGCACCCAGCATCACCTGCGTCAGGATGTCCCGCCCAAGCGTGTCCGTGCCCAACCAGTGCGCCACACTGGGCGCTTCGAGGCGGCCGCCGCTCGTATCCGAAAGTTCATACGGCACCCACACCAGTGCGAGCAGCGCCATCGCCACAATCAGCCCCACCAGCACACACCCGACAACAAGGTTGCGGGAGGCGCGACGCGAACCGGGCGACGCCACGGTCCCCGAACTCACCGCGCTCACGCCGTCACCGACCGGCGCAGACGGGGGTCAATGAGCCGCTGCGCCACATCCGCACACAAGCCAACCAGCAACACAAACAGGGTGCTCACCGTCAACACGCCCTGCAGCGTGGGCAGGTCATGCGTGGAGATTGCCTGCAACAAGAGGCTCCCAATGCCCGGCAGCGCAAACACGTTCTCCACCACCACGGCACCAAGAAACGTGGTCGCCAACTCCACCCCAAGCACGGCAACCACCGGCACGGCAGCATTGCGAATCCCGTGCCGCCGCATGGCCCAGCCAGAGCGAGCACCCAACGCCCGCGCCGTGCGCAGCAAATCGCTCCCCAGCACATCAAGCACCGCGGAGCGCACATACCGGGTCAGTGAAGCAGACATCACAATCACGATAGTCGTCACCGGCAGCACCAAAGCTTGCAGCGCCTTCGCCGGTTGCGCCCAGTCGTCACGCGGAAACCCTCCCGAAGGCAACACATGCAACCACAACCCAAACACCCACACCAGCAAGATGCCCACCCAAAACACCGGCACAGCCACCCCAAACTGGCTGAACCCCGAGATAAACATCCCCACCCAATTGTGCGCAAACCGCGCCGCAAGAAAACCAAGCACAACCGAAAGCAGGGTCGCACAGGCAAACGAAATCACCGTGAGCGGCAGGGTGACCGCGAGACGATCAAGCACGTCGGGCAGCACGGGTTGGCGACTCACAAACGAACTGCCAAAATCAAACCGAGCCAGCCCAAGCATCCACCTGGTGAATTGCTCACCCACCGGCCGATCCGACCCCACCAGCGCCCGCGCCGCCGCCACCTGCTCCGGCGTGGACTGTACCGATAACAGCGCGTTCGCCGGGTCGCCGGGCAGCACGCGCAGCACCCAAAACAGCAACACGTTGGCCACAACCAGCGACACCGCAAAGAGCGCACAGCGCCGAAGCAAGTAGGTGGTCATGAGCCTTCACTGGGGGATGCGGTGGTGCGGTGGTGCGGGCACCGTTCGGGGTACCCGCACCACTGTACGCTATTTTTTCTCGATGTTGTAGGCGTAGAACTGGGAGTTCAACCCGTTGACCGGGTAGCCACTGACGTTACTCGCAGAAACCACAATCTGCGGGTACAGGTACAGCCAGGCGCTTGCGGCCTCTTCTGCGATGATCCGGTTGGCTGCCTTGAGCTTCTCCGTCTGGGCTGCCTCGGTTTTGGCCGACTCGGCCTCCTCAACCAGCTTGGTCACCTCCGGATTGTCGTATCCCCAATAGAAATCTGGGTTGCCATACCAGACCACATCGCGGTCGTTGACGTGCTCCTGCAGCGTCACCTGGTAGTCGCGCTCCTTGAACACCTTGGTGTACCACTCGTCGGCGGTGATGGAGACAATGTTCACCGTCACGCCAACCTTGGCAAGCTCACTCTTCACAAACTCGGCGACC
The DNA here is from genome assembly GCA_964440395.1 of uncultured Microbacteriaceae bacterium. Taxonomy (GTDB): domain Bacteria; phylum Actinomycetota; class Actinomycetes; order Actinomycetales; family Microbacteriaceae; genus CAYTSH01. Next base: position 1,870 of record CAYTSH010000165.1, read on the forward strand.
ACCGGGTGCGGGTCGTAGCTTGGGGTATCGAGCGTGAAGGAGAAACCGCCACTCAGCCCAGCCTCCTGCAGCAGGGTCTTGCTGCGTTCCGGGTCGTACGGGTTGAGCTTGACCAGGTCCTCGTACCACGGGTCGGTGGGCGGCACCATGGATCCGATTACTTTACCGTAGTCGCCCCACACCGCGTTGCGCAGCTTCTCCCGATCAATGGCCGAATACAACGCCTGGCGAACCGCTGGGTTGTTGAACGGCGCAACCCGGTCGTTGAACACGAGCAGTTCTTTGGTAGTTGACGTGCCCTCGGCCACGGTGAAGCTGTCGTTTGTGCTGAACTGCTCCACCGAGTCGGGGTTCTGCACCGCGGTGATTACATCGATCGCACCGGTGAGCAGGGCGTTGTTCAGCGCGGTCGCCTCGGTGTAGTAGTTGAACACCACCCCGGCGTTCTTCGGCGCATCGCCCCAATAGTCGTCGAAGCGTTTCAGGCTCAACGAGCTGCCGCGCTTCCACTCACCCAAACGGTAGGGGCCGGTGCCGTCCTCCTCGCTCGAAAAGTCCAGATCGGCGGGCCCAACAATCCACACAAAGCTCAACAGATATGGGAACGAAATGGATCGATCCTTCAACCGAAAAACGACGGTGTGATCGTCTGGCGTTTCGATGGTGTCGAGCACGGCGAAACTTTTCTTCCGGGCGCTCTGCGAATCCGGCGCGATCACGCGCTCCAGACTCGCCTTCACATCTGCCGACGTGAGCGGCGCACCCGAATGGAACGTGACCCCCGTCCGAATCGAAGCGGTGTAAGACAGCCCGTCCTCCGATGCGGTGATCTCCTTCGCGAGCAGCGGGGTGAGGGTGCCGTCATCATTCGGGCGAAGCAGGCTCTCATAGACGTTGCCGTTAAACGCCTCAGTCACACCCTGACCACCTCCCGCGGTGTTGTCGAGGTTGGCGGGTTCGTAGAGCGAACCGATTGCGATAGTCGCCTCGGCGGAATCAACCTGACCGGAACCGGTGTCGGAGCAGCCAGTCAAGCCGAGCACGCCGACAAGTGCGGCGCTCACGAACGAAACGAAACGGGCGGATGAGGGTTTCACAGGGTTCTCCTTGCGAGATAACGGAACAGATTACAGCGAATGGGGCGCGTTCGCCCGGGAAACAACGTCGCGCTCACCCGCAAGAACGGGAACGTGCAGACGATTTTGTGGCGGCGGCAGCGGACAATTGTAGTGTGCAGAAAAGCCGCAGGGTGGCACAAACGCCTGGTTGAAATCGAGCCACACGGTCCCCGGTGTGCTCACGCCACGGCTGGTTGGGACCGCTAAAAACCGCCCGGGACCGTAGGTTCTCGTTTCCGGGTCGGGAGCGTTGTTCGTGGGATCGCCAAACACGAGCAGCAGCGTGTCGCCGTCAGCAAACGCAGACAGCGCGTAGGCGACACCGTCGATGGTGACCTGAATATCCCCGGGCACAATCAGGTCCCGGGTGGCCCCGTTGTCACGAATGTGCTCAAACGGAATGGTTCGCGCCTCATCAACCGGGGTGAACTGCGCCTCCACCACCCATTCGGGGGCAAAGGGAAACGAGTCAATTCGCTCAAACTCGGCAATGGCTGGAGCGTGCGCATCCCAAAAACGAAACCCGCGCTGCACGGCGCCGCTCGCCAGATCGGTGCGCTGCAGCGCCGTGACCACCACGTGATCGGGCTGCCCGGCGGCCACCTCATCGAGCGCAGTCTCATCGCCGAGCGGCAACCAGCGCGTCTCAACAAGCGCCAAATGCCCCGTCGGGGCGGTCACGGTCTGGTGTCTGCGCTGCCGCCAGTCGGCATGGGCGGCGCGAGCCGCAGCCACCCGATCCTGCGGGGCGCGTAACGTAATTTCAGTCATGATTCACATTCTTCCCCATCCCACACCCAAAACGCCCCCGTATCTCGAAAGATTACGCCACGGGCGCAGCGCGCACCTGCAACGAAATCGAATCGACCAGCGCCGCGGCCTCGCCGGCCGCCGCAAACCGTTCGCTAACCTCTTGCACCACCGTTCGCAGCTGCTGCTGTGTCAGCCCTGGAACCAACGTCAACGTGAGCAGCAACTCCGGCGTGCGCAAAGACCCCTCCGGATCCGCATCGTCAAGCCGCACCGCAACAATGTGGGGCGAGTCGGTGGCGAGCTGCACGGCCGACCGCACCCGGGCATCCACTGATGGATGCTGCCACGGCTCCCCCTTCGCCAAGGCCCACAGCGCGGGTCGTCGCAACACTGCGGGGCGCGGGGAGGCCGCGTCCAACACGAGCACCTCGGCACCGTCATCCACAGCGGCGAGCGCCGCGCGCACCGCACCCACCGGAACCGGTCGGGCGGTTGGATTCCAGGCGGCGAGCGCGGCGACCGATGAGAAGACGGGGAGCGCTTTGCGCCCGTCTGGCGCGGCAACGGTGACGATGGAAAGTTCCTGCGTTTTGTCGACCAGCCGACCCTGCGGGGTTGTGCCAAGCTCGCCGGCTTCCGCCAGCAGCGGGATGAGCACCCGGCAGTCACGCAGGGCGGCAACCACGTCGGCGAGTGGGCGGGTGCCGGCGGTGAACCCGGCCAGGGCGCGCCCGAGTTCCGGCGGGGTTGCGCCCGCATCGGCCGCGTGCGGGTTCGCTGCAAACTCCCTGCCAGCCCAG
>CAYTSH010000166.1:0-2467 GCA_964440395.1 uncultured Microbacteriaceae bacterium
GGGTTGCGCTGGCGTTGGGGTGGGTTGTGTTTTCTGGGGAATCGTTTGTGGTGTGGGTCCGTTCGGCAGAAATAGGGGGTTGTGGTTGTGTGGGGGCGCATTTTGTGCCGAATCGGTGTTGCGGCGCGGGGTCCGGGTGCGGGATGCGCGGGGCTGGGTACGGGTTTGAGTTGGGGCGGCGGGTGCGGGGTGCAGGGCGTCTGGGTGGGGTGATCGTTGGTGCGGGTTGCGCTGGCGTTGGGGTGGGTTGTGTTTTCTGGGGAATCGTTTGTGGTGTGAGTCCGTTCGGCAGAAGTAGGGGGTGGTGGTTGTGTGGGGGCGCATTTTCTGCCGAATCGGTGTTGTGGCGCGGGGCGGGGTGCGAGTGTGGGATGCGCGGGGCTGGGTACGGGTTTGAGTTGGGGCGGCGGGTCCGGGATGTGCGAGGCGCGGGGTGCGGGATGCGGGATGTGCGGGGTCGGGGAGCGGGATGCGGGATGTGCGGGGTCCCGGCGCGGGATGCGGGATGCGCGGGGCTGGGTACGGGTGCGAGTTGGTGCGGCGGGGCGCGTGCGAGCGAAAGGGTGCGGGCGCGAGTGCGCCCGTGCGAGCTCCCAAATCAGGCTAAGGTTATTCTGTGGTTCGCGACCACGAGCAGCAGCAATGCGCCCAGAACCGACACGCGTGCCACCCCGCAAACACAAAACCAAACCACGCAAACCAAGAGTCCAAGCACCCAAACAAGCCAACCCCCACCCAACCAGACGCCGCGGTCTGTCTGCGCGACCCGGCCTGAACCCGTCAGTACATGTAAGGAGCGTCATGAGTTCGGAGCGCGAAACCCCGCACACCCCTAGTGAGTGGCTGGCACCCGAGGCTGGGGGCGAAACCCCGCACACCCCCAGTGAGTGGCTGGCACGTGAGGCTGGGGGCGAAACCCCGCACGGCATCCAGGCTATTGCTGTGGAGACGCACGAACTGTTGACCTTCGCGAAACGGGCCGCGCTTCCCGAGGGTGGTTTCGGTTACCTCACCACCACGGGCGCGATTGACCCCGACGTGCCCCTCGGCACCCTCATCAACGCCAGGATGACTTACTGCATGAGCATCGCAGAAATCATCAACACTGCCGAGGTTGGTGCAGCCGCGCGATTGCGCAAAGCCGGGGCGGGACTTGCGGGGGCTAAGGAGTTGGCGGCTGCGGGCATCCACACATTGCGCACACAACTTGCAGACCAAACCAACGGAGGGTATGTGGTCGACCTGGGCGACGCCCCAGAATCGCGCGAAAAAAAGGCGTACCTGACAGCGTTTGTGGTGCTGGCCGCCGCAACGGCCCGCCGGGTTGCCGTGCCCGGTGCGGATGAACTGCTGGACGAGGTGCTGCGCCTCGTGGAGGAGCGTTTTTGGAGCGAAGCCGAGCAGGCACTCATCGAAGGCTACACGCCTGATTTCGGCGCAGCCGAAGCGTATTGGGGCGCAAACGCCAACATGCACGGGGTGGAGGCGTTTCTCGCCGCACACGGTGCCACCGGCGACGACCGCTGGCTCACCCGCGCCGCCGGCATTGCCCGGCGTTTCATTGACGGTTTTGCTCGATCCAATGGGTGGATGCTCGCCGAACATTACGACCAAACCTTCACCCCCCAGCCGTCCTACAACCGCGACCGCGCGGACGACCAATTTCGACCCTACGGTGTCACCATCGGCCACCTGTACGAGTGGGCGCGTCTGCTGCTGGAGTTGCGTTCCGCACAGCACGATGCCGGTCAGGAACCAGAACCGTGGCTCGACGAGGCAGCGGTTGCCCTGTACGACACGGCAACTCGGTTGGGGTGGCAGGTGGATGGTGCTGAGGGGTTTGTGTACACCGTTGATTGGGATGGCACGCCCGTTGTGCGTGAACGCCTGCACTGGGTGGTGTGCGAGGCGCTCGCCGCTGCGGCAACGCTGGCCGCACACACCGGTGAGGAACGGTTCCGCAACGATGCGCGCGTTTGGCGCGCATTCGCCGACCGCCACCTCATTGACCGGGTGCAGGGCAGTTGGCATCACACGCTTGACGCCGCCAACCAGCCCACCGACTCGGTGTGGTCCGGGAAACCTGACGTGTATCACGCGTTACAGGCGGTGCTCATGACGGCGGTGCCGGTGCGTTCAAGTCTCGCTGAGCGCCTGCTGGCGGAGTAACCGCAGCATCAAACGCTAACCTGCCCGGCGCAAACCTGCCCAGCGCAAACTTGCCCAGCTACAACCAGCTTGGCAACCATATGTGCAGGTGCCAGTAGGTGTAGGGAATCTGCATGCCCGTCCAGAGCGGTAGGAAAAACACGCTGGTGAGTGCAATGAGCGCAACCACGCCGACAACCGCCCAACGCCGCTGGGTGAGGGCGTTTTGGCTGGGGGTGATGGAAGCATCCACCGCAATGGATGCGGGCTGCGCCGGGGCCGCATCCAGCGCAATTGATCCGGGCTGCGCCGGGGCCGC
>CAYTSH010000166.1:2567-4487 GCA_964440395.1 uncultured Microbacteriaceae bacterium
CGGGCTGCGCCGGGGCCGCATCCAGCGCAATTGATCCGGGCTGCGCCGGGGCCGCGCCCGCATCCACCGCCGGGCGATCACCCCACAACTGCCTGAGCGCCAGGGCCAACGCAAGGTACACGAAGGGCGCGTAGGCTATCGTGTAGAACTGGAACACTGCTGAACGGCTGATGGTGATCACCCACGGCAGGTAGTTGCTTGCCGCGCCAACGAGCACAAACAACCACACTTCGTTGTAGCGGCGAACCAGGAGCACGATGAGGGCAACAACCGCAATGGTGCTTCCCCACCAGATGAACGGGTTGGGCAGGGACGTGATTGCTTGGCTGCACGTGTCGAGCCCGCAACCGTTTGTGCCGGCTGTGATGGATTTGTAAAACATGCTCGTGGGTCGCCAGGCGAAGGGCCAACCGATCGGGTTTGAGAGGTAGGGGTGTTCGGCATTGAGGGTGGAGTGCCAGGCGTACATGCTTTCGTGGTAGTGCCAGAGGCTGCGCAACCAGTCGGGCAGGAGCGTGGCGAACCCGCTGGCTTCGTTGCCCGCCTCCGTTGCCCAGGCGCGATCCCAGCCCTTGTCGCTCAGCACCCAGGAGGTCCAGGTGGCGAGGTATGCCAGCACGGCCACGGGAACGAGCAGCACGGCTGAGGCGACGCCTTGGCGGAGTACGCCGCCCATGAGCCAGCCGGGCAGTTGCCGCTGGTAGCGCGCGTGCAGGTCGGTGGCGACGGTGTAGAGGCCGAAGAAGGCGAGGGCGTACAGGCCGGACCATTTCACCCCGGCGGAGAGGCCAAACAGTACTCCCGCGGTGAGCAGCCAGGGGCGGTTCCACCAGACGGGGCCGAGTTCGCCTCGGCGTTCGAGGCGTTCCTGTTCGGCCAGGTAGATTTCTTTCAGCTCGGGGGTGCTTTGCAGCTCTGCGAGTGTGGGTGGCCGGTTGAACACGGATGGCGGGTTAGCGCTGTCCCAGAGCGCCCAACGGTTTCGGGTGCGTTCCTGATCGATGAGCATGCAGTAGGCTCCGAGCAGGATGAAGAACATGAGAAAGTTGTCCAGGAGGCTCACCCGGGAAAGCACGATGGCCAGGCCGTCGATCGCCATGAATGTGCCTGCGAGCAGCGCAACGGTGGTGGAGTGGGTGAGTCTGCGGGTGAGCAGCATGAGTACGGCTACGGAAATGGTGCCGACGAGTGCGGTGCTGAAGCGCCACCCCCAGCCGTTGTCCGCGCCGAATAGGAGCATGCCGACGCTGATGAGCCATTTTCCGAGTGGCGGGTGCACCACGTAGGAACTTTCGGTGAGCATCTTGGTGAGCTCCGCAGCCCCGAAGGCGTTGCCGAGGTCGTCTGGCCATTTGGTTGGGGCGCCGTTGATGAGTTGACTGTAGGCGTCGCGCACGTAGTAGATTTCGTCGAAGACGAGCTCGTTTGGGTGGGCGAGGTTGAAGAATCGGAGGATGCCGGCGAGTAGGGTGACGCTCAGCATGGCGCCCCAGCGGGCGAGGGTGACGGTGGCTGGTTTTGCCCGCCACGCGCCGTGGGTGGCGGTGTGGGTGATGCGTTCGAGCAGCGGTTCACGGGCGCGGGGGTGTGCGCGTTGCGCCGGTTCGGCCGTGTGCACCGCTTCAGCCGTGTGCACCGCTTCAGCCGTGTGCGCCGTGTGCGTCTCGTGTTCCGCTGCGTTGTTCACGTTTGTAATGCTAGCGTTTCGTTCAATTAGTTGCCGGATGCCGTGCCTGCGTTTGCCGTGCCTGTCGCGCCGCGCCCTGGGTGCGCTGGTGTGAGCGCGGCTGAAACAATTTGGTGAACGTATTGATTGGTGCTGAGCTGCGGTACGCTACTTGGGTGATCATTCTTGCTGCGACGCCGATCGGAAATTTGGGTGATGTTTCTGATCGCTTGAGAGAAACGCTCGCGCAGGCA
>CAYTSH010000167.1:0-4462 GCA_964440395.1 uncultured Microbacteriaceae bacterium
CGATCATCCGGGGTGTTCCGCTGGGCATCATCGGCTGGCAACCCCGTGGTTGGGTCGAGGGTCATGAGCGTTTGCGTCCCGGCGCCGTGCGTTATAAGGAGCAACGGCACGCCGGCGTTTGGCGGCGTGACATCTTCAATGAGCGCTCCCGCTGTCCACGGCGCTTGGGTGGCAAGATTAATGCGCCAGTCAACGGTTCCCGTTTGGGTGTTGAGTCGTTTCAAAATGACGCTGCCCGGGCTGCTCAGATCCGGCGCGGCGAACGCGGCACCCGTGCACTCCGCGGCCACGGTGTCGATCCGTTCAATCAGCAGCAAGCTGCGCTGCTGCTGTACTGAAGGAATGACCTGCACGCAGCCAGACTGTTCCGGATTCGCCACGGCATCGGTTTCGAGCGCCCACGCGCTGGCACTCGAAGCCTCGAGCGAACTGGTGACGGGTGCCGCCGTGCCAAACGGGTTGCGAACCGTCACCTGGAGTGCCTGTACTCCCGCCACGACGATCAACGCCAGCGTGACAGCCACCCCAAACACTGCCACTGCCCAGCCCACAACGAGCTGCGCGAGAGTTGCGCCGCTCGATACTTCCGCCTGCTCGAGATCCACAATTTCGGCGAATTCGTCCAGCGGTTCGGCGTCTTGTCGCGGTCGAGGGGCGGGTGGCACGGGCATCGCTCGTCGGCCACGGTGCAGCGGACGGGCTTGGGTTTGTTCCTCGATCCACGCCCGGAGATCCGGGGAGCACGTGGGATTCGCCGCAATAGTCGGCCACAGCCCAGGTTCCGCCTCAGCAAGCTCAACGAGCGTCAGCAGCGAAGTCCCCGGGTCTGCAGCCTGCTGATACAGTGGCGGGGTGGTCTGGGGCATATGTGTGCTTTCTGGGCTGGGGCGGTTCCTGTGCAACGCTGCAACTCCCGCGATGTGCGCGGCCAAACTATGCCGGTAAGGCTCGATAATCAATGCTAGCGCCGCAACCCGCCCGGAGCAATTTGGGTGGGATCATACTGAAACCCGCCGTGAGCGCTTTCCCGCTGCCACGCGGCCCCACTGCCACGCGGCCCCGGTGCGTACGGCAGCCCGCACCCCATCGCCCGCAGCAGCCAGCCGCGCCAGCCAACCCCACCCCGTCATCCGCACCCCATCGCCCGCAGCAGCCAGCCGCGCCAGCCAACCTCACCCCGTCATCCGCACCCCATTCACCCTGTGCATAACTCCCGGGCGTGGCGGCGTGGTGCGATAGACTGACCCTGCACGGAACGAACGTATGGGGACGAAAGGAACGGGTGCTCGTGATGCAACACTGCGCGTTCTGCGGCAGCACGTGCTCCACCGCATCCATGTTCTGCCCGGCGTGCGGGCGCCTGCAGCGCCAGCACGCTGATCCACGGCACACCGCGGGGGTTGATCAAACGCTCGAGACCCAAACTCCGCGGCAAATCCCACTCGCTGGGGCCGGAACCCCGCAGCAACCCTCCGGCGTCGGGCCGACGCACGCGACGGAAACCCCGGTCGCCGGGACCGGAATCCCGCAGCAACCCTTCGACGCCTGGCCGACGCACGAGCCGGAAACCCCAGCCGACAGCGACGAGCACACCCTCCTCGTGCCCCCGGCCGCCCTCGCCCAAGCGGCAATGCTTGACGATGACGATGACGATGACACCCGCATCGTGCCGCGCCGCGAGCAGCGCAGCGCGTTTGTGCTTGCGCTCAGCACCGGTCAAACCCATACGGTGCGGGGGCTCAGCCTGCTTGGACGCAGCCCGATGCCTTGGCCACAGCATCCCGAAATTGTGGCGCTCGTCGTCGACGACCCAAACCGTTCCGTGTCCAAAAATCATCTCCTGCTCACCGTCACCGACGGCGCACTCTGGGTCACCGACGCCCACTCGGGCAACGGCAGCGTGCTGCACCCACCGGGCGAAGAACCGGTCGCGCTGCAACCCGGTCGCGCTTACCGGGTGCCGGTGGGAAGCCGAATAGACATTGGTGACGAATGGTTCACCGTGCAAACTCCCCAAACCGCCGCCGGACACCCGATCGCGCAGGCGCGCACCACCGGGCACGCGGGCTGAGGGGCAACCAGTGTCGCCACACGCACAGCCCCACCCCCCGGTGCTTGCCGGGTATCAGCACATTCGCCCCATCGGCGTAGGCGGCTTCGCCAACGTGCACCTCTACGAGCGCGATTTTCCCAGAACCCAGGTCGCGGTCAAAGTCCTCACCGCACAGCTCGACAGCCCCGAATTGCGCACCATGTTCCTCACCGAAGCAAACGCCCTCGCGCAGCTCTCCGAACACCCCTCGGTGCTCACCATACACACCGCCGACGTGGCACCCGACGGAAGACCCTACCTGGTCACCGAATACTGCCCCGGATCGTACGGCGCCGACTACAAACGGCAGCCCCTCGACGTGGCCACCGTGCTGCGCATCGGGGTTCGCATCGGCAGCGCACTCGAAAGCGCCCACCGCACCGGACTGCTGCACCGCGACGTGAAACCCGCAAACGTGCTGCGCACCCGCTACGGCAACCCGGTGCTCGCAGATTTCGGCATCGCAACCACCATCACGCAACGCACCACCGACGGCACCACCGGTTTGACCGTGCCGTGGAGCGCACCCGAACTGTTGCGCGGCGAAACCACCGGCACCATCGCAACCGACCTGTACGCATTCGCCGCCACCCTCTATTCGTTGCTGCTGGGACGCACCCCCTACGAACGACCCGGAGACGCGGGCACGGCCGGGCGTCGCGAACTGCTCCAGCAGCGCATACTGGGTCGCGATCTGCCCGAACCCCTGCAGCGCAGCGACGTGCCGGACCGGTTGGAACGCACCCTGCTCGCCGCGATGAACAAACAGCCGGCACGTCGGCCCGCTCGCGTGCTCGACTTGGTGCGCCAACTGCAAATTATCGAACAGCGTCTCGGTTACCCGCCCACCCCGGCGGAGCTTGCGGCTGAACCCGCCGACCACAGCGGCGGTTTCGTGTTTCCGGAGGCGCCGGCGCGGTTGGCGATACCCGCCGCTGCACCGGGGCGGCGACCCCGCAAACGCCGCGAACCTCGCCCGCTGGAAGTGGGGGATGAGGCGCTGCGTGTGGGGGGCATCCCACAAATGGATGCTCGCCGCACCCGCCGCGGCCGCACCAGTACCAGCCGCCCCGGCAACCTGGCGCCGGGGCGCGCCGGGGTATTTGCGGGTTGGCCGACGGCGCTGCTGGGCGCAGCGGTCGGCGCGGCGCTGGCGACACGGGGGTGGTTGCTGATTCCCGGGGCGACGACGGGTGCCAAGCAACCGGAACGCCCGGCCGGGGCGTTGTGGGTGGTGGTGATTGATGCGTAACTGGGTGCGGGCACATCGACGGGGGTTCGCGGCGTGGGTTGGCGCGTTGACGGTGCTCGGGTGTGTTGTGGCCGCCGCGGTGGTGTGGCAGGAACCCCTCGCCCGGCAGGTGGTTGTTGGTGACGGCAGCGCCTGGGTGGCGAATGCGGCCACGGGGTCGTTTGGTCGGGTGAATGCCCAGATTCATGCGTTGGATGCGGCTGGGCGCGGGGATCGTGGCCGGGTTGAGGTGCTGCAGAACGCGTCAACAGTGCTGTTGTATTCGCAGACTCGGCAGGAGCTGAGCGTGGTGGATGAGGCGGTGACTGACACGCCGCAGACGGTGGCGTTGCCGGCGGAAACGAGCGAGGTGTTGCTGAGTGACCGCAGCGTGGTGATTCACGAGCGCGCCGGCGGTCGGGTGTGGCTGGTGCGTTTGGCTGAATTGGATGAGTTCACCCCGGAACGCGCACCGGACGTGGTGCTGGGTGAGTCGTCGGTGGTTGCGGTTGATGAGGCTGGGAACTTGGCGGGGTTTAGCCCGGGTGGGGGCTTGGTTTCGTTGGCGATTGATTCGCCGGCTGCGGTGCCGCAGCGGCGGGCGCTGTCGTTGGGTGCTGCCGGTGACGAGTATCAGGTTGCGGTGGTGGCGGGCCGCCCGGTGGTGTTGAACGTCTCGGCCGGTGCGGTGAGTATTGATGCGGCGGACCCGATTCGGTTGGAGTTGGCGCTGGCACCCGGCTCTGAACCGGGGCAGGGGGCGGGGCAGGAACCGGGCTCTGAGCGGGCGCAGGGGGCGGAGCCGGGGTCGGGGCAGGAACCGGGGGCGGAGTCGGGGTCGGAGCCGGGGCGGGCTGGGGCAGTGCCGCGGTTGGAGGCGCGCGGGGTGCAGCTGATGCGCTCGACTGGTTCGGCTGCCAGCGTGTTTGTGGCGGACGCCGCGGGGGTGTTGCAGGTTTCGTTTGGGGGTGCCGTGTCGCGGGTTGCGTCGGTGCCGGGACGCAGTGGTGCCGTGCAGCCGGTGTGGGCGGCGGGGTGCGTGTTTGCGGCCTGGTTGTCCGGTGATGCGTTGCGGGACTGCCCGGCACAACCCGGACAGCCGGCACAACGGGCACAGCCGGCACAGCTGGGGCAGCTGG
>CAYTSH010000168.1:0-4431 GCA_964440395.1 uncultured Microbacteriaceae bacterium
AGCGGGCGCAGCTCACCGGGGATGGGCATTGGCCACAGGGCCTCGTTTGCCCGTTCACTCGCCGAGCGTAGCTCAGCAACCAGGTTGTCGTCGCCCATCAGTCCTACCGTGCGGTAGCCGAGCGCAACGATTGCCGCGCCGGTGAGTGTCGCCACGTCAATAATGGCGTCGGGAGTTTCCTTCCCCGCAGCCACCAGCGCATCCGCCAAAACCAGGCGGCCCTCGGCGTCCGTGTTCAATACCTCAATAGTTTTTCCGCCAAACGCGGTGAGCACATCGCCGGGACGAATCGCCGTGCTTGAGGGCATATTTTCAGCGAGTGCAAGCCAGGCCGTAACCCGCACGTTCAACCCAAGCTGTGCTGCCGCCGTGACCACGGCGCAGACGGTGGCCGCCCCGGTCATGTCGTATTTCATGCCGATCATCGAAGCTGCCGGTTTCAGCGACAACCCGCCGGTGTCGAAGGTAATGCCTTTGCCGACGAGCGCAATGTGCGTGCTCGCCCCGGCAGGCGCATAGTCCAGTTTGAGGAGGCGCGGGCCGCGAGATGAGCCCTGCCCAACGCCTAGGATGCCGCCAAAACCTTCAGCCTCCAGCGCCGACTCATCCCAGACGGTTGCCTGAATATCGAGCGGTTCCACCGCGGCGAGCGCCCGCTCAACGAGGCTCGCGGGGAACAGGTCGTTCGCGGGGGTGTTTACGAGATCCTTCACCAGCGCTACCGCTGACGCATTGACCGTGGCGCGCTGCAGCGCCTCGTCGTCGCCAATTGCCGAGATGACGCTGATGTGCTCGATACTGATCGGCGACTCCTGCTGACCGGTGCCACGATACGCTTCAAAGCGGTAGGAGCCCAGCAGGGCGCCCTCGGCAACCGCTTGCAGGGCATCCACCGAATCGATCGGAAGCTGCAGCGCGACGTGCGCCGCACGGTGCGCACTGCGCGTTGCCGTGCCTGCGGCGTTGCGCAACGATTCGGCAGTCACCTGTTTGCCAAGTCCGACAAGCAGGAGGGTGCGCGGCCCGGTTTCGATTGGATTCGGGATGCTGAGGGCAGTATCGGCTGCGCCTGTCATTCCCAGCGAGCGCAGGTCGATCTGCTGTAACGCGGCGAAGTCGTCGCCGAGGAGGTGTGGTGCGGCTTTTGGGGTGTGGAGCACACCGAGCACGAGAACGTCTGCCTCGGCGGGAATATTGCCGGGCAGAGCTGAAGAAATATTGGGTAAGGTCTGCATCCTGCTAGCCTACGCCTAGACTGGAAGACATGCGAAGTGACGAACCGTTCTTTCAACCCATCACGCTGGAGAGCCAGTCGATCCCCTCGAATTTGCCCCTGCTTGTCGTGCTGACTGGATTTGCCGACGCCGGTTCCGCGCTGTCTCAGCTACATGAGTACATTAACGAGACGACCAGTCCGGTGCTTCTGAGCAGCGGCGATCTCGATCGAATCTACGATTATCGATCGCGCAGACCGATGATCTATTTTGAAGAGCACCATATCACTGAGTATCGAACGCCGACGCTCGGGGTGTATCTGGCCACCGACGATATTGGCCAGCAGTTCCTCGTATTGATGGGAGCGGAGCCAGATTTTCAGTGGGAGCGGGTTGTGCAGGAAGTGATTGAGATCATTGCCGCACTCGAAGTCTCGCAGACCGTGTGGACGCATGCGATTCCCATGCCGGTTCCGCATACGCGGCCAATGGGGGTCACGGTGAGCGGCACCCGGCGTGAGCTGAGCGACCAGTTGTCAATCTGGAAACCCAGCACCTACGCTCCGGCGACAGTGGGGCATCTGCTGGAACGGCGGCTGAATGATGCTGGGCGCGACGTTGTGGGATTCGTGTTGCTCGTGCCACACTACCTGGCCGAGACGGAGCATCCGGTTGCGCTACTCACCGCGTTGGAGTGTATTAGCGCTGCGACCGGCCTGATTTTTTCGAGCGATTCTATTCGTGAGCGCAGTCGAGATTTCACGACACACGTGTCGGAGCAGGTGAACGCTTCGGAGCAGTCGCAACAGCTCGTGGCGTCACTCGAGGAGCGGCACGATCTCTACATGCAAGACAACGGGGTGCGTTCCCCGCTGATGCTGGACGATGGCAGCCTGCCGAGCGCAGACCAAATCGCCGGCGAGTTGGAGCGATTCCTTGCAATCCGCAAGCCATCGGACAACGGCGAGAGTGTCGATTAGTCAGGCCGAAGCCCTTTTATACCCTCAGCGTCGTGAAAGTCAATCTATTGCGATTTTCTGTGCAATAATTGTCGGGTAGACCCTGAAAGTTTTGGCGTTTCCCCCTGCGTGGATTGCCGCAAACTTGACAAGGGTCTTCGTAGTTTGCAGATTTGTTCGACGCGTGTCGAGCGACACAGTTCGACACAATAGAGAGGCGGGTGCGTGGCTATCAAAACCGCGACCACAGTGAACGCAACGGATGCCGAGGGGGCGCCAACGTCGAGCGCGAGCAGTTCGAAGCGTGTAGGCGCAGCGAAAACCAGTGCTGCTGCCAGCCGGCAGAAAGCCGGATCCGCAACCTCGACTCGGGCGAAAAAATCGACGGCAACCGACTCGGAGTCCAGCTCCACAACCAAGCCCGCGAAGGCGAGTGCGGCGAAAGCTCCCGCAAAAACGGTAAAGTCCGCGCCAACCCAGACCAAAACTGCCCGCGCCGCCGCTCCTGCAAAAGCGAGCCGTGCCGCGAAAGCCGCCACGGACATGCCTGAAGAGGCACTCGATGTAGCGGGTGTTGAGGATGTTGTCGTGGATGTTGAGGTTGTCGACGAAATCGTCGAACTGGTCGGCGACGATACCGAGTCGGAAGAATCTGAAGAGCCTCGGGTGACAGCGCCCGCCGAGCCACTCCCAGCCGGTGCCATCGTGCTGAGCAACAGCGACGATGATGACGAATTGCCGGTGTACTCCACCGCTATCACCGGGGCTACTGCTGATCCGGTGAAAGATTACCTCAAGCAAATTGGCAAGGTTGCGCTGCTGAACGCTGCTGAAGAGGTGGAGCTGGCGATGCGGATTGAAGCCGGTTTGTTTGCCGAAGACCGGTTGGCCACCGCTACCGATCTGCCCAAGCAACTGCAGCGCGAGCTTCGATGGGTGGCGCGCGACGGCCAACGGGCAAAAGCGCACCTCTTGGGTGCAAACCTTCGTCTCGTGGTTTCGCTCGCCAAGCGGTATACGGGCAGGGGCATGCAATTCTTGGATCTGATTCAGGAGGGCAACCTCGGTCTGATCCGTGCGGTTGAAAAATTCGACTACACCAAAGGCTTCAAGTTCTCCACGTATGCCACCTGGTGGATCCGCCAAGCCATCACGCGTGCGATGGCAGATCAGGCGCGCACGATTCGCATCCCGGTGCACATGGTTGAGGTTATTAACAAGCTCGCCAGGGTGCAGCGCCAAATGCTGCAGGATCTTGGGCGGGAACCAACGCCAGAAGAGCTCAGCCGTGAACTCGACATGACGCCCGAAAAGGTGGTCGAGGTGCAGAAATACGGCCGGGAACCAATCTCTCTGCACACCCCACTCGGTGAGGACGGGGACAGCGAGTTCGGTGACCTTATTGAGGACACCGAGGCGATTGTGCCGGCAGACGCGGTTGGGTTTACCATGCTGCAACGCCAGCTCGAGTCGCTGCTCGACTCCCTCAGCGAGCGGGAGGCCGGTGTGATTCGGATGCGCTTTGGGCTTGGCGACGGTATGCCAAAAACCCTTGATCAAATAGGCGACACGTTTGGCGTTACCCGGGAGCGCATCCGCCAGATCGAATCAAAAACGATGGCGAAACTTCGCCATCCGTCCCGTTCACAGTCACTCCGTGACTACCTAGAATAGAAACCTTCGGGTAATGTAACCCGTGAGATGCGTCGCGCTGAACAACGGTGTTCTCGTGGCGCATCGCGCGGTGTCGTTCATCCGGCGCAGGGTATGGCGGGGCAGAGCGCTCGGTGCTGCTGACTACTGGTGAAGCTTGAAGGTTTCGTCGTGCCACTCGAGCGCTTTTGGCTCAAGTTGTTCGCGCAGCCCAGAGCCGTGGTGTGCGCAGAACAGCAGGTCTCCGGTCGCGAGCACCACTCGAATATAGGCCTGCGCGCCGCAACTGTCGCAGCGATCGGCGACACTCAACGTTGATTCGGCAGCAGGGACGCTGTGTTCGGGTTGGGTAATGGTGGACACGTGTTCCTACCTTTCGTGTGCGTGAGACAAGCGTCCCCACTATCAAAGCACGCCAGCGCGGGACAGCGGCACGGTTTTGGGGCAGTTTCGCTCTGCGCGTAGCCGCAGGCACCTCGCGGGCATCGAACACCCGGGAGTCGGAACCAACCCGAGTCCTTTGCGGACAGTAGGCTTAGTGTGCACCTGTTTGATGAAACATGAAGGAGTGCTTTGGCTGGTTCGGACTATTCCGCGCGACATCT
>CAYTSH010000169.1:0-4379 GCA_964440395.1 uncultured Microbacteriaceae bacterium
GAACCCTTACCGGAACCCAGTCGGGTTTCAGCCGGTTTCTTCGTCAAGGGGCGGTCGGGGTAGATGTTGATCCACACCTTACCGCCACGCTTGATGTGGCGAGTCATCGCGATACGAGCAGACTCGATCTGGCGGTTGGTAACGTATGCGGGGGTAAGGGCTTGAATCCCGAACTCACCGAACGTTACTGTCGTGCCACCCGTTGCCTGGCCGCTACGACCTGGATGGTGTTGCTTGCGGTACTTGACTCTACGTGGAATCAGCATGATTTACTTCTCCGCTCCTGCTGCAACCGGCGCCTCTACCTGTGCGTTACGAGGCGCACGACGGCGGTCACCGCGCTCGGGACGTGACGACTTTTGAGCCGCCTGCTCGCGAGCAAGTTCCTTGTTGGTGATGTCACCCTTATAGATCCAAACCTTCACGCCGATGCGACCGAAGGTGGTGCGCGCTTCGTAGAAGCCGTAATCAATGTTCGCGCGGAGCGTGTGCAGTGGCACTCGACCTTCGCGGTAGAACTCCGAACGGCTCATTTCAGCACCACCGAGACGGCCGGATACCTGGATCCGGACACCCTTGACGGTTGACGTGCGCTGCGCGCCCTGCATGGCTTTACGCATTGCGCGGCGGAACGCCACACGAGCGGAAAGCTGCTCAGCGATGCCCTGCGCAACAAGCTGCGCCTCTGCCTCTGGGT
The DNA here is from genome assembly GCA_964440395.1 of uncultured Microbacteriaceae bacterium. Taxonomy (GTDB): domain Bacteria; phylum Actinomycetota; class Actinomycetes; order Actinomycetales; family Microbacteriaceae; genus CAYTSH01. The sequence goes on from CAYTSH010000169.1 coordinate 698, forward strand.
TCTTTACCTCGAGGATGTTGAGCTGAATCTGCTTGCCGGTGAGCTTTTCGAGATCTGCGCGAATACGCTCGGCCTCGGCGCCGCGGCGACCGATGACGATGCCCGGGCGGGCAGTGTGGATATCCACACGCACGCGGTCACGGGTGCGCTCAATCTCGATACGGGCAACGCCCGCACGGTCAAGGCTGTTGGTAAGCAGCTGGCGGATACGAATATCCTCCGCTACGTAATCTGCATATCGCTGACCCGGCTTGGTGCTGTCAGAGAACCAACGCGACACGTGGTCGGTCGTGATTCCCAGACGGAAGCCATAGGGGTTTACTTTCTGGCCCATTACTTGGCTCCCTTCTTCCCCGCCGCAACCTCATCGGGTGTCGCGAGGACAACCGTGATGTGGCTCGTGCGCTTGTTGATACGGAACGCGCGACCCTGTGCACGAGGGCGGAAACGCTTGAGAGTTGCACCCTCATCAACGTATGCCTTCGATACGAACAGGTCTTGCTCGTCGAGATAGGTGTTCGACGCATCTGCCTTAACCCGGGCGTTTGCCATTGCAGAAGCCACCAGTTTGTAGACTGGTTCGCTTGCGCTCTGCGGGGCGAACTTGAGGATAGCCAGGGCTTCCTCTGCCTGCTTGCCGCGGATCAGGTTAACGACGCGGCGAGCCTTCATGGGGGTTACGCGGATGTGACGAACGCGTGCGATCGACTCAACCATTCTCTCTCCTCCTTCACGTCGCCGCTTAGCGGCGACGGCCCTTCTTGTCGTCCTTCACGTGTCCACGGAAGGTGCGGGTGGGGGCAAACTCTCCGAGTTTATGCCCAACCATGGTCTCGGTGACAAACACGGGGATGTGCTTGCGCCCGTCGTGCACCGCGATGGTGTGCCCGAGCATTGCCGGGATGATCATCGAGCGACGCGACCAGGTTTTGATGACGTTTTTCGTGTTGGCCTCGTTCTGAGCAACAACCTTATTCAGCAGGTGGTTGTCAACGAAGGGGCCTTTCTTCAGACTGCGTGGCATCTTCTAAAACTCCTACTAGCGCTTCTTGCCGACGGTACGACGACGAACAATAAGTTTGTCGCTCTCTTTGTTCGGGCGGCGGGTGCGGCCTTCCTTCTGGCCCCATGGGCTCACAGGATGACGACCACCTGAGGTTTTACCCTCACCACCACCGTGCGGGTGGTCAACCGGGTTCATCGCAACACCACGAACGGTCGGGCGGACGCCCTTCCACCGCATGCGGCCTGCTTTACCCCAGTTGATGTTGGATTGTTCGGCATTGCCGACCTCACCAACGGTTGCACGGCAGCGCGCATCCACGTTGCGAATTTCACCCGACGGCAGTCGAAGCTGCGCGTAGGGGCCGTCCTTCGCAACGAGTCGCACAGAAGCGCCGGCACTGCGAGCCATTTTCGCTCCGCCGCCTGGCTTGAGCTCGATCGCGTGAATCACGGTACCGGTAGGGATGTTGCGCAGCGGCAGGTTGTTGCCGGGCTTGATGTCAGCGTTTGGACCAGACTCAACAATGTCGCCCTGGCTGAGCTTGTTGGGAGCGATGATGTAACGCTTGGTACCATCCACATAGTGCAGCAGCGCAATGCGTGCCGTACGGTTGGGATCGTACTCAATGTGTGCAACTTTGGCGTTCACACCGTCTTTATCGTTCCGACGGAAGTCGATTACGCGGTACTGGCGCTTGTGGCCACCACCGATGTGACGAGTTGTGATCCGCCCCGAGCTGTTCCGTCCACCGGTCTTTGGCAGTGGACGAAGGAGTGACTTCTCTGGCGTTGAACGAGTGATTTCCGCAAAATCTGAAACACTCGAACCGCGACGACCAGGAGTCGTGGGCTTGTACTTACGAATAGCCATCTGTATCTTCCTCTTCGCTTCCTGGTCTAGCTAACAACCGTGAAGATGTCGATCGAGCCGGACTTCAGCGTAACGATGGCACGCTTGGTGTCTTTACGCTTGCCGAGGCCGAACTTGGTGCGGCGCGTCTTGCCTTTACGGTTCAACGTGTTGATCGATGCAACTTTGACGTTGAAGATCTTCTCGATAGCGAGTTTGATCTCGGTCTTGTTCGAATCGGGTGCAACCTCGAAGGTGTACTGCCCGTTCGTGTCGATCAGCGTGTAGCTCTTCTCAGAAACAACAGGCGCGATGATCACATCGTGTGGATTCTTGTTCAGGCTCATGCCGAAACCTCTTTCTTGGCTTCGCCAGCCGAAACCGACTTGGCGGCAACGAACTCGTCAAGCGCAGCCTTGGTGAACACCAAGTCATCACTCACCAGCACGTCGTAAGCGTTCAGCTGATCCCAGCTCAACACATGCAGGTCTTCGATGTTCCGCACGCTCTTCAGGCTCAGCTCGTCGGAACGATCGAGCACCACGAGCACGCGGCGGCCGGGGGCTACAGCGGAGAGCAGTGAGATAGCAGCTTTTGTCGATGGGGTGCTCCCCGTGCCAAAGGCTTCAACAACGTGAACCCGCCCGCCACGCGCCCGGTCAGAAAGCGAACCGCGCAGTGCAGCTGCAATCATCTTCTTCGGGGTACGCTGCGAGTAATCACGCGGGGTTGGGCCGTGGACAATGCCACCGCCGGTCATGTGCGGTGCACGGATCGAGCCCTGACGAGCGCGACCGGTTCCCTTCTGCTTGAACGGCTTGCGCCCCGCACCGGAAACCTCACCGCGAGTCTTGGTCTTGTGCGTACCCTGACGGGCAGCGGCAAGCTGAGCGGTAACGACCTGGTGGATGAGCGGAACGTTTGTTTCAACGTCGAACAGGTGAGCGGGAAGCTCAACGCTGCCTGCTTTCTTACCCTGTGCGTCGAGAACGTCAATCGTGGTTGCAGTAGCCATGGACTATGCCCCCTTCACAGCGTTGCGAACGAATACGAGACGGCCACGAGCACCGGGAACGGCACCCTTAACCAGGATGAGGCCCTTTTCGGCGTCGACAGCGTGCTCCTTCAGATTCAGAACGGTTACGCGCTCGCCACCCATACGGCCAGCCATGCGCATTCCTTTGAATACGCGGCTCGGCGTAGCAGATGCGCCGATCGAGCCTGGCTTACGGTGGTTACGGTGTGCACCGTGCGACGCACTGACACCCTTGAAGTTGTGACGCTTCATCACACCGGCAAAGCCTTTACCTTTGCTCGTGCCGACGACGTCGACAAGCTGGCCAGCCTCAAACACGTCCTGCGCGTTGATTTCCTGGCCAAGTGCATATTCAGCGGCATCCGCAGTGCGGATTTCGGTGAGGTGCCGGCGAGGCGTGACGCCTGCCTTCTCGAAGTGACCGGCAGCAGGCTTGTTTACCTTGCGTGGATCGATCTGGCCCGCAGCAATCTGAATTGCGCTGTAGCCATCAACCTCGAGTGAGCGAACCTGGGTAACCACGTTCGGAGAAATTTCAATTACGGTCACGGGAACAAGCTTGTTGTTCTCGTCCCATACCTGAGTCATGCCAAGCTTCGTGCCCAGCAGACCCTTAGCGGTCTTTGCAGCAGTAGACATGATTCCCTTACAGCTTGATCTCGATGTTAACGTCGGCAGGCAAGTCAAGACGCATCAGGGAATCAACTGCTTTCGGAGTTGGGTCGATGATGTCGATCAGACGCTTGTGTGTGCGCTTTTCAAAGTGCTCACGGCTGTCCTTGTACTTGTGG
>CAYTSH010000170.1:0-4358 GCA_964440395.1 uncultured Microbacteriaceae bacterium
CCTCGGTGTCACCCTGGAATACGTCGTCATCAACATCGGGGTGCAAACAGTGTTGGCGCTGCTCATTGCAGCACTCATGCAACGCCTCACCACCTCGGTGTTCGTGCGGAGCGTGGTGCTCACCCCGTTCCTCGTTTCCAATGTGGTGGCCGGCATTGTGTGGCTGTGGATACTCGACTCGCAACTCGGCATTGGCAATCAGATCATCATGGCGCTCGGGTTCGACGCGATCCCGTTCTTCGGGAGCGAACTGTGGGCAATCCCAACCATCGCAATGCTGAACGTGTGGCGGCACGTCGGATACACCGCACTGCTGCTCTTCGCCGGCATGCAGGCCATCCCGCCGTACCTGTACGAAGCTGCCCGGGTTGACGGAGCCAGCGAGTGGCACATGTTCCGCAACATCACCCTGCCCCTGCTACGACCGGTTTTGGCCGTTGTGCTCATCATTTCAGTCATTGGTTCGTTTCAAGTATTTGATTCCGTCTCGGTCACGACCAATGGCGGCCCGGCAAACTCCACAAACGTGCTGCAAATGTACATTTACTCGCTGGCCTTCGGGCGGTTCCAGTTCGGTTACGCGTCCGCCATTTCGGTCGCACTACTCATCCTATTGAGCCTCATCTCGTTTCTGCAGTACCGGCTCACCCGAGCGGGCTCAACGGACCTCAACTAATTCCAGATAATCGCGTTTGGCAAAGGAGCCCAACATGTCCACCCTCGTCACCCCCGTGTCACCGGGCACGGAACCCACCGCGAGCCAACCCGTTCAGGTTCCCACGGCATCCACCCCATCGAAAATTTCGCTCGGCAAGGTGCTCGCCTGGGCGGTCATGGTGCTCATAATTTTGGTGACGTTGTTTCCATTTTATTGGATGCTTCGCACGGCTTTTTCAACCAACACCGCGCTGGCAGCCAACGCAACTTCCCTGCTCCCCGCAGAGCTGAGTCTCGGCGGATTCAAGCGAGTATTCGGCCTGCAGAGCACCGAAGAAGCGCTGGCACAGGGCGGGTCGGGAGCTTCCGTAAACTTTTGGTTGTTCCTGCTGAACTCAGTCATCACCGCGACCACAATCGCGGTATGTCAAACGTTTTTCTCAGCAACCGCAGCCTACGCATTCGCCCGGTTGCGTTGGCGCGGGCGGAACGTGGTATTTGGGTTTTTCATCGCGGGACTCATGGTACCGGCGCTCTTTACGCTGCTGCCCAACTTTGCACTCATTAAGCAACTCGGCTTGATCGACACGCTGCTGGGCGTCACACTGCCAAGCCTGTTCATGACGCCGTTTGCGATCTTCTTTCTGCGGCAATTCTTCATGAATATCCCCACCGAGGTTGAAGAAGCGGCACTCATCGATGGGGCAAGCAAAGTGAAAATATTCTTTCGAGTGATCTTGCCCATGGCCTCCTCGTCGGTGATCACGCTGGGAATTCTTACGTACATTTCAGCCTGGAACGACTACTTCTGGCCGCTCATGGTGTCCTACACCGACAAGTCCCGGGTGCTGACGGTTGCGCTCAGCGTCTTCCGATCACAAACACCCCAGTCTGGCACCGATTGGGCAGGCCTCATGGCGGCAACACTGATCGCTGCGTTGCCAATGCTGCTGCTCTTCATGGTGTTTGCGAAACGAATTGTGAACTCAATCGGGTTCACCGGCTTGAAATAGAAAACGAGGATACCGTGACTCGAGAACCCAACGCACCGCGCAACACCCGCCGCAACCGTTTCGCACACTCGCGCGGCAAAGCACTCAGTCGAATCGCGTGCGCACTCGGCACCGTGCTCATCGGCACATTCGCAACCGCGTGCACGCAACCCGACGAATCACCAGCGGCCAACAGCAGCGAAGTCTCCTACTGGCTGTGGGATGCCAACCAGTTACCGGCGTACCAGGAATGCGCCGCAGCTTTCGAACGTCAGCACCCAGACGTGAGCATCGTATTCACCCAGCTCGGTTGGAACGACTACTGGACGAAACTCACCTCAAGTTTCATCGCCGGGATCGGTCCCGACGTGTTCACAGATCACGTCTCCAAGTTCACCCAATTCGCCGAGCTTGGCGTGTTGGAACCATTGGAAGAGCTTCCAGAGACGGCCGCCCTCGACCTGAGCATCTATCAGGAAGGATTAGCGGAGGCGTGGGTGGGTCCTGACGGTCACCGCTACGGTATGCCGAAAGATTGGGACACCGTTGCGATGTTCTACGACAAAACCATCATGGCTGAAGCCGGCATCACGGCCGCTGAACTTGAAACCCTCGAATGGAACCCGGACGACGGCGGTTCGTTCGAACGCACGCTGGCACACCTCAGCATCGATCGCAACGGGGTTCGCGGCGATGAACCCGGCTTCGACCCGAAACACGTCGCCGTGTACGGCTTAGCAGCCAGCGACGCGGGCGGATTCAACGGACAAACACAGTGGAGCGCGTTCACCGGCTCGACAGGTTGGAACTACACCGACACAAACCCCTGGGGAAGACAATACAACTACGACGACCCCGTTTTCCAAGAAACAATCGACTGGTATTTCGGGCTCGCGAAGAAAGGCTACATGGCCCCCTTCACCGTGTATTCTTCATCAAACGGCCCCGAGATTCAGCTAGGAAGCGGCAAAGCAGCACTCTCCATGAACGGTTCGTGGATGATCAGCACCTACGCCAAGCTCGACGGCATCGACCTTGGCATCGCCCCGACGCCAATCGGCCCAAGTGGGGAACGGGCATCCATGTTCAATGGACTCGCAGACTCGATCAGCTCGAACGCTCAAAACGTTCGAGGTGCCGCCCAGTGGGTCGCGTTCCTCGCCTCAGCGGAATGCCAAAACATTGTGGGCGACTACGGCATCGTATTCCCAGCCGTTCAGTCGGGCACCAACGCCGCCATTGCAGCATTCGAATCAAACGGGATCGACGTCTCCGCCTTCACCCGGCACGTGCAAGACGGCACCACCTTCACCTACCCGATTACCAGCTACTCGGCGGACATAGCCGCACTCATGGCGCCAGCAATGCAAGATATCTTCGCGAACGGCAAACCCGCGTCAAGCCTGAACCAAACCAACCGCATTATCAACCTACTCTTCGAACAGGGCGGCTAACCCACACCATCTCGCCACAACAGTCCACTCACAACCCCACACCAAAGGACACACATGAGCATCGCAATCGCAATCGTCGGCGCAGGCCAATTCTCCGGCCAATTCGCCAAACTCTTCGCGCTCCACCCCGGCGTGCACGCCGTCTATGCAACCGACGTGCTACCGGAACGAGCCACCCGACTCAAGGACGAGTATGGACTCACCGGGACGTTCCCCAGCTTTGCGGCAGCGCTCGAATCCCCCGAAGTGGATGCCGTGGCAATTTTTACCCAACGTTGGACGCACGGCCCACTGGTCGTACAAGCACTCCACGCGGGCAAACACGTCTACTCTGCGGTGCCCATGGCAATCAGCGTCGCCGAAATTTCAGACATCATCGCTGCCGTAACGCAGACCGGCCTCACCTACATGATGGGCGAAACGAGCCACTACAACCCTGCCACGGTGTTTGCCCGTGAAGCGGTGGCGAAAAACTCGTTCGGGCGCTTGTTCTACGCGGAAGGCGACTACGTGCACGACATGGATCTCGGTTTCTACGACGCCTACAAATACAGCGGCGGAAATCAGTGGAAGGCGACGGCCAGCTACCCGCCGCTCTGGTACCCCACCCACTCAATCGGCGGCATTCTCGGCGCCTGGCGCACCCACGCAACGAGCGTCTCCGCCATCGGTGTGCACGACACGCGCGGGGACGGTGTCTTCGACACCGAGGTGAGCATGTTCAACAACGATTTCTCCAACGCAACCGCGCTGTTTGAAGTCGCAGACGGGGGTTCCTTCCGCATCAACGAGTTCCGCCGCGTGGGGTACCCTTCACACATCAGAGAGTCGCGATTTCGCTATTTTGGCACCGAAGCAAGCATGGAACAGTTAGCAACCGTATCGCACTGGTACACGAAAGAGGGCGTGACCGACATCACTGAGCAATTGGAATGCAAGCCAACGATGTCGCCGGATGATCCCGCACTACAACACGTCTCGCCAGCACTCCGAGCCGCATTCACCTCCGGCAGCGCGCCTGTTCACCCTTCCTTGAGCATAGGACGAACTGGGCGGCTGCGCGCTCCGCCAACTAGGGCAGCCGGCGCGGTGATTAAGCCTGCATTAACGCGCCAAGGGTCTCTTGGCATCAAAGGAGAGAGCCGCCATGAAGAAGAGTGTGATCGGAGTTTTGGCCTCCGCCGCCATCGCCGCCGCCGCAGTGAGTGCGGATGCCTGCACGCGTTTCGTCTATCAAACCGGCACCGATAGCTTC
>CAYTSH010000171.1:0-4352 GCA_964440395.1 uncultured Microbacteriaceae bacterium
CGGGTTGCGCTGGAGCGGATGCTCGCCGCGAAACCTTCATGATCGCCGTCGTTGGTGCCGGCGTTGCGGGGCTCAGTGCCGCGCTCGCCGCCGTAGCTGACGGTGCCGACGTGACCCTCATTGGCACCCTCGATCAGCACGCCGCCGGCGACACAAACACCGGCATGGCTCAGGGCGGCATCGCCGCGGCGATTGCCCCCGGCGACACCCCCGAGCGGCACGCAGCTGACACCCTCACCGCAGGTGCGGGGCTGGTGGATGCGCGGGCGGCCAGTGTGCTGGCGACGGACGGTGCCCGCGCCGTGGCCGGGTTGCTCGCCGCGGGGCTCCCGTTCGACCGGGATGCCCGCGGCGAGCTGCTGTTCGGCCTTGAGGGGGCGCACGGCCACTCGCGAATTGTGCACGCCGGCGGGGATCGCACGGGCGCCGCGCTGTTGCGGCATTTGCGCGCGTTGGCCGCGGCTGCCACCGCAGCGGGGCGGCTGCGGGTGTGCGACGGGTATCGGCTGCATGCGGTGCACACCCTGGACGGGTGCGTTTCTGGGGTGTCGTTGCGCTCCACAACCGTGGATGCCGTTGGTCCCGCCGCACCGCACCGCACCCTCGCCGGGGGCGAGTTGGTGCTCCCCGCGGCGCAGGTTATCCTTGCCACTGGCGGGTTTGCCGGGGTGTATGCCCGCAGCACCAACTGGGCGGGGGCGACGGGCGACGGCATTGTGGTCGCTGCCCGTGCCGGTGCGGCGGTTGCCGACCTGGAGTTTGTCCAGTTTCACCCAACGGTGTTGGTTGGGGCGGAGGGGGCACTGATTTCCGAGGCGGTCCGTGGCGCCGGGGCGACGTTACACACCGGTGCTGGGCGACGATTCCTGGCAGACGCGCATCGCCTCGCCGAGTTGGCACCGCGCGATGTGGTGTCGCGCGCCATTCATCGCGAACTGCTCACAAGCGCAGATGCCTGCGTATGGTTGGACGCGACCGGCATTGAACGTGCCGGCGGTCCCGGCACACTGCGCAAACGCTTCCCCGGCATTTCCGCGGCGACCGCCGCGGCAGGTTTCGACTGGCGGCGCGAGCGCGTGCCGGTGGCGCCGGCCGCGCACTACACCATGGGCGGGGTGCTCACCGATCTGCACGGCCGCACGACCGTGCCGGGGCTGTTTGCCGCCGGTGAGGTGGCCGCGGTGGGGGTGCACGGCGCGAACCGGCTCGCGTCGAACTCGTTGCTGGAGGGGCTCGTGTTCGGTGCGCGTGCGGGGCACAGCGCGGCGGCGGCTGGTGCGGAAGTTGCCGGGGGTCTCGGGGGCTTCGGGGGTCTCGGGGGCCTCGGGAACCCCGGGAACCTCGGGGTCGCCGGGACTGCGGCACCCCGCGGCGGGTCGCGCGCCTGGCACCTGGAGGGTGCGTGGATGCGCGACGTGTTCGCGGCCCGACACCACCTGTCCGTCCCTCCGGCACCAGCCGCCGGCGACCCAACCGACTTGGCCGCCCCCGGCGGCCCAACCGACCAGCCGGCGCCCGCCACCGGCACTCCAACCGACCTGGCCGCGGCGTTTGCCGCGGGACTCGGCATCGAACGCGACGCCAGCGGCCTGGCCGTGCTGGCGCGTGCCGCGCGAAACCACGCCGCGGGCACCGCGCGAGACTTAGCCATCATGGTGCAGGCCGCCGCCAGCGCCCGCACCGAATCGCGCGGTGCCCATCAGCGCAGCGACCACCCCCAAACCGACCCCGCCCAGGCCCGCAGCACCGCATTCACCGTCACCTGGTAACCCCACCCAGACGCTTCACGAAGGAAACCCAGCCGCATGCTCACCCCACACCTAATCCAAACCGCCGTTCGCACCGCGCTCGCCGAAGACTGCCCCTGGGGTGATCTCACCGCCACCCTCGCACTCCCCGAACACACCGAGCTGCGCACCCGCATTGTGAGCCGAGAGTCCGGGGTGTTTGCGGGGGGAGCGCTGGTCCTGGAGGCGTTCGCGCAGGTTGACCGCGGCATCCATGTTGGTGACCTGCTGGACGACGGCACCCGCATTGCCCCCGGCGACACCATCGCCACGGTGGCCGGTCCGGCGCGGGGCGTGCTCACCGGCGAGCGGGTGGCGCTGAACTTTGCGCAGCGGCTCAGTGGCGTGGCGACGCTCACCGGGGAGTTTGTTGCCCGGGTCGCCCACACCGGTGCCAGAATTGCGGATACGCGCAAAACCACGCCGGGGTTGCGGGCGTTGGAAAAACACGCCGTGCGGGTCGGCGGCGGCTCGAATCACCGCTTTTCACTCTCGGACGCCATTATGATCAAAGACAACCACCTCGCCGCGCTGGGCGCGATCGACGCCGCAACCACCACGCACGCGCTTGGTGAGCTGCGCCGCCGCGCCGGGCACACCACGGCGATTATTGTTGAGGTGGATCGGCTCGATCAGTTGGATGCTGTGCTCGCCGCCAGCGTCACCGGCGTGCTGCTGGACAACTTTAGTCTGCCGGATTTGCGGCAGGCGGTGCAGCGGATCGCTGGCCGGGTAATTGTGGAGGCCAGCGGCGGGGTGACGCTGGACACGGTGGGTGCGATTGCCGAGACGGGGGTTGACGTGATTTCTGTGGGGCAGTTGACGCATTCCGCCCGCTCACTGGATTTGGGTCTCGATGCTGACTAGCGCGGGAGTCTACCTGGACGCGGCGGCAACCGCGCCGCTGCGCCCGGAAGCCCACCGGGCGATGCTTGACGTGCTGGCGGGGGTGGCGGCGAACCCGTCCAGCGTGCACAGCCCCGGGTTTGCGGCGCGGCAGGTGCTGGAACAGTCCCGCGCGACCGTTGCTGCCGGGCTGGGGGCGCTGCCGGAGGAGGTGGTGTTCACCTCTGGCGGCACCGAGGCGAACGCGCTTGCGATTATGGGGTTGTCGCTGGCCCGGCCCCGCGGTCGGCACATTATTACGACCGCGATTGAACACTCCTCAGTGGTGCAGGCGTGTCGCACGTTGGAACGCGTGTTTGGTTTCACCTGCACCGAATTGCCAGTCGACTCGCACGGCCTGGTGCGACGTGACGACCTGGCCGCGGCGCTGCGACCGGACACCACGCTGGTGACGATCGGGTTGGCAAATGCCGAGGTGGGCACGGTGCAACCGATTGCCGAAATTGCCGAACTGGTCGCACCAAGCGGGGCACTGTTGCACACCGACGCGGTGCAGGCCGCCGCAACACTGCCGGTGGGTTTTGGGCGGGGCGAATCTGCCGCCGCCTGGCCGGGCTTGGCGGTGCACGCCATGAGTGTCGCGTCGCATAAGTTTGGCGGCCCGCAGGGCGTGGGCGCGTTGCTGCTGCGCACATCGCTTGCGGTGGAGCCGCTGCTTCCCGGCGGCGGCCAGGAGAGCGGTCGCCGTTCCGGCACGCAGAACGTTGCGGGGATTGCCGGGTTTGCGGCTGCGGTGGCGGCGAGCCGGCAGGGCATCGGTGCCAACGCGCTCGCGCTTTCCACAAGTCGGGATGCCCTGGTCGCCCAAGTCTTGCGCAGCATTCCCAGCGCCGAACTGACCGGCCACCCCGAAGAGCGGTTACCCGGTCATGCGTCGTTTGTGTTTGCGGGGGTGAGCGGGGAATCGTTACTTGTGGCGTTGGACACGGCCGGCTTCGCCGTCTCGTCCGGCTCCGCGTGCGCAGCCAATTCGGGGGAGCCGTCACCGGTGCTGCTGGCGCTGGGGGTTGACCCCGACCGGGCGCTGTCTGCGCTGCGGTTGACGAGTGTGACGCCGCTGGCACCGGCTGAGCGTGACCGGCTGACTGCGGTGCTTGCGCGCGCGGTGGGGTAGGGGGGTACGCGCTCAGTGCCTGTGAGGCACCAACCCGGGCCACGCGCTCGGACCCGCGTGCCGCACCCGGACCCGCGTGCCGCACCCGGACCCGCGTGCCGCACCCGGACCCGCGTGCCGCACCACCCGCGTGCCGCACCCGGCGCCGCTTGGTGGGCACGGCATCCACTCGCTAGAATTGTGCACTATGGATGACCCCCCCTCTAGAACCCAGGCCGTGCAACGCCAGTCCACGTGGGCGGGGTGTGCCGGCCGATGATTGTGGATCTACTGCTGCTCGCCGCCGGTGTGTTGCTGACGGTGGGTACGGGTATTTTCGTTGCTTCCGAGTTTGCCCTGGTGAACCTTGACCGGGCTGAGTTGGAGGCGCAGCGGGAGCGCGGCGTGCCGGGGTTGGGTCGCGTTATTTCGGCGTTGAAACGAACCGCCACGCACCTTTCTAGCGCCCAGTTGGGCATTACGTTTACCACGCTGCTCACCGGTTACACCTTGCAACCATCAATTGGTCGGATGCTCGGGGGGCTTGCCGGGTCGTTGGGGCTGCC
>CAYTSH010000172.1:0-4342 GCA_964440395.1 uncultured Microbacteriaceae bacterium
CCACCGTGAGCCAAGCGCTCGGATACGGTGTTGGGTTCGTGCCAGAAGACCGCAACGAAGACGGCCTCATTGCCGAGTTCACCCTTGCCGAAAACCTCATGCTCGACCGCTCACACGACGAACCGTTCGTGAAACGAGGCAACCTGCAACTCGGCGCCCTCAACGCCTTCGCAGAAGAAAAACTCAACGAATACGATATCCGAGCTCAGGGAATCACCACCCGGGCGGGGCGGCTCTCCGGCGGAAACCAGCAAAAAGTTGTGCTCGCACGGGAAATGAGCCGTGCGCTTCGCCTGCTCGTCGTCTCACAGCCCACCCGCGGTCTCGACGTTGGCTCAATCGAGTTTGTGCACAAACGAATCATCGAAACCCGCGACAGCGGGCTGCCCGTCATCGTGGTCTCCACCGAACTAGATGAGGTCTACTCACTCGCCGACCGCATCGCGGTGATGTACAAGGGCGAAATCATCGGTATCGTGCCGAGCGACACCCCACGAGACAAGCTGGGCCTCATGATGGCCGGCGAACGACCACAGGAAGGGGGCCAGGCGTGAACGCGACGCACGAACCCAAGCCAGACACGGCATCCACCCCATTGATGCCCTCACCGCTCAACCTGGCACTGCGACAAATCGTCGGCGGCAGCGCCATGATCTCGGTGCTCGCCGTGCTGCTCTCAATCCTCGTCGGTGGCCTGCTCATCGCCGTCACCAACTCGGCGGTGCAACAGGCCGCCGGATACTTCTTCTCGCGGCCAAGCGACACATTCACCGCAGCCTGGGACGCCATCGCCGGCGCCTACAGCGCCCTGTTCCAAGGCTCGGTCTACAACTTCCGCAAAGACAGCTTCGCCCAGGGCATCAAACCACTCACCGACACGCTCACATTCGCCACGCCGCTCATCGCAGCCGGCCTCGGGGTGGGACTCACCTTCCGCGTGGGTCTGTTCAACATCGGCGGGCGGGGGCAGATGCTGGTCGCTGCGGCGGCAGCCGGGTATGTCAGCTTCAGCTTCAACCTGCCCATGATCATTCACCTGCCACTCGCCGTAGCCGCCGGACTCGCCGCGGGGGCAGTGTGGGCGGGCATCGCGGGGTTGCTCAAGGCGCGAACCGGCGCACACGAAGTGATCGTCACGATCATGCTCAACTACATCGGGTTCTATCTCATCACCTGGATGCTCGGAAAACCAGGCTGGCTGCAAGCCCCCGGCTCAAACAACCCCAAAACCCCGGCCATGTCCGAAACCGCGGTCTTTCCCGCCCTCCTCGGCCCCGGCTACGCGCTGCACTGGGGCTTTGTGCTCTCGCTCGTCGCCGTTGCGGTGGTGTGGTGGTTGCTCAACCGTTCCAGCCTCGGGTTTCGGTTCCGCGCGGTCGGTGAAAACCCGAGCGCCGCAAACGTCGCCGGCATCAACGTGCCACGCGTCTACGTGCTGGCGATGCTCTTCTCCGGTGCGCTCGTCGGTCTCGCCGGGGTATCCCAGGCGTTAGGCACCGTCAAAACCGGGTTTAGCAACGGAATCGACGCGGGCATCGGCTTCGACGCAATCACCGTCGCCCTGCTCGGCCGCTCCAAACCGATCGGCATTCTCTTCGCCGGCATTCTCTTCGGCGGTTTCAAAGCTGGCAGTTTCGCGATGCAAGCGGTGGAAGGCATCCCAGTCGATATTGTGCTGGTTGTCCAGTCGCTCATCGTGCTGTTCATCGCCGCCCCGCCGCTCATCCGAGCCCTCTTTGGGCTCCCCAAACCGGAAAAAACGCTTGCGCTGATGCAGCGTGCAGCTGAGGCAAAGAAAGCAGAGGTTGCCTAATGTCGCAGACCACTCAGATTCAGCAACCGGACGGCGCAGCGACGGCGATCGCCCCACGACGACAGCGGGCAAAAACACCAATCGTGTATGCGGCGCTTGCCGTGATCGCCGCGGCACTCCTGCCCCAATCACCCGGGGGCACGAGCACATTCCGCATCAGCACCGAAAGCGATCTCATTCAACTGCCGGACATTGCGTTTCCCGTGTTCGCAACCAACCTGATCGCCGCCGTGCTGCTGCTCTGCGCTGCAGGTTACGTGATCGTGCGCAGCCGGGCAGCGGAAGAGAGCGACCGCACGATTCCGCTCTGGTTCAACACCCTCGCCGCCATCATCGTCATGATCGACCTGCTCGTGTGGGCCGCCGCCGGGCAAACGTTGCCGTTCACCGGGCTACTCACGGGCACCATCACCCTCAGCGCCCCGCTCATCTTTGGCGCGCTCGGCGGGGTAATCTCCGAACGTGTCGGCGTGGTGAACATCGCCATCGAAGGGCAACTGCTCGCGGGTGCGTTCATGTCCGCGGTGGTCGCGAGCGTCACGCACAGTCAACTCGCCGGCCTGATCGCCGCAATGGTTGCGGGCACGTTAGTATCGTTCCTGCTTGCCACGTTCACCATCCGATACCTGGTAGACCAGGTAATTGTCGGCGTCGTCGTCAACGTGCTCGTGCTCGGGCTGACCAACTTCCTGTTCTCACAGGTGCTCGCGAAGAACCCTGAAACCCTAAACTCGCCGGAACGACTCGAAAAACTGCCCATCCCCTTGCTCAGTCAAATTCCGCTCGTCGGTCCTGTGCTGTTCCGGCAAACAATCATTATCTACATCATGTATGCGGTGGTTGGCCTGGTGTTCTACGGTCTCTTCTTTACCAAGTGGGGTCTGCGCGTGCGTGCCGTTGGTGAACACCCCCAAGCCGCAGACACCGTCGGCATCAACGTGAACCGCACCCGGTTCTGGAATGTGGCACTCGCAGGTGCAATCGCGGGACTGGGCGGCTCATTCTTTACACTCGGATCCGTCGGCGGCTTCCAAAAAGAAATGACCGCGGGGCTCGGGTTCATCGCGCTTGCCGCCGTGATTTTTGGCCGTTGGGACCCCATCCGAGCCACGCTCGCTGCGTTGCTGTTTGGCTTCGCCACAAACCTGCAAAACGTGCTCGGCATCATCGGCTCGCCGGTGCCCAGCGAGTTCATGCTCATGCTGCCCTACATTGTCACCATTTTTGCTGTGGCCGGCTTTGTTGGAAAAGTTCGTGGCCCCGCCGCTGCCGGCAAACCCTACGTACAGGGCTAAGCGCGATCCGGGCGATTCGTCAGCAGGTGGAATCCCAGCACCATCCCCTTAAACATTTCCGGGGTGTGCGCGTCCCAATACCCGCTGATGTCCTTCGGGTCCGGCACTCGCCGCCACTGCGTGGTTCCCGGTGATTCCAACACCCAACCGTTGTGCAATGTCCGTCGCAGCGCGGCCACAAACGCGTCGCCTGCAGTCGCTCCGGCAGCCTGGGCAATAAGCTGGTCAGCTGGCTGTTCGAGCGTGGGGCGCCGCACGACGCCCGTTGCCCAATCGACCAGCACCTCGTCCAGATCGAATGTGAACACCTGCGTCGGATGCGCCGTAGTGCCAGCGGTGCCCGCCAACTGCCGCGTGCGCTGAGTGTCGCAAAACGCTTTGAACGCATCTGGCGTTTCTAACACCAAGACATCGCTCAGCGGGGGTCGGCTGGTGGTCGCGACCGTGTGCGTAATCGCGATGAACGGTTGTGCCGGGCGTGGAGTCGGCACTGGAGAATTATCGCGCGGAACCGGTTGAATGTTGCCCCCGCGGTATCGGATGTCAGCGAACAGCACGTTCACTTCCTCGGGAGTCACTAATGCGCCCCAGAGTGCTTCAGTGCTCAGTGACGACAACAGCGCCGGGGGGCTCCAACCGTCGCCATGACTTGCGCGCAGCCCGGTTTCCAACAGATTCCGCAAAAACGTGTGCGCGTTGTGAGGGTCGGGTGTGCCAAACGGCAACAATTTCAGCCCCGAAGGCTGTGCCTGCTGCACCGCAAACAGCTGGCCGGCGCTATCGATGCAGCGATCAAACACCTCGGGCTTCCAACCGGCATAACGGGTTGCGCGCTCAAAAGCCGCACGATTGAGCCACAAGTCAAGCACTGGCAGTTCTTCGTCGAACCTTTGGTTGAACGCGCAAATCACCGGCAGCGTGGCCGGATCCACCGGTGCAACCGCGATGTCGCCCGCCACCGTGCCGGCAGCGGGGTTCGCCGCAACCGAGCGGGCTGCCTTCTGTTGCGCGATTGCGATGAACCGGGCGATCTCAGTGAGCCAGGCGTTTGCGGTTCGCGTGTCCACCATATTGGTGTCCACCCCGCCGCAGATCAAGACGAGTTCGCCAAACGCGCCCAGCGTCGAACCCTCGGACGGGTCCGATGCCGAATCGCCGGGGGCGCGCTGCGTCTTCACACCACCAAGCGGTGCCACCTGAGCAGCGGCATAGCGCACGAGAATCGCCGAATATT
>CAYTSH010000173.1:0-4276 GCA_964440395.1 uncultured Microbacteriaceae bacterium
CCGCCGATGGAACCGCCCCAGCTTGCACCGAGCGCTGCCAGCACACCGCCGAGTGCGAACAGTGAACCAACCGACAGGTCAATCCCTCCGGTGAGAATCACGACGGTCATGCCCACACAAATGATCATGAGGAACGATGACTGGGTGAGCACGTTGGTGAGGTTGCTCACGGTTGCGAACGTGGGAAACGTGATGCTGCCCACCAAAACAAGCACACCAAGCACGATGGCGGCGCCGTAGCGTTGCAGTGCCGCTGCCAGTTGCCCTCCATTGAGGTTAGTGGATGCCCGGCTGGGCCGGGTCTGTACGGGTGCGTTCATCGGGTGGTCACCTTGCCTCGTTGCATGTAAACCGCGACCAGGATGATCCCGGCTTGCGCCATCTGCGCGTAGGCGTCTGGCACGTTGTGTTTGATGAGTGTCGCGGTGATGAGTTGTAGCAGCAGCGCCCCTGCGACGGTGCCGAGCACTTTCACTTGCCCGCCGGTGAGCGGGGTGCCGCCGACCACTACGGCGGTGATTGCCGAAAGTTCGATGAGGTTGCCAACGGTCGATGGCACGGATGCGCCGAGGCGTGCCGAGGCGATCACCCCGGCGACCGCTGCGAGCGCCGCGCAGAGCATGTAGGTGAGAAACAGGATGCGGCGCACCGGCAGCCCGGAGAGTTCGGCGGCGCGCCGGTTTCCCCCGATTGCCGCGAGTTGTTTGCCGAACGTGGTGCGGTTTACGAGCAGGGCGACGCACAGCACGAGTGCAGCGGCGATGAGCACGCTGATGGGGATGCCGGCGATGGTTCCCCGACCGATGGCAAGCACGTGCGGGTTGGTGATTGATTTGAGTTGTTCGTGGGCGATGAGCAGCGCGATGCCCCGCCCGGCAACCATCAGGGCGAGCGTAGCGACGATGGGTTGCACACCGATGATGGCCACCAGACCACCGTTTACCGCGCCGATGAGGCTGCCGGCGAGGATGGCGATGAGAACAGCTGGTAGCGGCCCGTAACCGATGTAGAGCGGGATGATTGCGGCCACGAGTGCCATGACCGCACCGACGGAAAGGTCGATGCCTTCCGTTCCGATGACGAGCGCCATGCCGAGTGCGACGATCAGCACGGGCACGAGTTGCACGAATTGGGTGCGGAAGTTGTCGGCGGCAAAGAAGTTTGCGGTGAATATGAGGTTGTAGGTGAGCAGGAGCAGGATGGCGAGGTACACCCCGTAGCGTTGCAGGAGGCTGCGCACGCTGAGTTCCGCACGGTCGGGGCGTCGCCGGTTCACGAATGCGTTCATGCCGCTCCCCCGTCCCCGGCGAGCGCTGCGAGGAGGGTGCGCTCGGTGATTTCGCCGCCGTTCAGTTCGGTCGCGACACTACCGTCACGCAACACCACGATACGGTCTGAAGCGTCAATGACCTCTTCAAGTTCTGAGGAGACCAGCACAATGGCGAGGCCTTCGTGCGCGAGTTCATCGATGAGCGCCTGCACCTCTGCTTTGGCACCCACATCGATTCCACGGGTTGGTTCGTCGAGAAGTAACACTTTGGGTGTCATGGCGAGCCAGCGGGCGATCATGACTTTTTGTTGGTTTCCGCCTGAGAGTTCGGAGACGACCTGATCGGCGCTCGACACTTTGATGTGCAGGCGTTTAATGAACACGTCGGCAACCGCGTTTTGGCGCCGGCGGGAGGTGAACCCGGCGGCGGAGAGTTTGGGGAGCGCGGCGAGCACGATGTTGTCGCGCACCGAAAGGTGCGGGATGATGCCTTCGCTTTTGCGGTCTTCGGGGAGCATGACGATGCCAGCCTGGATTGCGTTCGTGATACTGCCGGTGCGCAGCGGCTGTTGGTTGACGCGCACCGTGCCGCGGTCGAGTTGCATAACCCCGGCGATGCCTTTGAGTGTTTCTGAACGCCCGGAGCCGAGCAGCCCGCCGAGTCCCACGATTTCGCCGGGCAGCACACGCAAGCTCACCCCGTCGATTTGGTGTTTTCGGCTGAGGTCTTGCACTTCCAGCACCGGCGCAACGGTTTGCTGCCGCGTTGCGGCCAGGTCGACCCGATCAGTCCGGTCGGTTTGGGTGACTTCACGCCCAAGCATAAGGGCAACCAGT
Organism: uncultured Microbacteriaceae bacterium; assembly: GCA_964440395.1. Classification (GTDB taxonomy): domain Bacteria; phylum Actinomycetota; class Actinomycetes; order Actinomycetales; family Microbacteriaceae; genus CAYTSH01. The sequence goes on from CAYTSH010000173.1 coordinate 2,108, forward strand.
TCGAGCCGGCTGAGTTCGTGCAGGTCACCCACGTGCACCACTTCGCCGTCGCGCAGCACCGTCACCCGGTCACACACCCGGTATATTTCGTCCATGCGATGCGAAACGTAGATGATCGCGATGCCCCGTTCGCGCAGCAAGCCCATCACGCGAAACAGCGTCTCCACTTCCCGGTTTTCCAGAGATGATGTGGGTTCGTCCATAATAACCACACTGGCTTGGATGCTGACGGCGCGCGCGAGTGCCACCATCTGTTGCACGCCAAGCGGCAGCGATCGCAGCGGGCTGCGCACATCAACCTGAATGCCGTACTCGGCGAGGAGTTGCGCCGCCTCAGCGTTCATGCGGCGCACGTCGATGAGCCCAAACCTGGTTCGTGGCTCCCTGCCAAGAAACACGTTTTGTGCGACCGTCATGAGCGGAATGAGGTTCACCTCTTGGTAGATGGTGCTGATGCCGGCGCGCTGCGCGTCGAGCGGCCGGGCGAATGCGGTGGGCTGCCCGGCGAGGCGCAGTTCACCGGCGTCTGGTTGGTACACGCCGGTGAGTACTTTGATGAGCGTTGATTTGCCTGCCCCGTTTTCGCCCATGAGGGCGATACTTTCGCCCGGGTGGATGGCAAAATCTACGCCACGCAGCGCGGTGATGCCGGCGAAGTGTTTGTCGATGCCGTGTGCGGCGAGCACGGGCACAGTGGTCGGCTTGGGTGTCGTCATTGAATACCCCTGTTTCTGGTTGCGTGGAGCGGTGTGGTCGCGCCGCCCGGGGCGCCCCGGTTGAGGCGGTGCCCCGGGCGGGCATCGATTGGTGGATGCGCTAGTAGGCTTTTCCGACGCTACCAGCCGCGCTCTGGGGGGTGTACTCTCCGTCTTCAATCACAATGTCTTGGCCGACCGCATCACCGTCAAGGAACGATTGCAGCGTGGCGAACGCGAGCGGCCCAAACCGCGGATTGGATTCGATCACACCGTTGTATGCGCCGGCGGCGAGTTGTTCTACCGCGTTGCGGGTGCCATCAATGGAGTAGATTTGCACGTCCACGCCAGGCACCTTCCCAGCCGCGATGATTGCAGCCTGAGCCCCGAGCCCCATTTCGTCATTTTCCGCGTAGATTGCGGTGATTTCAGGGTTAGATTGCAGTAACTGTTCGGTGACCGATTGTCCTTTGTCGCGAGCAAACTCGCCGGTTTGCTGCGCAACGATTTCAATGCCTGGTGCTTTGGCGGCGATTTGGTCAACGAACCCTTTCGTGCGGTCGGTTGTCACACTGTTGCCGGAGGCACCAAGCAGGATGGCAACTTTTGCGGTGCCGTTGGTGCCTTCGATGAGTTGATCTGCGGCTCGTTTGCCCTGCTCAATGAAGTCTGAACCGAGGAACGACACGTAATCCTGACAGGGTTTTGCGTTGAGTTTACGGTCAACCGTGATGACGGGGATGTTTTTCTCGCGTGCCGCTTTCAACGCCGGTTCGAGACCGTCGGAGTTCAGCGGGGCGACGATGAGCACCTGGGCGCCTTGCGCAATCAGATCTTGAATGTCCGAGATTTGTTTAGCCAGGGTGGATTGCGCGTTGGTGGTGATGAGTTTTCCAACACCAAGTTTTGCCGCCTCGTCTTTCACGGACTGCGTTTCTGCGATTCGGAAAGGGTTATCTTCTTTTTCTGACTGGGAGAACCCGACGGTTGCGGTGCTCAGGTCAATCGCTTCTCCGCCGTAATCAGCGAGGGTGCAGGTTGGCCCGTCGCTGGTCTTGGCCACCTGCTGCACCTCAGATTCTTGCGGGCTGCTGCTGGCTTGGGGTTCGCCAGCGTTGGTGCACCCGCTCAAGCTGATTGTGAACAGGACGGCTGCCGCACCACATGCGAACACTCGTCGAGATGTACTGGTCTGGTGTTTCATTGTGAACTTCCTTGTTAACGTCGCGTCAACTCCCCAGCGCTGCTGCATGAAGGGTGCAGATCGGTTGTGCCGCTGAGGGCGCGTGTTCAATATTGTTGCAAAAACGTGTCCAAAAATCTAGCCGTGTTGCAAAAAAACACAACATCAACCAAACAACCCAACAAAAAAGTGCGCTAATCCGCGGAATCTCGCGCAGCATCCTCAATCGCACGGTACACCGTGGCGCGAGACGTACCCTACTCCTGCGCAATCTCCCGCACCGTGGCACCC
>CAYTSH010000174.1:0-4253 GCA_964440395.1 uncultured Microbacteriaceae bacterium
GATGCACCACCGGGGCCTCCGGCAACTGATACCGCCCAACCCACTCCACAGCCCCCGCAGCAGCATCAGCCGCAGCGGTGCTCGCCGCCAACTCAAACGCATCCCGGGCAGCCTCCGCATCACCAGCAGACTCACACCACCCCACACCCACCGCAACATGATCGCCATCAGACGTAGCCACATGAGCCACCACCCAAAACCCAACCACGCCGCCATTCACCCGATTCGGCACCACCTCAGTGTCACCAGGAACCGGCGCACCCCAAAACGAAACCACCCGCCCAGCACTCCGCTCAGACACCGGCTCGCCCGCAACCGTAAGATCCGTCAACGGCGACACCACATCAGGCACATCACCCTCAATATTCGCAATAATCGCCGAACCCAACTGCCACTGAGCCAACACCCCAAACACCACCGCCGCAACCACCGCAAACAACAGCCGCACAAGCGAACGCCCACCCCACAACACCGAAGCAAACGACGGCAACACGGGCTCGGGCGCTGCACCCTGCGAGGGCGCGGGAACAGGCTCAGGCGCTCCCGAAGAAACCGTGGCGTGCATGGCAGTTAGCGCGCAAGATGTGGACGAACCACCACATCAACCCGCTGAAACTCCTTCAAATCGCTGTAACCGGTAGTTGCCATGCTGCGACGCAACGCACCAACCAGATTCGCCGAACCGTCAGCAACATTCGCCGGCCCATACAGCAACTCGGCAAGCGGAGCCACCGCACCAACCTGCACCCGATTACCACGCGGCAAATCACCATGATACGCCTCCTGACCCCAATGCCAGCCGCCACCCGGGGCGTCAGTCGCGCGCGCAAGCACCGTGCCAAGCATCACCGCATCCGCACCACACGCAATCGCCTTCACAATGTCACCCGAACTGCCCAACCCGCCATCGGCAATCACATGCACGTAGCGTCCACCAGACTCATCCATGTAGTCCCGGCGTGCCCCCGCAACATCCGCAACCGCGGTAGCCATCGGCGCATGAATGCCAAGCGTTGCGCGAGTCGTGGAACTCGCCCCACCACCAAAGCCAACCAGCACCCCGGCAGCCCCCGTGCGCATCAAATGCAACGCAGAACGATACGAAGCCGCACCCCCCACAATCACCGGCACATCAAGCTCATAAATAAACTTCTTAAGATTCAGCGGCGGCGTCGTGTCATTCGACACGTGCTCAGCAGAAACCGTGTTACCCCGAATGAAAAACAAATCCACCCCGGCAGCAACCACCGTCTCATACAACTCCTGCGTGCGATGCGGCGACAACGACCCCGCAACCGGCACACCGGCCGCACGAATCTCGGCAAGCCGGGCGGCAACCAACTCCGGCTTAATCGGCTCACGGTAAATCTCACGCATACGCGCCGTCGCCGCGTGCGGGGCAAGGCCACGAATCTCCTCAAGCAACGACTCAGGCTGCTCATACCGAGTCCACAAGCCCTCCAAATTGAGCACACCAAGGCCACCAAGGTTACCCATGGCAATAGCTGTCTGTGGCGAAACCACCGAATCCATCGGCGCCGCAATAAACGGCGTATCAAACTTGAACGCATCAATAGCCCAGGCAGTCGAAACCACCTCAGGGTCGCGGGTACGGCGGTTCGGCACCACCGCAATGTCATCAAAACCAAACACTGGGCGGGCGCGCTTCGCGCGGCCAATCTCAATCTCCATACTCACCCACATAGTGTAGCGCGTTCACCAGCAACACCACCCAAAATAGCAGCGCTGCACCAGCTGCAGCACTCCGGAGTCTGTGGTGGCGATCAAAACGAGGCGGGGGTGTGAATGCGTCACGCACCCACACCCCCGCAGCATCCCAGCCAGTTACCGGCCAGACACAACCTCGCTATCCGAACGACGCCGAACAACCAGCACGGCACCAAGCAACACCACGAACAACGCAACCGTCACCGGCACGCCACTGCCCGCAGCACCACTCACCACCAACGGCTTCTTCACCGCAGCACCGATCACAGCAACCCCGCTCACCGTGCTACGCGAACCGAACGAATCCGTCATCGTGACCGTCAACGGGCGAGCATTCACCGCACCCTTCGACGTGCACGACCACGACCCATCCGCCGCAACCGTCGTTTCACACACAACAGCACCATTCGCATCAGTCACCGTCACCGTGTACCCCGCAACACCGGTACCACTACACGTCACCGTGCCATCAGCGTTCTCCTTACACTGCGTGACCGTTGGCTTCGCAATCGCAACCGCAACCCCCTCAGTCACCGTGCTCAACCCACCAGGACCAGTGACCACCACACTCAACGGGCGTTTCGTTACCGGCCCCGTAGACGTGCACGCCCACGACCCATCAGCGTTCACCGTGGTGCTACACACCACGTTCCCCGCAGCATCCTTCACCGCAACCGTATGACCCGGTGTCGCCTTCCCAGAACACGTCACCGTCAGATTCGCGTTCTCCACACACACCGAATCAACCGAAGCAGCAGGTCGAGTTTTCACCGGCACATCCGAAACCGTACCAGTCCCACCAGCACCATCCGACATCACCGCACTAAACGGCGCAGCCGTGAACGGCGCGCTCGACGTGCACGACCACGACCCATCAGACTGCACCTCGGCACGACACACCTCCGCACCAGCAGCATCCTTCACCGTCACAACATACCCCGGCAACCCAGTACCGCGACACGTCACCGTCAAATCAGCATTCTGCACACACTCACTCACCGTGGGTGCGGGAAGCTGCACCGGCCCGGCCTGCACCGTCGTCGTCGTGAACCCAGCAGGACTCGTCACATTGAAACTCACCGGACGATTCACCACCGGCCCCGCAGAATCACAACTCCACGCACCAGTAGCACCAACCGGCGCAACACACACAACCGCGCCCGTTGCATCTTTCACCGTAACCGTGTCATTCGGTGTCGCATTGCCCGAACACGTCAACGTCCGATCAGCATTCTCCACACACTGCGTCGCAGTCGGTGCAGCAGGAATATCCGTGACCGACCCATCAGTCAACGTCGTCGCATTCCCCACCTCGTCCGTCGCAACAACCGTGAGTTTCGCACCATTAGCCTGCGCCGTGCTCAACGAGATCGAATACGTCCCATCAGCACCAACCTGCACACGACCAAGCGAAACCCCAGCCTCGTCAAACACCTCAACGAACGCACCAACCTCAGCAGTACCAGTCACCACCGAACCATTGTTATACGGCGCAACCGTCACCGCCGGCGGCAAACTATCCACCGTCGAAGGCTTCTTCGGCGTACGATTACCCAACGAATCCGTCGCATCAACCGACAGCTCATCATCATTAGCAACCGACGCAGTCAACGTGACCGTAAACGAACCATCACTCCCCGCGGTCGCAGAACCAACCGGATCACCCAACGAGTTATACACCGTCACCGTCGAACCAGCCGGAGCAGTACCACTCACCGTCTTCCCATCATTCTTCACCGCAGGAGACACACCAGACAAATCAACCGTCACATTCGTCACCGCACTGGTTTCGGTGCCAGCAACGTTCGACGAGGTAACGGTCAGGGCGTGCGCCCCGGCAGACAATGCAACGCTCGGGGTGCACGACCAGTCGCCCGTTCCGGGAACCGGGTCAACAGTGCAGAGAATCGTGCCACTGCTGTCCTTCACCTCAGCCTTTGAACCGGGTGTAGCGGTGCCAGAAAGCTGCGGCGTGCCGGAAACCAACACTGCCCCCGCCAACGGCGCGGTAATGGTTGGCACGCCAGGCGCGGCAACTACAACCGTGGTGCCAGGATCAGAAACGTTCCCCGCAGGATCAGTCGCAACCGCAGAAATCGTCTTCCCAGCCGGCACCGCAACCCCGGGCACCGCACTAAACGAACCACCCGCAGGCACAACCACCGACAGCACATCACCATTCGCGTCCAACAACGGCTGACCATCAACCACAAACGTTACCGTCGTACCCGCCTCTGCCGTGCCCGTAATCGTCGAACCTGCAGTCAAACCCAACACAGGCGGCTCAGGCTTCGTCAAATCAACCTTGCTCAGCGCAGGCAGTGAAGCATTTCCTACCGGATCAAGCTGCGACACCTGCAGCTCTTCGTTCTCGCTGTACCCGGCAGGGTACTGCGCGGCGCCGGGCAGCGTGTAACTGTAGGACCCATCGGAACCGGCGACAGTCGTGCCGATCAGCACGCCGGCACCGCTGCGGATCTGCACCGTTGCACCGGGCGCGGCACCCGCACCAGTCAACGTGGCAC
>CAYTSH010000175.1:0-4252 GCA_964440395.1 uncultured Microbacteriaceae bacterium
GTGGTGCTGGTGCGGTGGTGCTGCGGCAGTGTGGTGGTGCAGCGCTGCGGCGGTGTGCTGGTGCGGTGCTGGGTGGCCCGTGTTTCGGTGCCCGCCCAGCACCGCCGGGAGGTCCTCTGCGTGGTCTTGGGTTAGCTGAGGAGCTCCATGATTGTGGAGAGTGGTGCTGCGGCAACATGCTGCCGAGCATAGCCGCGCCCGGTGTGGGAGCGGGTGTGATATTCAAAAAGCTGACCTCGTTTGGCGAGTGTGCCCCGATATCCTGGCTTGCTTGAGCGGTGAACAAACCACACGTCGGGGCTAATTGTTGTGAATCGAACGCGTTCTGCTGCGATGGTGACTTCGAGGCTTTGGTCGATCAGCGTCGGGAGTTTTTCGGGCAATTCTGAAATGGGTAATGAAATTGTGTTCATGCGTACTGTTCTTTCGAAATAAGTGAATGCCGCCGCTCGTCATTGCGGTGCGATGAGGATGTGCTGCTGGGGGCTCAAGCGGGGGAGTAGAATCTCCGCGAGACAAGCACAAATTACAATAATACGTTATTGCACGTTGCTGCGCAAATCGTCGACGAACCTCACGTGCTTTGAGCGCGTGACCAGGACGTGGTGCTGCTGAGCTGGGGCTCCGGCGTGCAGCCCTTCAGGCACGCCCATTCGGCAAAAACGCATATCCGGTAGCGTCGCTCAGGTCATTTTCTGCCGAATGAGTGCCGCGCGCAAGCCGCCCAATACCCTGCACTCCGCGCTCAAGCTCCCCTTGCCCAAAGTCCGCGCGTCCGCGTGTGTGAGCAAGCACGCGTTGTGAACAGGCACGCGTTGTGAACAGGCACGCGTTGTGAACAGGCACGCGTTGTGCGCGCGCACGCGTTGCGCGCGCGCCCGCGTTGCGCGCGCGCCCGCGTTGTGAGCAAGCGCGGGCGTTCTTCGGCAGAAAACGTTCACGATTACTCGCCCAAAATGGCTGTGAGGCAAGGGTTCCACAAGGGGTACTGGTGGATTTCGCAATATCTTCCGAGTGGGGTAGTATTGTTTTTGGCCGTCAAGCCAATGCGCCCTTAGCTCAGCTGGATAGAGCGTCTGACTACGGATCAGAAGGCCAGGGGTTCGAATCCCTTAGGGCGCACACAACACGAATCCCCCTCGATGCGAGGGGGATTCGTCGTTTCAGCTCCAGTGCGGTTTGCCGATGTGGTTCACCGCGACGGCGGTTTGCCGGTGTGGTTCCACTGCGACTGCGATTTGCCGGACTGATCCACCGCGACTGCGGTTTGTTGCAGAGAGCTCACCTCGACGCGTGCCAACTTCTACCGATAAACACCGTGTTACAGCTCGTATTCCTGTGGTTCCGAGTGCAGCAGGTCGGCTACGGAGTTGAGAATCTCATCGGGGCGGAACGGGTACTTTTCAATTTCGGTCTGATCGCTAATGCCCGTCATTACCAAGATGGTGTGCAAGCCCGCTTCGATGCCAGCCACAATATCGGTGTCCATGCGATCGCCGATCATCGCCGTGTTTTCTGAATGCGCACCAATGCGGTTGAGCGCTGAACGGAACATCATCGGGTTTGGTTTGCCCACCACGTAGGGCTCTTTGCCTGTCGCTTTGGTGATGAGTGCTGTGATCGCTCCCGTTGCAGGCAGCGGCCCCTCTTTGCTGGGCCCGGTTGCATCTGGGTTGGTTGCAATGAAGCGGGCGCCATCGTTAATGAGCCGGATCGCTTTCGTGATCGCCTCGAAGGAATAATTTCGAGTCTCGCCAACCACAACATAGTCTGGTGCCGTCTCGGTGAGTACAAAACCTGCTTCGTGGAGTGCCGTCAGGATGCCCGCCTCGCCAATAACGAACGCAGTGCCTCCGGGTTGTTGCGATTTCAGAAACGCAGCCGTTGCCATTGCCGAAGTCCAGATCGAATCCTCAGGAACGTTTAGGCCTGAATCGCGCAACCTGGCGCTCAGGTCGCGGGCGGTGAATATCGAGTTGTTGGTGAGTACCAAGAATGGGCTGCCCTGGTGCTGCCAGTGTTCGATCAGCTCTGCTGCACCTGGAATGGCATGGTTTTCGTGTACCAACACCCCGTCCATGTCTGTCAACCAACACTCCACATCGTCGCGGTGTTTCATCAGAGCCTCCTATGGTTCGGTCTTAGCATTATCGTATCGTGTCCTGACGAGTAAGCGGAGACGGCCGAGAAAGACGCAACCGAGAATGCGCAACCCGCAGCCGTGAACGCCCAGCGCACAAAACGCCGGAGGTTGTTCAATTGGGTGTGTCCCCTCCCCCGGACTGGTGGGGGAGGGGACACACGGGTTGTGCACGTGGTGCGGTTGTTCTGGCTAGCGGTTCGCTCCGAGTGCGCGTCGCCTGCTGAGCACCGCAACACCGAGGAGCGTGATCAGCGTGCTCATGATGCTGAGTTGCCCGATCAGATCGGAACCGGTGACGGCGAGTTTCGTGACCGGAACATTCTTCGTGGTCACGGAAATACCGTCTGGGCTGGTGATCGTGACGTTCAACGGGCGTGCAGTCACTGGGCCGGTTGAGGTGCAGCTCCAGGAGCCATCTTGTGCAATGGTGCTGCTGCACACGACTGCCCCGTTCGCATCGGTCACGACTACGGTGTATCCGGGTGTGCCCGTGCCGCTGCATTTCACCCGTTTGTCAGCGAGTTCCACACACACCGTGTCGGTGATCGCGGTGGGTGTGGGGTAGACGGGCTGGGTGACGGTGGCGGTGCCATCTTGCTCGGTGATGGTGACGCTCAGCGGTGCCGCGGTTACCGGTCCGGTGCTGGTGCACGACCAGGAACCATCAGCTGCTGTCACCGTGGTGCTGCACACGACAGCCCCGTTTGCATCGGTCACGGTCGCGGTCGCACCGACTGGGGCGGTGCCCGAGCAGGTGATCCGCAGATCGGGCAGCGTGGTGCAGAGTACCGGGTAGGGTGCTGGCTGCTTCACCACACCGGGGCCTTCGCCTGAGCGGTTGCCGGTTTCGTCTTCAGAAATCGCGTAGAGTTTCACGCCGTCCGCTTGCGGGGTGCTGAACTGCACCGTGAACGTGCCACTTTCGTCGACCTTGCTCGAGCCGAGCAGCAAGCCGGCTTCGTTGTAGATAAACACCGTGGTGCCGGGCGTTGCCACGCCGCGCACACTCTTGCCATCGCTCACCTCAAGCACCGGGGTTGCCGGGGCGACGTTCTTGACTCGAACCTCCACGCTGGCGCTGTTTCCTGCAGCATCTGTGGAGACCACGGTGAGCAGATCATCGTGCGCTGGGCGTGGGCTTGGCACGCAGGAGTATGTGCCTTCCGGGGTTGCCGTGGTGGTGCACAGGATCGTGCCATCCGCTGCCTTCACGTCCACGCGACTGAGCGGTTCAGCGGTTCCCGTGACAACCGAGCCATTTGTGGGTTTTACCGTTGGGAGCGCTGGCGGTTCCGCATCAACAATGACGGTTGCGTTCGGCGAGCTGTGCCCGTACTGATCAACCGATGAGACCGTCAATACGTCCAAGTTCGCCGGGGTTGGTGCGGGGACGCAACTGAAATTCCCCGCGGCGTCCACGGGCGACGTGCACAGGACGACCCCGTTCTTGTCTTTCACACTCACCGTGGTGTTCGCCAAGGCGGTGCCCTTCACGATCGTGCCGTTCGTGGGTTCCACAACGGGTTTGGTGGGCACCGGAACGAACTGCACCGAGGCCGGCGAACCGGTTTTGATTGCCGCACCCCCGGCGGTAGCCGTGACATCAAACAGTCCAGCGGTTGCCGAGGTTACCGTGACACGAAACACGCCGTCCTGGTCTGTCACGCCGGTGACGGTGTTGCCCGAAACCGTGCCACCGGTGGCGGTGAGTTCGGCTGGCAACGTGATGACCACGGGTGCGTTGGGAATCAGGTTCCCCTTCGCGTCACGCGCGGTCACCGTTACCGTGTGCGCGGCGGTACCGTCTGCCAGTTTTACACCACCGCTGCTGGTGATCGTGGTGGTGTTCGCCCCGTCCACATCAACCGGTCCGGGAACGAACGTAACCGACTGGGTTGCAATGGTCGTGCCGCCGACTGAAGCGGTGAACGTTGAAGTTGCGGCTGTCGTCGACGTGAGCGCCACAACAACTTGACCGTTGCTATCCGTCTCGTACGGCCCGGGGTCACCCCGTCACCAGCCGGGCCGTACGAGACGGATAGCAACGGTCAAGTTGTTGGCGGCAACACAATTGGTTCGCAGATCACGCGCGCGTTCACCGCTGGAGCG
>CAYTSH010000176.1:0-4242 GCA_964440395.1 uncultured Microbacteriaceae bacterium
GGTGGGAGTGTTAGACACGAACACACTACCAATTTTGTCAGAAACGGCTGTTTTGCGAACCGTGTAACCCCACTCGTACACCGTTCCGTCGGTCGCTATTGCGGTTGCACCATCGTTACCGCCGGTGACGCTCACGAATTGGATATTGTCCGGCACGCTCACCAGTCCGGGTGTGCTGCGAGCCAGTTGGGTACCATCGCCGAGTAGCCCATAGCTTCCCACGCCCCAGGAATATGCTTTGCCATCGCTGCCCATGGCATACCCGTTGAACGCCCCCGCTGAGATCGCGGTGAAGGTTACGCCTGCGGGCATCAGGAGCGGGACGGGCACGGGTGAATCTCGCAGTATTGAGTCGCCCGGTGTTCCCGTGGCACGATAGCCCCAGCTGTAGACTGCGCCGTCTTCATCGAGTGCGTTGGCGGTGAACGCCCCGGCAGTGATTGCGACGAATGATTTGCCGAGCGGGTGGCGCACCTGCACCGGCAGGGTTTTGTCTTGCGAACCGCCGTTGCCGAGCTGCCCAGAGTCGTTCGAACCCCAGGCATACACGTTGCCGTCCGTTGCGAGCGCGTAGCTGGAGCGGTATGCTGCGGCGACCTGGGTGAATGTGACGTTTGCCGGCGCGCTGATCGCCGTTGGCTGTGTGCGTGAGTTGAGGTCACCAATGCCAAGTTGCCCGCTGGCGTTTGCCCCCCAAGCATACGCGTTACCGGCAGCATCGAGCGCAAGCACGTGGGCGTGGCCCGCACTGATTGTGGTGAAGGGCACCGGCTGTCCAAGGACTGGTTTTGGAAAGTACTGCGAGCCAAAGAAGGTGCCGTTGCCGAGCTGGCCGTCCCCATTGCCGCCCCACGCGTAGACCGTGCCATCGGTTGAGAGGGCATAGGATGCGCTGTCACCCGAAGCGGCCTGCGCGATTGCAATGGTTGGCGGGGCGGGCAGATGAACCGTGTTTCCACCCGCGGTTGGGCCCTGCAGGGAGGAGGCTGCGACGGCGGTGAGCGGACTCAAGAGCGTCATCACCGCCGCCACGGCGGCAATCGACAGCATGCGCCGAGCTGGCAGGACGCGGTGGGTTCGAATCGGGGGGTGTTGTGACATGATCTACCTGTTGTTTTGTTGTTTAGAAGTTTTTACCCGAGTTATTCTTGCAGAAAATTGCGTGCCGCACGGCGGGTACACTTGGAGCGTCGTCAGGCTTCCCCCGGCGCCTTTCGTGCGCGGCCACGGTTGGCGTGCGGTTTGCTTGTACGATGGCTGCCGCTCCCGCCTCCCGAGAACGAAGAGATCACCCACATGCGCGTCATTTTTGCTGGCACTCCCGAGGTTGCCGTTCCGACCCTCAACGCACTGGTCGACTCAGAACACACCGTGGTTGCGGTGCTCACCCGCGAAGACGCGCCGCAGGGCAGGAGGCGGGTGTTGACCCCGTCTCCCGTGGCTGTGCGGGCAGGTGAGCTCGGCATCCCGACAATTAAATCGAATCGCATCACCCCAGAAACGCACGCCAGTCTGGCCGCGTTGCGGGCAGAAATTGGCGTTGTGGTGGCGTTTGGCTGCATCATTCCGCAAGCAACACTTGACGTGTTGCCGCACGGTTGGTTGAATTTGCACTTTTCGTTGCTTCCCGAGTGGCGCGGTGCTGCGCCGGTGCAGCGTGCGCTCATGGCGGGTGATGAACGGCTAGGCGTGAGCGTGTTTCGACTGGTGCGTCAGCTTGACGCAGGCGACGTGTTGCGCCAGCGAACCATTGCGACGCCGCCCAGAGCAACCGCGGGTGAGGTGCTCGCCCAGTTTGCCGCCGATGCCGCGCCGGACGTGTGCGGGGCGCTGGACGAGATTGCCGCTGGGCGCGCGGTGTTCACCCCGCAGTCTGGCACGGTGACGGTGGCTGAGAAGCTTTCCATTGCGGATGCCCGGCTCGGCTTCCACGCCCCGGCTCGGCAGGTCTTCGCGCAGTTTCGCGGTGTCACCCCGGAACCGGGGGCGTTTGTGCTGTTGGGTGATCAACGGGTGAAGGTGTTATCGATGGCGATGGTTGGGGGCGAGGACGCGGCGGCGCTGGTGCAGGATCCGCAACCCGTCGGAACGCTGGTGCAGGTTCGGGACGCGGTGGGCGTGTGGGCGGCGGACGCCCCGCTGCTGCTGCTCGAGGTGCAACCGGCCGGGAAGCGACCGATGCCCGCCGGGGATTGGTTTCGCGGCTGGCAGGGCGCGAAGCGGGTAGAATAGCGTTTCTGGTTGGTGCGGGTTTTCTGAACGTGCCGTTGCGAATGATACGAATGGATGTGGCGTGAGGAATTCTCCGCGGTTGCTGGCGTACGAGGTGCTGGCTGAGGTGCGTGACGCGGATGCGTATGCGAATTTGGTGTTGCCGGCTCGGCTTCGCGAGGCCGATTTGAGCCAGGCTGATCGAGCGTTTGCGACCGAGCTGGTGTATGGCACGCTCCGAATGCAGGGGTATTACGATCGGGTGTTGGAGTTGGCTGCCGCCCGTCCGGTGGATGTTTTTGACCCGGTTGCGTTGGTGGTGTTGCGGCTTGGCGCCCACCAGCTGTTGGGCATGCGGGTGGCGGATCATGCGGCGGTGCATGCGACGGTTGAGGTGCAGAAACGGGTTGGTCGGGCCTCGGCGGTGGGGTTCGTGAACGGGGTGCTGCGCGCGCTTGGCCGCTCCACCCCGGACGAGTGGCGTGCGGCGGTGCTCGCTGCCGCACAGCATGAGGATGAGGCGTTGGCGGCCGAGTTTTCGCACCCGGAGTGGATTATTCGGGCGTTTCGGGCCGGATTGCGTGCGGAGGGGCGCGAAACGGAATTGGCCGAGTTGTTGGCTGCCGAGAACGCGGCCCCTGCGGTGAATGTGGCGGTCTTGCCGGGCGCTGAGCCGGATCGGGTGCGCCGGGCGCTTACGGCGGCCTCGGGTGAAGAAGTTCCCGATCAGAACGGCATTTCGCCGATAGGTTTCGTGCTGGATCGCGGCGATCCCGCCGTGGTGACCGGGCCGGCAAACGGCTGGATTCGCGTGCAGGACCAGGGATCCCAACTGGCCGCCCTCATCCTGAGCCGCTCCCGAGAAATTAACCCGGGCGAGCGCTGGCTCGACCTGTGCGCGGGACCGGGCGGCAAAACTGCCGTGCTGGCCGCAGAGGCCAGGCTGGCCGGCGCGAGCGTGCTGGCCAACGAGGCGGTGCCCGCCCGCGCAAACCTGGTGCGCCGCTCGGTCATTGCCGTGCAGGACGTGGTGGAGGTGGTGGTTGGTGACGGCCGCGACATTGCCCACCTGCCGCAGGCCGCCGGCGGGTTCGATCGAGTGTTGGTGGATGCGCCGTGCACCGGCCTGGGTGCGCTGCGTCGGCGGCCCGAGGCTCGCTGGCGCAAACGCCCATCGGATGTGGCACCCTTGACGGCGTTGCAGTCGCAACTGCTTGAGGCCGCAATCGGTGTGCTCAAACCCGGCGGCGTCATCGCCTACGTCACCTGCTCGCCGCATCGGGCTGAGACGCGCAAGGTGGTGAATGCCGCGCTGAAAGCGCACCCCGAACTGGTGGAGCAATCCGCACGTGCGGTCGCGGCCAGCCTCGCGCCAACCGGTGTGGACACGGGCGACGGGGAGGAGCGTTCGTTGCAGTTGTGGCCGCATCGGCACGGCACCGACGCGATGTTCGTGGCGCTACTCGCGAAACGCTCGTGAGCCGGGCGCACCACCGCGGTGAAATGCATACACTGGTGTGGTGACGCAACGAATTCAACCCAGCATTCTGTCGGCCGATTTTGCCAACCTGCAGCAGGAACTCGAGCGCATTTCGAGCGCCGATGCGGCGCATGTGGACGTGATGGATAACCATTTTGTGCCCAATCTCACCATCGGTTTGCCCGTGGTGGAACGGTTGCAACGCGTCTCCCCAATTCCGCTCGATGTGCATCTGATGGTTGAGGATGCCGACACACACGCCCCAGCCTACGCCGACCTGGGCGTGTTTTCGGTGACGTTTCACCTGGAGGCGAGCGAGCGACCGGGGGAGACGGCACGTGAGATTCGCCGTCTGGGAGCCCGAGCATCCATCGCATTGAAACCCGACACCCCGCTGGATCGGCTGCTGCCCATCCTGGGTGAGGTTGATCAGGTGCTCATTATGACCGTTGAGCCCGGGTTTGGCGGCCAAGTCTTTCAGGAACGAATGTTGCCGAAGATTCGCGCGCTCGCTGCGGAACGCGACCGGTTCGGTCATGACCTGTGGGTGC
>CAYTSH010000177.1:0-4081 GCA_964440395.1 uncultured Microbacteriaceae bacterium
AATCTCGGTCGGGGCCGAATCGATTTCCATGCGCAACCGGCTGGCGGCCTCGTCGATCAGGTCAATGGCCTTGTCGGGCAGTTGCCGGGCTGGCAGGTATCGATGGGAGAGGGATGCCGCGGCCACGAGAGCCCCGTCAGCAATCGAAACCTTGTGGTGCGCTTCGTAGCGTTCTTTCAGCCCGCGCAGAATGGCAATGGTGTCTTCCACGCTGGGCTCCCCCACGTAGACCGGCTGGAACCGCCTCTCCAGCGCAGCGTCCTGTTCAATGTGTTCGCGATACTCGTCGAGCGTTGTGGCGCCGATCATGCGCAGCTCACCCCGGGCGAGGAGGGGTTTGAGCATGTTCGCCGCGGCGACGGAGTTTTCTCCCCCGCCCGCCCCCATGAGCACGTGCAGCTCGTCAATGAAGGTGATGATGCGGCCGTGGGATTCACGAATTTCGGTCAGCACCGCTTTCATGCGTTCCTCAAAATCGCCGCGATATTTCGCCCCGGCGATGATTGCGGCCAGGTCGAGCGCAATGAGTTCTTTGCCTTTGAGCGACTCGGCGACGTCTCCCGCCACAATGCGCTGCGCCAAGCCCTCCACCACGGCCGTTTTGCCAACGCCGGGCGCACCGATCAGCACCGGGTTGTTTTTTGTGCGCCGCGTGAGCACCTGGCTGATTCGGCGAATTTCCGCATCGCGACCAATGACCGGGTCGAGTGCGCCGGCGCGCGCACTGTCGGTGAGGTTGGTGCCGAACTGTTCAAGGGCGCTGGGTTGTTCTGCGGAGGTCGCTGCGGAACGGTGTGGTTGCACGGTGGAGCCTTTCTCTGCTGAGGTGCCACCAACGAGGCTCGCCAGTCACACCAAAACTTGAGTGAACTTGGCTCAATTTTATCAGATGGTGGATGCCGCGAACAGCCCCAGCGCACCCCTACGCCTCAACCGCCTCGCCCCGGTACAACCGCTCAAACGTGTCCAGCGTCCGACCCATGTCATGCACGGCCACCCCGGCAAGCGAAGCGCGCTGCATAGCAACATACGCGTCCTCATCAAGACGCAACACCGCAGCAATCCGTTCCGCCAGCCTCCGCGGATCACCCGGAGTGAACAAAAAACCGTTCACCCCCTCCTCAACCAGATGCGGCAACGCCATCGCATCCGCACACACCACGGGCAACCCCGAAGCCATCGCCTCCAACGTTGCAATGCTCTGCAACTCCGCAATAGAAGGCATCACCCACAACGCGGCGTCGCGATACATGCCCCGCAGCCGGTCCTCACCGATGCGACCATGGAACGCAACCCGGGCATCCACCCCCAATTGAACAGCCAGCGCCTGTAACGCCGCAGCCTGATCGCCACCGCCCACAATGTCAAGCGCACAATCAACATCATCCGGCAGCATCGTCAACGCCCGCAGCAGCACGTCAATGTTTTTCTCAGACGTCAACCGGCCAACAAACAGCAGCCGCTTCTCGGTGCGCGCACCAATCTTCGGCGTGTACTGCGTTGCGTCAATACCGCAACTCACCGGAATAACGCCACGCAGCCCCGTGTTCTGTTCCAAAAAATCCGCAGCCTTCCGCGTCGGCGTCGTCACCGCCGCGGCGAGCCGAAAAATCTTTGTCGCGCTGCGCCACGCCCACGCGATGAACGCATCATTCCAACGCGAAGGTATCGTGGCAAAGTCGAGCACATTCTCAGCCATCACATGGTTCGTGCCAATCACCCGAACCCCGCGCGCAGTCGCCTCCAACGCAAGCCCCCGACCAATCAGCACATGCGACTGAAAATGCACCACGTCAGGCTGCAACGCGTCAAGAATGCGGGCGGCGTTGCGGCGCAGCCGCCAGGGCAGGGCAAAGCGTAGCCAGTCGTGCGGGTACCAGCGAAGACTGGCAAGGCGGTGCACCGTCACCGGGGCACCCTCAATAAGTTCGCGGAACGTTCCGTGCCGCCACAACGTTTTTGAAGGCGCAACAATGTGCACGTCGTGCCCCCGACGCACGAGACCCGCCGCGAGCCGTTCCGCGAACCGGGCGGCCCCGTTAATGTCTGGCGAGAACGTGTCGCACCCGAGCACAATCGTGAGTGGCGCTGCGTGTGGCGTGTTGTTCGATACCGTCATGATCCCTTTGCTGTGACTGCCGAAAGCGGCTTTCCCAATTCTACCCGGCACGCTCCAGAGAAACAGCTGACATTCACGTTACCGCCCCGAAGACCGGGTTGACACGGTGACCGTGTACGTGCGGTCACGGGCGCACTGCACGGTGGGGCCGATGAGACGTTCCAGCATGGGGCGGTAGCGCAGGTGGCTGTTGTGCACGAGCCAGAGTTCCCCGCCCGGGCGCAGCACTCGGGCGGCGTGGCGGATGAGTTTCTCGGCGATACCGGCGTGCACGGTTGCCCCCATGTGAAACGGCGGGTTCAATACCACCAGGTCGGCGCTGGCGTCGGCCCGGGAGCTCAGCCCGTCGTCGCGCACCACCCGCACCCGATCGTGGAGCCCGTTGCGCGTCATGGTGAGTTGGGCGGATTGCACGGCGGCTCGCGACTGGTCGGTGGCGATCACGGCGGCGTGCGGGTATCGCCGGGCGAGGGTGGCGGCGAGCACACCCGTGCCGCAGCCCAGATCGATCACCATTGGGGTGGATGCCGTGCCCGCCGGGTTCGGCAACGCTCGCCCTGCCAGCGTGTGCAGTAGCAGCCGGCTCCCGGGGTCGACGGCAGCCCCGCCGAACGCCGCACCATAGGCGGCGAGGGTGATGCCCAATTCGGGATCATCGCGGAAGGTGGGGAATGGCGGGGTTGCCCGCCCCACCCGTGGCCTGGCACCTTCGATATCGTAGAGGCGCGATTTTTGGTGCGCCCTGGTGGGGTTGACTTGCTGAAAGCTTCGAAGCAGCACGGTGGCGAGTCGCGGGCTGAGATGTTTCACCCTGCCGCCGGCGAGCACTGCGGCTGCGGGGGCGTGCCTGGCGATGGTGTCGGCAATTTCGTGGAGGGCGTCGAGGCTGCGCGGCAGTTGCAGCAAGATGAGTGCCGCGTCGCGCACGAGCGCGGGTTCAAGCGCATGCTGCTGGTATCGTTCGGGGGCGATGCCGAGGCGGGTGGCGTTTGCGGCGAGCGCGAGTTCGCCGCTGAGGGCGTCCTGGTGCACCCGCACGTGTGGTGCCCCGGCGGCGAGCGCACCGAGGGTGAGTGCACCGTAGCGGTCGCCGATGATCACGAGCTCACCGGCGTCGAGTGTGCGGCGGCGGGGTGCGCTGTATTCGAGGAGGTAGCGGTCGGTGGGGTCGCTGGCGTAGAGGTTTTCGGCTTCCACATCTGGCCATCGGCGCAGTGTGGTGAGGTCGATGGGGATCGGGTTGGGTTCGGTGGGCGCGGTCACCGCTGCGTGCCGGTTCCGGGGTGCCAGACGACGAGTTCGGTGCGGCGTTGCAGCCGGGCACCGTGTCGCATGGAGATGACGTCACCGGTGAGTCCCGCCGCGAACACGCGGTTTCCGGGCCGGTTGAGGATTTCGTTGCTGAGTGCCGTTTCGAGTTTGCGAACGCTTTCGCGCAGTTTCGCGTTTTCGTTTTCGAGTTCGAGGATGCGCCGAATGCCGGTGAGCGTGATTCCTTCGTTGCTGAGTCGGGCGATTTCCCGGAGTTGGTTGATGTCGCGCAACGAGTATCTTCGTGATTTTCCGGCGGTGCGTTGCGGGCTGACAAGACCGAGCCGGTCGTATTGGCGCAGGGTTTGCGGGTGCATTTCGGCAAGCTCAGCGGCCATTGCGATGGCGAATACCGGTGAGTCTTCGTTCATGGTTGTAGCGTACCTGTTTCGGTCGGCCTTGTCAGCGCGCTGTGTTTAGATTTTCGCCTGCGCGAGGATGGTTTCGCGAGGGTTTTCTTGCGGTTCTACGGCGTGGAAGTGTTCTAATGCAGTTTTGGCTTCGGCGCTGAGGTGTGCGGGTACGGCGACGTGAAGTTCTGCGAGGAGATCGCCGGTGCCTTTGCTGCTGTGCACGCCACGCCCTTTGACGCGCAAGATTCGCCCACTTGGGGTGCCGGGTGCGACTTTCAGTCGCACCGTTTCGCCGTCC
>CAYTSH010000178.1:0-4062 GCA_964440395.1 uncultured Microbacteriaceae bacterium
CACGCCATGCACCAACACCCGGCCGGACGTTGGCGAAACCATGCGGTTCACCATACGCAGCAGGGTGGTTTTGCCGCAGCCAGAAGACCCCAGCAACACCGTGGTGGTGCCAGTGGGAACCGACAGCGAACAGTCACGAACAGCGAACGCAGCATCGTCGGCGGTACCGTAACGCTTGGTCACGCGTTCAAAAGTGATCACCACGAACTCCTTTAGGGCACCGTGTCTCGTCGAAGAAACCGCCGAACACAACACCACAATCATGGCACAGTGCACACTGAGCGACCCGCGGGCCGGGGACACCGCGTGTTGCATCTCCCGCTTCGTTGGGCACCACCGGGGAATCGTCGCTACCCTCGAACCATGAACACGCTCCAAAAAACGCGTATCGATAAGTGGTTGTGGGCCACCCGGATCACAAAAACCCGCTCGGCCGCCGCAGAGGCATGCAAAGCTGGGCACGTTCGCCTCGGTGAACACGGCGAACTGAAAGCGAAGCCATCGAGCATGGTGAGTGTTGGTGACACCATTCGGGTGCGGGTGCACCAGGTGGAAAAAGTGGTGCGAGTGCTCGGCATTATCGAGAAGCGGGTCGGCGCGACGCACGCCGCGCAACACGTCGAGGATCTCACCCCGCCGCCCGAAACGCGCCCACCAGCGCTCGCCGTGCGGGACCGCGGAGCCGGCAGGCCAACCAAACGCGACCGCCGCGAAATCGAACGGCTGCGCGGGCGCAACTAAGCCCGCGTGACGTGTCACAAAATGCGATACGCTCAACAACAACACCCGACGCAAAGGAGCCCTGCCGTGCCGAAACGCAGCCCGCAGCACAGCGCCGCCGCACCCGTCTTCAGCCTCTCCGACCTCTCCATTCGTTACCCGGCGCACGGCGGCAGCCCGCACCACCAGGCGATCGAAGGGGTCAGTTTTGACGTGCCCCCAGGCGCGGTTTTTGGGTTACTCGGCGAAAGCGGCTCCGGTAAATCAACCATCGCTCGGGTTCTTGCCGGTCGAGCACACGAAACCCCAAACCGCAGCGCACACCCGGTACTCAACGGTGGCAGTGTCACCGCGCTCGGCATGAACACCATGAAACTCGGCCGCCGCAAGCGAGCAGCGCTCACCGCGCACGTTGGTTACCTGGGGCAAACAGACGGTGCCATGCTGCCCCCCGACCGCAGCATTGCCGACTGCATTCTCGAACCGATCGTTGAGCGCACCCGCAAATTCGACCGCAACGAGGTTGGGCTGACCGTTGCCCGGCTCATGGATCAGGTTGGGCTCCCACTCACCATGCTGCACAAGTTTCCCAGCGAACTCAGTAGGGGACAACGCCAACGCGTAGCGGTCGTGCGCGCGCTCGTGATGCAACCACGGGTGCTCATCGCCGACGAGCCAACGTTGGGTGTTGACGTGGCCAACCGCCCCAAAATCATTGAAACGCTCGCGAACTACCGCGACACCCGGCACGCCACCATGCTCCTGGTGAGCCACGACATTGCCGTGTTGGAGCGGCTCGTTGAACAGCTCATCGTGCTCCAATCCGGCACGCTCGTAGGCCGAGGAAGCATCGAAGAAGTTTTTTCAGAAACTCATCATCCCTACGTGCAGCGACTTGCCGCGGCATTACGGGCAACTGCCTACGATGAGGTGGCGCTCGAACCCTAGTTCGGCCCCAAAATGGTTTTTGACACCAAAAAAGTTTGCTACAGTAGAACGTGTTGAACGGCTCACCGAGGTGAGCAAGAAACATTCCCTGATAGCTCAATTGGCAGAGCAGCCGGCTGTTAACCGGCAGGTTCTTGGTTCGAGTCCAAGTCAGGGAGCGAGACCCCGCGGCTCCACCCGCGGGGTCTTTTTTGTGTGCCCGGTTCACCCAGCCGGTCGCGTGCCCCGTCAGCACGTGTGCCCGGCTCACCCAGCCGGTCGCGTGCCCCGTCAGCACGTTGCGCTACCCGGCTAATCTGTCAGCAACTGCCGCCGCATCTGCTCCAACTGGGAAATTTGCACCTGCAACCGTTCACCCTCCGCACCCGTTTGCGACTCCAACCGCCGCAACCGACGCAGCAACATCTGCTTCGTTTCGGCAAGGTCATGCACAATCAGATCAACCACAATCGCGTTCGCCCACCGAGCCGCCTCCGCGTCATTCCGGGCGGGCACCGGCGAACCCACGAGTTGACTCGCCAGCCCCAACGCAAATTCCGGCACCGCGGCGAGCACCCGGCCGAGCCAGGTAGAAGTGGACTCCGCCGGCTGGTTCGCAGCCACGGCATCCCGAATAGCGACCAGTGCGGGCGTGTTCAGAAACACGCCAAGCGCCTGCGTGAACGTTTCCGGTCGAATCAATGAGGGATGCTGCAGCATCGCCATCACCGCGTCCCGCTCCAGCCTGGTCACCGGATCCCGCGCTAAGTCTTCAAGCCTCACCGGCGGGGTCAATACTTGCGGCTCGCCCGGAAACGGGACAACCTGCCCGTGCGGCTGCGACAGCGCAGGCTCGGCATTCGGCACCGCGGGATGTGGCGCGCCGCTCGGCAGTTCAGCAGGCGGCGAAGGCTCCGCCGGTGGCCGCCAGTCCCGCTGCACGTCGGCCGGCGCGGCAGCCACCTGACGGTACGAGCGCTCAGCGGGCGAAGCCTGCGCACCGCGCTGCGCCGCTGCGCCCCTCGACCCCCGCTGCACCGCGGCCACCGCACGGGCAACCACCTCAGGATCATCACCCAACGCTTTCGCAAGTTCGCGCACGTAGCCTGGCCTGGCCGCCACATCACGAACACCAGCAACAATCGGCGCACACACCTCAAGGGCACCCGCACGGCCCGCCGGCGTGTCAAGATTGTAGGCGCTGGCAAGTTTACGAAACGCAAACTCAAATAGCGGAGTTTTCTTGGCGATCATCGTCCGCACCGCCTCGTCGCCGCGCTGCAACCGCAAATCGCACGGATCAAGCCCGTCGGGGGCAGTGGCAACAAACGTCTGCGCGCGAAAATTTTTCTGCTCACTAAACGCCCGCAGCGCAGCCTTCTGCCCGGCAGCATCCCCATCGAACGTGAAAATCACCTCACCCCGACCGGTGTGATCACCCAACACCCGGCTCAGCAGCGACACGTGCTCCGAACCAAACGCGGTGCCACACGTGGCAACCGCCGTGCCCAACCCGGCCAGATGACAGGCCATCACATCCGTGTAGCCCTCAACCACAATGGCTTGGGCAGACGCCGAAATTGCCCGCTTCGCCACATCAAGACCATACAACACCTGAGACTTGTGATACACCGGCGTTTCGGGGGTGTTCAAATACTTCGGCCCCTGGTCATCCTCGCGCAGCTTGCGCGCACCAAACCCCAACACCTGCCCGCTCGTATCGCGAATCGGCCACACCAACCGGCCACGAAACCGGTCATACACGCCCCGCTCGCCCTGCGAGACCAAGCCCGCCAACACACACTCGTCCCGGGTGAACCCCTCCCCCTGCAAATGGCTCAGCAGGGCGTCCCAACCGACGGGCGCAAAACCCACCCCAAACGTCGCCGCTGCCGCCTGGTCAAACCCGCGCTGCGCCAAAAACTCCCGCCCCAATGCG
Organism: uncultured Microbacteriaceae bacterium; assembly: GCA_964440395.1. Taxonomy (GTDB): domain Bacteria; phylum Actinomycetota; class Actinomycetes; order Actinomycetales; family Microbacteriaceae; genus CAYTSH01. Next base: position 3,587 of record CAYTSH010000178.1, read on the forward strand.
GCCTCGGGCGTGGCAAGCTGTGCCGCAAAAAAACGCTCAGCGGCCCGGTTCGCCGCCAGCAGGCGGGCACGGTTCACCCCGTCACCCGGGGTGCCCTGCTCGTCACGCACCAGCAACACCCCAACGCTCGCCGCCAGTTGTTCGACCGCCTCAGCAAACGTCACATGGTTCATGCGCTGCAGAAACGTGATCGCGTCGCCGCTCTCCCCGCAGCCAAAACAGTGATAGTAGCCGAGAGTCGGCCGCACGTGAAAACTTGGGCTGCGCTCATCATGAAACGGGCAAAGCCCCTTCAACGAACCCGGCCCGGCAGACTTCAACGTCACGTGCTCACTCACCACGTCGGCAATATTCACGCGAGATTTCACCTCGTCAATATCGCTTTGTCGTATGCGTCAAGCCATATAAAGCAGTGTAGTCCACAACGGGATGACCGGAGCCGGTCGCACCCGAACACCCCGCCCCAGCGCGGTCAG
>CAYTSH010000179.1:0-3997 GCA_964440395.1 uncultured Microbacteriaceae bacterium
TGGGATGCGGGTGCTGCGCCGCGGCGGGGCGGGACACCCGTTATGCTTGGAATGGTTGGGGGTTGGCGCGACTTTTCGCGCCCCCCCCCACCGCGCACCGACTCGCCAGCCCCAGCCCGCAGTCAATGATGAGAGAAATCTCTTAGATCGTGGTGAATGAGCTGTGCATGTGGTAGGAATAGTTCAGCGGCGACGTGGAGACGCGCTGGCTGCCGGGGCGGGCATCCGCCCAGTGAACCCCACCTGAACTGCACGAAAGAATGATGCACACGCCATGAACATTCGCACGCGGAACCCCCTCCACACCCCCACACTCCGGGCGTTCGCGCTCACCCTCGCCGCACTCCTCACCGGCGCCACCCTCACCCTCGCCCAACCAGCGCCGGCCAACGCGGCGGCAGACACCACCATCACCCTCGAAATTGGGCAAAGCGGCACCTTCAACATGCTCAAGTTCACCAACTCGGGCGCCTACATCACCTACACGCCGCCAACCGGCACCGAAATGCAAGCCCCCGTCGCAACCACCTACACCTGTTACACCGACGCGTTCGTGACCGTGCTGCCGAAAGGCCAGTGGCACGCCGGGCCCATTACCTGCGGGCTCGCCAGCGGCAACCAGTTCTTTGGCCCCTACCAACTGCCCGTGCGCGGCACCAACCTCACCACGGGAACCACCGTGAACAACGGCCGCATCGACCTGTTCACCTCCGCCGGGGTTGCCATCGAATCGTCCGTGCTTTCCGTCACCTCCACGCCACTCGCCCTGCCAAACCGCACCTACACCGCTGACATCGGGCAGGTCGGCAGCTACACCATCCCCTTCGGCACCGCCTACGGCTCGTTTCTCGCGCTCGCCGCACCCGAAAATGCGTCCATTCAGGCCCCCACCCTCGGCGTGCCCTGCTATACAAACTTCAGCATGACCACGCTCGCCACCCCCGGCACCTGGTACACCAACCGGGAACTGCGCTGCGGCGAAAAAATCCCCGGCAAAAGCACCGTCTTCGGCACGGTCACCGTGCCCGTGCGCATAGACGATGGCCAACCCAACGAGTTCATGGACAACGGCTACGCCTCGCTCGTTACCGAATCGCTCGTCGACAACGCCAGAACCACCCTGCAAACGCGACTCTCGCCGCCCGTGCTCGCGCCACCCGCCGGGGTGGAGCTCGACTACGGGCAATCCTCCACCTACAGCATCAACTTTCAAAACTCCCTCGGCGCCTACGCAGCATTCACCGCACCCCCCGGCGGTGAAATTATCCCGCCCGCAATCGGCCGGCAATGCTACACGGATGCCGCACTCACCGTGCCAGCCCAACCAGGAGTGTGGACCACCGGCACCATTCGCTGCGGCAAGCTCGGGTCAAACACCGAACAATTTCTTACCGCAACCCTCCCCATCCGGGCAGTCAGCGGTGCCAACGGCACCGTCACCAACGGCACCGTCACGCTCGTCGCCGGTGACGGCAGCACCGTCGCCTCCACCTTCACCCAGCTGACCATCAAACGCGCCATCTCAGGCAGCGCCTCCACCTTCACCATCAACCCCGTCACCCCCGTAGCGGTTGGCACGAGCGGCAACGTCACCGGCACCGTAACCCTCGCGTTTGCGTCAGGCACCGAAGTGCCGCCGGCAACCCCCGTAACCTTCGACCTCCAAAACGGTGTGAGCATCGGCTTCGCCGGCCCCTACGTCACCGACGTGGGCGGCAGGGTGACAGTGCCCTTCATTGCCAACAAACCCGGACAATACACCGTATCCGCCTTCGTCGGCAGCACCAAAATCGGCCCCACCCGCACACTCGTATTCGTGGCAGCCGACCCCGACCCGACCAGCAGCATCTTCACCATCACCCCCGGAAACAAACTCGCCGACGGCACCGAATACCACACCGCCACCCTCACCATGACCGACCCCATCGGCAACCCCGTCACCGGGCTGCCCGCGCGAGTGAGCTTCGTGCCCACCCCCGCCGACGGCGTCACCGTCGGCCCCATCACCGAAACCGGCCCGGGCGAATACACCGCCACCATTTCATCACTCAGCAGCGGAACCAAAACCATTCGGGCGTACTTCGCCGACAGCCTCCTGCCCGGTGCCAACACCACGCTCATGGGCACCAACACGGCCACCTTCCAAGCGGGGGATCCGGTCGTTGACGGCAGCAACGCATCCACCCTATCGATCAGCCAAGGTGCCCAACCCGTCGGCGGCGGCACCCACACCGCCACCGTCAACCTGCGCGACGGCAACGGCAACCCCGTCACCGGCGCCAGCACTCGCATCGCACTCACCGCCACCCCCAGCGGTGTCACAATCGGCGCCATCAGCGAACCAACACCCGGCACCTACACGGCAGACATCACCGCAACCGTCGCGGGCGACGCAACCATACTCGCCGTCTACGAACCCAACGGGGCAAACCTCACCATCGGCAACGGCACCGCCAACTTTGTCGCCCTCGCCCCAGACGCCGCAGCAAGCACGTTCGCGCACTCCCAAGGTGCCGTGCTCTCCGACGGGGTTGCGGCGCACTACATGCGGGTGACGCTCCGCGACCAGTACGGCAACCCAGTCGCCGGTGAAACCGTCAACTTTGCGGTAGCCGGGGCGCCCAGCTACACCGCAAGCGTCGTAACCGGCGCCGACGGGGTCGCCGAAACCGACATCACCAGCACCGTGGCCGGCAGTTACGCCGGCACCGCAACCGTGCCCGCACTCGCCGCCACCCCCTTCGGCAGCGCTACCTTCGACTTCGCCGCAGACGCGCCCAGCGCGGCAACATCAAGCTGGACGTTCACGCCGAGCACCCCGCAAATCGCGAACGGTGTCGACGCGTTTCTTGCCCAGGTGATTCTGCGCGACCCGCTCGGCAACCCGGTGCCCAACGCGTTCGTCGAGTTCAACTACCCGCAAGGCCTCGTTGCCGATCAGCCCGGTCCCTACCAGACAGATGCCGCCGGGCAGGTGCAGGTGGGCTTCACCACCACCGTCGCGGCAGACTACACCGTGACCGCGTCAATCGCCTCCAAACGCAACCTCATCCAGGCGGCAAAAGTGATCACCTTCACAGCCGGGGCGCCCGACCCAGCCGCCAGCAGCATCCGCACCAGTGCCATCGTTGTGGAGGCGAAAAGCGGCAGCGCCGCCACCCTCACCGTCACACTCCGCGACGCCTACGGCAACCCGGTCAGCGATGCGCCCGCAAACACCATCACCATCACTAGCACCCTCGGAACCCTCGGGCAGCTCACGCCCGGAACGCAGCCAGGCGAATACACCGTGACACTCGAATCGCTCACCCCGGGCACCGCGGATGTTAGCTTCGACGTGGCGGGCGTGCCCGCGACAGACACCGCGCGACTGCGGTTCGTCGCAACGCCTGAAACGCCCGCTGTGCAACCATCCAACGGTGCCAGCGTGCGAGGCACCGCGCAGCCCGGCAAACGGATTGTCGTCACCGACGAACTGGGCAACCCCATCGCCGATGGCATCGCGAACGCGCAGGGACAGTTTACGGTTTTGATCACCCCGGCACAGCCCGGTGGAACGAAGCTGCTCGTGAGCGCGGTTGACGTGTTTGGGTTCAGTTCGCCCGCAGCCTCGGTGCTGGTTGACGACGAAAACCCACCCGCGCCGGTGGTGAATCCCTCTGACGGGTCAACCATCAGCGGGCAAGGCACCCCGGGCAACACGATCGTGGTCACCAACCCGGCCACCGGCGATGTGCTGTGCGAGCAAACCATTCCCGCGTCGGGGGAGTTCGTGTGCGCCTTCGACCCGCCGCTCGGTGACGGGCAAACCGTGACCGTGGTGGAACGCGACCCGGCGTTGAACACCTCCGCCGCGGTGACGCTCACCGTCGCCGCCACTCCGCTGCCATCGCTCGTGGTGAACAAATCGAATGGCACCGTGGTGACGGGTCTCGGCCTGCTTCCCGGGGCAACCCTGATCGTCGTTGACGCTGCCGGCACCCCCATTCCCGGCACC
>CAYTSH010000180.1:0-3991 GCA_964440395.1 uncultured Microbacteriaceae bacterium
CTCAGCATCGGCGGCTGCCTCCTGCTCCTGCTCACCCTGGTGCCGCTGTTTCGTTGGCTCAGCTCAAGCACCGTCATCACCACCAAACGAATCATTGTGCGTCGCGGCCAACCCACCCAGCGACGCACAGAAACCAGCCTCGGGCGCATCCACAACATCACGCTGCGTCAAACGTTCTGGCAGCGCCGCTTCGGCTCGGGCACCATCATGCTGCACACGGGTGGCACCCAACCCGTTCAACTGTTTGACATACCCAACGCCGAACTCAACACCGCAATGCTGCACGAACTCATCGACCGGCAGCAACCCGCCAACGAACATCCCGGCACGCTGCCCGCCGAGCGACCCGCAGCACAGCCCCAATCGTGGTGAACGGGGTGTGCGGCCCACGCCGCTTTCGTGTTGAATAGAACCAGTGCCCGCACGGTGCGGGAAACGAAAGGCGCAGCATGTCGATACGTGTGGGTGTGATTGGTGGCGGACAACTTGCCCGAATGATGATCCCCCCGGCGGTGCACCTCGGGTTGGATTTGCGCGTGCTCGCCGAAACGGAAGGCATGTCGGCTGCGCTCGCCGCAACCATGATTGGCGACGGCCGCGCCACCCAACCGGTGCTTGATTTCGCCGCAACCGTCGACGTGGTCACGTTCGATCACGAACACGTGCCACTCGCCGTGATGCAAGCCATGGTGGATGCCGGGGTTCGGGTGCACCCGCACCCGCAGGCCCTGCGGGTCGCCCAAGACAAACGGGTCATGCGGCAAGAGCTCGACCGGCTCGGGGTTCCCGTGCCAACATGGTGGCTCGCAGCAACCGAAGCCGACCTGGCCGCGCTGCTCGCCACCAACCCAACCCTCGTCGTGAAACGCGCCCGTGGCGGCTACGACGGCAACGGTGTGCGCCTGGTTACCGCGGTGAGCGACGTCGCCGATTGGTTCGCGGAACGCTCGTCGGAGGCTCACGGCGACGAACTGCTCGTCGAAGAACGGGTGGCGTTTCGTCGCGAACTTTCGCAACTCATCGCCAGGCGGCCAAACGGCGAATGGGAGCTCTGGCCGCTCGTCGAAACGGTGCAGCGCGACGGCATCTGTGCTGAGGTCATCGCCCCCGCACCCAACACACCCGAAACCGTTGCCCGGGCCGCCGCAGACATTGCCGTGCGCGTAGCCGAAGGGCTCGATGTGACCGGCGTGCTCGCCGTGGAACTGTTCGAATGCGCCGACGGCAGCCTGCTCGTGAACGAACTCGCCATGCGCCCACACAACAGCGGCCACTGGACCATCGAAGGCTCAGCAACCAGCCAGTTTGAACAACACCTGCGCGCGGTGTGCGACCTGCCGCTCGGCGCAACCGGGCTGCGCGCCCCCGCCGTCGCAATGGTGAACGTGCTCGGCGGCCCGGTCGGGCAGCTCATGCAGGACCGCTACCCGGTGGCGCTCGCCGCACATCCGGAAGCGAAGGTGCACAGTTACGCGAAAACTTCGCGCCCCGGTCGCAAAGTTGGGCACGTGACGGTGCTCGCCGAAACCGCGGCGGCGGCGCTCGAAACCGCGCGCAACACCGAACGGTTGCTGCGCCATGACTGAGCGCGCGACCAGCGTGTACGGTGCGGCGCTGGCTGAACTGGCACCGGGCATCCACCCTGTGGTGTGGAACTTTCTTTCTGGACCGCACGAAGCGGGGCTCACCCTGCGCGCCGAGGGCGTGTTTCGGGTGGTGGACGGCAAACTGTGGTGGGCGGCGGGACTGATGCGGCTCGTGTTCGGCCCCGGGGTGGTGTTGCCGCACCGGGGTCGCGATGTGCCGTTCACGCTCACCGGGCGCACCACGCGCGCCGCCGATGGTTCGTTGCGTTTCACCGCCGTGCGGGAGTTTCGGTTCGATCGGGGCGTGGCCGTGTTTCAGGACGAAGTTTCGGTTGCCGGGCCCGGGCGCGTGCGCGACCTGCTGGGCGCTTCGCAGCGCATCGAGGCGCTGCTCGAAGCAACCATCACCGGGGATGCCGGGGTGCGGATGCGTGCCGTGCGCACCCGGATTCGGGTGTTGCGCTGGTGGCTCACGCTGCCGAACTGGCTGGGGGTGCGACTCGACGGCGTGGACGGCTTCAACACCGTGACGGGGTTGCACACGATTGACGTGGTGGCGGCACTGCCGGGTTTGGGCACCATCATGGAATATCGCGGCGAGTTCACGCCCCGCTGGGTGCGGGAGTAACCGCTCAGCGTGCAGCCGCACCCGCCCGCACGAATGCAACCACGCACTCCACGTGGTGGGTGTTTGGGAACAGGTCGATCGCGTCCAGCGTGCGCAGTTCGTACCCGGCGCGGGTGAGTCGCCCCGCGTCGCGTGCCAGTGCGATGGGGTCGCAGGCAACGTAAATCACCTGCGCCGGGGCGAGGCGCGCCAGGGCGTCGATAACCTCGGCGCCCGCGCCGGCACGGGGCGGGTCAAGCACAACGGTCGCGCGGTGAAACTCGCTGCGGGCAGCATCCCCCAGGGTGCGCTCCAACCCGCGCAGAAACCGGTCGGTTCGTTCGGCGACGGCACTGGCCGCAACGTCGCCGGCAAGGTTGTGTGCGGCGAAGCTGGAAGCAACCGCGTCCGCCTCGACCGTGGTCACCCGCACCGCCGTGCGAGCCCCGGCGGCGGTGCCCAGCCGGTCAATGAGGGCAGCGGCAAGCAACCCTACCCCGCCGTAGAGGTCAAGGTTTGGGGCTGCCGCATCAAACAGGTCGGGGTCCACGGCGCGCGCCACCGAGGCGCTCAACTCCTCCGCGGCGGCGCGGTGCACCTGCCAAAAACCGTTGGGCGCCAGGCGAAACACGCGCTCCCCCACCCGCTCCTCCGCCCACTCCGGGGCGGCAGCCCAGCCGGGCAGCGCGACGCCCGCGAGCACGGCCGGCATTCCCCGCGGCACCCGCCCAGTCCCGGCTGCCTGCCCAGTCCCGGCGGCCTGCCCGCGCCCGTTCCCGCGCCGATTCCCGCCCTGCCGGGGCGGGTGTGGCGGCACGCGCAGCGGCACCGCAAACGCTGCCCCAACACTCGGGGCAACCAGCACCACCGAATCGGCTGCGCTCAGTCCGGCGGGCTCGCGCAGGCAACGCTCAGCAAGTTCGGCAAGCCTCGGATCGGCCAGGGCCAGGCCGGTCACCGGCACCACCTGATGGCTGCGCGCCGCGAACGGGCCAAAGCCGCCGCGCCCATCCGCGTGCAGCGTGACCCGGGTGCGCCAGCCAAGCCCCAACCGGTCATCGTCGCCGGCAACACCCCGCACCACCACGCGCCCGACCCAGCCCGCCTGGTGTTGCAACGCTTCGGCAATCACCCCGGCAAGCAGTCGCCGCTGCTCCGGGAGGGCAATGTGACCCAGCTCCGCACCGCCAACCCTGGCATCTGGCGGCACCTCCAGGGCCGCCTCCGGCCAAACGTGCTCCTGCCGGTGCGGCGACGGGGTGTGGACGCGCACAACGCTGGCGCGCAGGAACTTGCGAGCGCGCACCTCGGTGACGACGGCATCCACCCGTTCATTGGGGATCCCGTCGCTCACGAACACCACCTGGCCGTTGTGGCGGGCGATCGCCACCCCGCCGTGCGCGAACCCGGTGAGGGTGAGCGTGAGGGTCTGCCCGACCGCAATCGATGGGGTGGATGCCGTGCCCGCCACATCCGTGCCCCTCGCGTCCGTGCCCGCCAACTCCGTGCCCGCCAACTCCGTGCCCGCCACATCCGCGCCGTGGTCGTTGTTCCAATCAGTCATGCTTCGAGCATGGCATAGTTGAGGCTGAGCGGCCACGCCGACCGACCACACCGAAAGCAGCCCCATGTTCATTCTTGCCTCCACCTCCCCCGCCCGACTCGCCCTGCTGCGCCAGGCCGGCATCGAACCGGTGCTGTGCGCCCCGGAGGTTGACGAAACCGCGGCGGTGCTCGAGGCGGAACGTGTCGCTGGCCGGCAACTCGACGTCACCGAGGTGGTGTCGCTGCTGGCGCG
>CAYTSH010000181.1:0-3987 GCA_964440395.1 uncultured Microbacteriaceae bacterium
ACACAGATGGAACGCATCATCCGTCAGGGTCAGCGCTTCGTGCGGCGAGTCGTCACCGAAGAGCAGGCGCGAGCGGAGCTTGCCAATGAGCCCTACAAACTGGAGCTCATTGGGTTGAAAGGTGCACCCGCCGGTGAATCAGAATCGGTCGAGGTTGGTGGGGCGGAACTCACGATTTACGACAATGTGGACCCGCAGACGGGTGAGGTGCTGTGGAAGGATTTGTGCCGCGGGCCGCACCTGCCGAGCACTCGGCAGATTGGCAACGGTTTCGCACTGACCCGCTCTGCTGCCGCCTACTGGCGGGGCTCCGAAAAAAATCCTCAGTTGCAGCGCATCTACGGAACGGCTTGGCCATCAAAGGATGCCCTGCGTGAGTACCAGCATCGGCTGGCGGAAGCGGCGAAGCGCGATCATCGAAAACTTGGCGTGGAGCTTGACCTGTTTAGCTTTCCAGACGAGTTGGGCAGCGGCCTGCCGGTTTTTCATCCAAACGGCGGGATCATCCGCACCGAGATGGAAGAGTATTCGCGAAAGCGTCACCGGGACGCCGGCTACTCGTTCGTCAACACGCCACACATTACGAAGGGGCACCTCTACGAGGTCTCGGGGCATTTAGAGTGGTACAAAGACGGCATGTTCCCCGCAATGCATATCGATGCTGAGGTTGATGAGCAGGGTGTGGTGCGCAAACCGGGTACAGACTATTACCTCAAACCGATGAACTGCCCCATGCATAACCTGATTTACCGGGCACGTTCGCACTCCTACCGTGAACTGCCGATACGTCTTTTTGAGTTTGGTACTGTGTATCGCTACGAAAAATCTGGGGTGGTGCATGGGCTTACCCGCGTTCGCGGCATGACGCAGGATGATGCGCACATCTACTGCACGCGGGAGCAGATGAAATCCGAGCTGACCAACGCACTCGGGTTTGTGCTCGATCTGCTGCGCGATTACGGCCTAAACGATTTCTTCCTCGAATTGTCGACGAAAGACCCAGAAAAATTTGTCGGAAACGATGACTTGTGGGATCTTGCCACCAACACACTCGCGGAGGTTGCCGAAGAATCAGGAATCCAGCTGATACCTGATCCCGGCGGGGCGGCGTTCTACGGCCCGAAAATTTCAGTGCAAGCGCGCGATGCCATTGGGCGCTCCTGGCAGATGTCAACGATTCAGCTCGACTTTAACCTGCCAGAGCGATTCGACCTGACCTACGCCGCAGCCGACGGCACCCAACAGCGCCCCGTGATGATTCACCGGGCACTCTTCGGCTCGATTGAACGATTCTTCGGGGTGCTCACCGAGCATTACGCGGGCGCCTTCCCGGTCTGGCTCTCCCCGGTGCAGGTTGTTGGTATTCCCGTTGCCGGCGACTATGCCGACTATCTCGACACGGTCGTTGCCGCACTCCAACAGCGGGGGGTTCGAGCGACAACCGATCGGTCCGATGAGCGCATGCAGAAAAAAATTCGCACCCACACCGCGCAGAAAGTGCCGTTTATGCTCATCGCGGGGGAGCAGGACGCGGCAAACGGATCGGTCAGTTTCCGCTTTCGCGATGGCACGCAATGCAACGGGGTTCCCATCGAACGCGCAATCGAGCGCATCTGCCAGTCGATTGCCGAGCATGAGCAAGTGATCACCGCATGGCCAGACTTTCGGTAGCACACTACGGCGAGCCGGACGATCAGGTGACTGCGGCATCCACCCTTGAATCGAGCGCCGAGACCACTGCGTCACCGGCGGAACCGCAAGTCGCAACCTCGGCGGCGCACCTCGCGGGAGTGCCTGACGAGTTTCAACGGCTCTGGACGCCGCACCGACTGGTCTACATCCAACACGGTCAGCAGCCGTCAGCGGAGGACTGCCCGTTCTGCTACGCGCCCACGGTTTCAGACGAAGAAGGGCTCATCGTCGCCCGCGGCACGACCGCTTATGTGCTGCTGAACCTGTTCCCGTACAACAGCGGGCACTTGCTGGTGTGCCCCTACCGCCACATCGGCACCTACGATCAGGCGACCCCCGACGAGGTTGCCGAAATCGGTGCGCTGACCCAGACGGCGATGCGGGTGTTGCAGCAGGTCTCCAACAACGACGGCTTCAACATCGGCATGAACCAGGGCGTGATTGCCGGGGCGGGCATTGCGGCGCACCTCCACCAGCACATCGTGCCACGGTGGGCAAGCGACGCAAACTTTTTTCCGATCATCGCCAAAACCAAAGCGCTCCCACAGCTGCTGGGCGACGTGCGGCGAAGTTTGGCGCGAGCCTGGCCGGACACGGGCGATACCCCTGCTCAACACTAACGATCGGTCGCGATAGAATACCGTGTACGAGTTTTATTCCTTGAGGGAGACAGGTGTCTGGACATTCCAAGTGGGCAACCACCAAGCATAAGAAAGCCGTGATCGACTCTCGCCGCGCAAAGGCGTTTGCCAAACTGATCAAAAATATTGAGGTAGCCGCGAAGCTCGGCGGTGCCGACCTCTCGGGGAACCCCACACTGGTCGACGCAGTTCAGAAAGCCAAAAAAACCTCCGTGCCGAACGACAACATCGAGCGGGCGATTAAGCGCGGTGCCGGGCTGCTAGGTGAACAAGTTGAATACATGAACATCATGTACGAAGGCTATGCGCAGGGCGGGGTTGCGCTGCTGATCGAGTGTCTCACCGACAACAAAAACCGGGCAGCCGCCGAAGTGCGCACCGCGATGAGTCGTGGCGGTGGCACCATGGCCGACCCGGGGAGTGTTGCCTACAATTTCAGCAGAAAAGGCGTCATCATCGTGTCGAAAGTGGCTGGGCTGACTGAAGACGATGTGCTGCTTTCGGTGCTTGACGCAGGTGCCCAGGAAGTGACTGATCGGGGCGATGACTTTGAGATCATTGCAGAGCCGCAAGACTTGGTTGCGGTGAGAACCGCCCTGCAAGATGCCGGTATCGACTACGATTCTGCTGATATTGCGTTCATGCCGAATCTTTCTGTCGATGTCGACGCCGAGACCGCCCGCAAGATTTTCAAGCTCATCGACACACTCGAAGACAGTGACGACGTGCAGAATATTTACAGCAATTTTTCGTTGACGCCAGAGGTTGAGGCTGAACTCGAAGCGGACGAGTAACCTGCTCGTGTGTGTTTGGGGTGCGGCGTGAGGGTGCTTGGGATCGACCCTGGGCTGACCCGCTGCGGCATCGGCGTAATCGATGCGCGTGGTCGTGCCTTGCCCACGTTTGTGCACGTTTCGGTTGTGCGCACAACGCCCGCCCAGGAGCTCTCTCGACGCCTGCACCTCATTGGGGAAGCCATCGATGCGCGCATCGCAGAGTTTCGGCCCGACGTTGTGGCGCTTGAGCGAGTGTTTGCACAGCAGAACGTTCGCACGGTGATGGGGATCGCCCAGATCAGCGGCGTCGCACTGTACCTGTGCGCCACCCGAGGTATTCCGGTGGTGTTGCACACCCCTACCGAGGTGAAAGCTGCGGTGACTGGCTACGGCTCGGCCGATAAAGCTCAGGTTGGTCGGATGGTTGCTCGCATTCTCGGACTCGACGCTGTTCCCAAACCTGCCGACGCAGCCGATGCGCTTGCCCTTGCAATCTGTCACGGCTGGCGCGGGGGTGTGCCGACGCAAACACCGGTTGCGTCCGGCACGCTTACACCAGCCCAGCTGGCCTGGCAAGCGGCGGAGATGCGATCTCGCGGCGTGAAAAACCCGTAGGCTGGGTTGTATGATTTCTTCACTTCAGGGGCGTGTGCAGGCGATCCGGCAACAGCAGATTGTGGTTGAGGTTCAAGGTGTTGGTTTTGCCCTGGAAGTCACTGCCCAGCAGGCGACGCAGGTTCGAGTTGGCGAGGTTGCTTTTTTCTTCACGACACTCGTCGTGCGGGAGGACTCGTTGACTCTCTTTGGTTTCGCATCGCACGACGAGCTGCTGATGTTTCAAGCGCTGCTTGGGGTGAGCGGCGTCGGCCCGAGATCAG